>NZ_DJAS01000014.1:0-307049 GCF_002429765.1 Sphingobacterium sp. UBA5996
CGTTTAACTACCTCCGTGGCCGTCGACGGGGCTGGTCCATCGGCCATGCTCCGCAACCGGCACTGTCCTCAGTGACGGTCCACTTTCTATGTGCTATCATTCGTATTTCCAGTAGTTGCTACATGAATCTTCTATAACTGTATCCGGTTAAAAGATGTAAATAGTTTATTCGTTCCGGAATATAGTTTCATGATCGCCATAACGGTATAGCAACATTTTTCATGGACAGGAACTCGCTCTTCTGTGAGGTATATCAGCATAGTATCCATCTAGACAATCTAGCTTCAAGGGACAACATGGCTATAATCGTAATTTGGGAATACAGATTTTATGGCGAAATAATTCGTCATGGCCATATTGTTTTTCTATAATTGCTGTCACCATAAACTATTGTCCATATACAGAGCCGTTTCATCATCACTTTTCTGCTATTGTTTACTTTGGAGTCAGGCTAGTGGCCACTGTACTACGGATCGTTATCAATGATTGTAGCTTGGTCGGTAAGGGACAGGAAGATATTGGAATGGAGAGCATTTTCGGCTGATGGCAGCGCTGGCTGATTCTATGCCGTTGAAGATATAAGTATTAACGTGGGAAGATTATTTAATTTACGAAATGCGCGCAATGATTTCGGCAAGAATAGCTTTGTTTAAGGGTTTGGTCATAATGCCATCAAATTCATGTTGCTGGCCTTCTGGAGCCTGCATGGTTACCTGTGATTCGTCTGACGTTAATGCAATAACTTTACTATTCCATCCTCGCATAGGGTTGGTGTCTTTGACAGTATTTAGAATGTCCCAGCCCGTAGGACCATGCATTTTGAGATCGGTTATAATAATATCCGTTTTATTTTCTTTCAGGTAAGTTATTGCAGCAGTTGAATCTTGATAGATCTTTACATTTTCGAAATGTTGCAATGCTTGTTTTACAAATAGATTATTAATTGCATTATCATCAATAACGACAAAACTTAAATCTTTTGATAATTTGCTCAAATTTGTGCTTGGTTTTCTGTTTTTCTTTTCTTCGGTAAATGGGACGACTAATGTAAATGTTGATCCTTTACCTTGTTGACTGTTAACACTTAACGTTCCGTTTAGCTGTGCAGCCATGAGTTTAGAAATATGCAATCCCAATCCAAAACTACTTTTGGATTTTTGATCAGTCATATAATACTGTTCAAAAATATGCTCTTGATCTTTTGCAGAAATACCCATTCCTGTATCGTTAACTACAATATGTAATTTTGATCCCTGATTTCTGGTGATATAGGCTTTCACTTCTATCGTCCCCTTATCCGTATATTTAATGGCGTTACTGAGGAGGTTGGAAACAATCTGTCTTACGCGATATGTTCCGCTTTTGATTAAGATGTCGCGATCGATATCAATGGAGCTAATAAGTTTTAGTCCTTTTTTATCTGCCTGTGACTGGAGCATTTTAATCACATTGAAGAGTAGTTGAGATGGTGAAAAATATTCGGCCTTTATTTCTAATGTACCAGACTCTAGCTTACCGAGATTTAAAATATCCTCAACGGTATCATTTATCACATGAATATCTTGTGTGATGGCATCTAATAAAATAGGATTGATCCTATTGCTTTCGGCGTTGTTTTTTAGTAAGTCAATAATGCTCACTAAAGAATTGACCGGTGTGCGTACATCATGACTTACATTGGCTAATATACTCGTCTTCTCCTTTGCTGTTTTCAAAGCGTAGTCTCTGGCAGCGGTCAGTTTCCGTTCATACACCAGTGTATTGTAGTGGTATGACAAGAGGAGTGTTACCATAATTATCATGAGAATAATAGAAGCGATAACCTGCTTTCCAAAAATGGAGGAGTTTTCACGATAAAGCTTGAAATCTCGAATTTCAGCAGCTCTTAACATTCCATCTTCATGAGTTTTAATTCGTAGCAATGCAGTACTAATCGTGTTGAATAAGTTGTAGTTAGATTGTAAAAGCTGCCTTTCTTTCTGCTGAAGCTCCATAAATGAACGGCGAATCTTACTGAAATCTTGGAGATGGAAAATCTCATTTTGCTCTATCAAATTTTGGATTTGGCTATGTATAGCTTTAATTTGGTTAACATTGAAATTTTGCTCCAGCCTATCTGCGACCAAGGTATCATTTTTGGCTTTGAAAATACGGGTGAATAGCTTCTCTTTTTTTCGAACTATCGTATCTTTCATGTTGACATTAAGAGCAGTATCGCGCAATATTTTGTTGACAACTGAATCTGCAAATATTCTATTATTTCCTGGACGGATGTTTTTATTTGTTTTGGTTAAGAGCGAAAGAGAGTCTTTCGCAAGAAAAATCATGTTGTCAACAGATTTTTTAATGCGTGCGAACTCATCCGAGAGGGAAATATTTTGTTCCAGGGAAGTATTTGTGGAGAAAATAAGTCCTTTTTGTGAAGATAATTCCGATAGTGAATCAATATAAAACCTGAGCGTATCCAAACTATTGCTGTAGTTCTTTAAATTTTTGGCACTAAAATCCACGGTGTAGGAACGAAACGCATTTCCGGAGTCGTTATATGATGAGAAGAGTTCATAAAAAAGATTTGTCAATTCATTCTTAGAGCTGTATGCTTTATTTAGACGGGATTCGGTTTTTTGGTATTCAATATATTGATAGGTAAATATCGAACCGATATAAGTCAAGGAAAGAATGAGGAAGGCAATTAAAACTGTCCTGATAATAAATAATTTTCTACTGTTTTTCACGTTATTGTTCTTTCACCCCAATAAATTAACTATAGCCTATTTTGTTTAGTTTGGAATTCAAATTTAGCACTAAAAAACCAAATCCAATTGTAAGCTTGTAGACAGGGAGCTACTTTTTGGAAATCTTATGTCATCTTTTGACTGAAAGCTAGCGTAGAGAGATCATTTTGATCATTTGCGGATGAATAGATGAAATTGTACTGTATGGATATATGCCGAGAATTTTATAAAAGAAGGGGCTATCCAAAAATTGGATAGCCCATCTTTGTAGGTGATAGTATAGTATTTTATTTGAGTTCAATCATCTTTTGATTTGCATGCTCTTCTTTTACTTCTTGAAGAATTGCAATTTCAATAGGTGCAATCAAACTTAGAATAATCAATGCAATAAAAGCTACAGGGAAAATAATTCCGATGATTACAGCTAAAAGCAGGGAAATATTTAAGTATTCTTGTCCATTCTTGGATGAAACTTTTAAACGGGAGCTTTTGAAGGAATCAAAAAGATCTTGAAAAACTTTAGTAATTGTTTTACTGTTGATGCTGAATGTCGTTTTAGTTGCCATGATGTTTATTTTTTTAAATCTTTATTTCTTATTTGATGACTCAAAGATAGGACGGAAATAGCGCACTGACCACGCTCATTAGGCCAATCTCGAAACAATCTCGGTAAACACCCGGCTTTTGTCGGTCAACTATAGACCGACGTGTTCTGTTTTTGATTTAGTAGGTCCCGATGGACCCTGTTTATACGCTGGATCATAGTTCCATTCAATATGGTCGGTTAATATCTTGCCATCTTTCGGACGTATTTTCGCTTCCACTGTATTTTTTAGCTTCACGTTTTCGAAGATGTAATGTACATTGGTCTGACCAATTTTGGCGCCTTTGATAAACTGTCCATTAACTATCAATGTAGGCTCACCTCTGTTGGAATAAACTGTAACAGCTGTGATTTCATTCCCTCTATTCATCATACGGCGTTGTGTGATATATAATACAGGTTCTTTGCTCCAGTTGGCTTTGTACCAATAAAAACCATCCTTCTTCAATTTACGGTCAAAGGACACCAATCCTTTATAATTTCGGGGATTGACATTGAGTGCGGTGATCGGCGTCGCAAAATCAAAGGTATTCCAAACATAGGAGCCTAAGAAAATCGGACTTTTAGCGATTACTCCCCAATGGACTTCATGGAATTTGGTGGCATATTCTTCGGGGAAAAAGGCAGGGTTGCTCCATTGATTGCCAAAGTTACCAATTTCTTCGGCCTGATCTTCGGGAATCGCTTCGGCACCATATTCCGAAAAGATGATTCGGTAATCTTTAAATGCTTCACTGATTCGTTTTGCCCAGGAGGCGACATCGTCGTCTTTGGCTGATTTATCTTCCAGTTCGCCGTTGTACCATCCAAAATAATGGTTGATGCCTTGCACGTCTGCATTGTTGTTGACCGGGTGGTCGATGACATTATAACCGCTGACAGAAACGGTATATCGGTCCGGATCTTCGGACTTTGCCAGATCATTTAATTTTGTGGTGAGATCAACGGTGTAGGCCGTAGGTGTATACACTTCGTTGTGCATGCCCCAGATATAAATCGACGGATGATTGAAATTTTGTCGAATCAGTTCTTTCAGTTGTTGTTGCACATTATTCTCTTCTAATGTCGTTACGCGGTTCACAAATGGAATTTCGGCCCAGATCAATAATCCGATACTGTCGCATTTTGAATAGAAGTATTTCGATTGCTGATAGTGTGCCAAAAGCGGGGTAACCTCAAAACACAAAACGAGCAATTAATGGATGCGAAAATGTAGTCACCTGCTTTAAAAAAAGCGGCATCTGGATCACGATTGATTTGAGTGCCGCTTTTCTTTTTATACTATACGATTATATAATACCTAGAAGCTCTTCTGGGCTGTGGATAATGTATTGGGCACCATGTTCCTTTAATTCATCTTCATCGCGAAAACCCCATGTCACGCCTATGGCTGTTACCCCGGCATTATTGGCGGTATCCATATCCACAGATGAATCGCCTACATAAAAGCATTCATGTTTGCCGACGCCCAGTGTTTGGAGGCTGTCTAAGACAATCGCTGGATCTGGTTTAGCTGGATGACCAGCGCGATGTCCCAAAATAAGGTCAAATTGAAGATCGGAGAAATATTGCTGCATCAGCGGGAGGACTGCCTCGTGGTACTTATTGGACGCTACGGAGATGAGATAACCTAAGGATTTCAATTCTTGGAGCAGCGGTATAATTCCGGTATATGGTTTTGTGTGTGTTATGGGTTTTTGCTCGTAATAGCTCTTAAAAGCGGCAAGTACGAGCGGCATCGTCTGTGGGGTTCGTGCTTCTTCGGGTAATGCCCTTTCGATAAGTTTCTCCACCCCATTGCCTACAAATTTCTTATAGGCTACGAGTGGATGAGTTGGATATCCATACTGTTGCAGAACTGCGTTACAACTGTCTCCAAGGTCTTGTAATGTATCTAGTAGTGTCCCGTCTAGATCAAATATGATAAGCTTCATGATTTAAATCTAGTAAAAAATTGCGTTTTAACTATGGTATAATAGTGCGATTAAATGGTAGTTTATATTTTGTGTATAATGATAGATTCCTGAAGACTGGCGATATCAAAAAAAGATAGGAGCTCGTATATAAGGAGCTCCTATATTTAAGTCCGTTTAAGAAGAGTTAATCGGATTTCATTTATATTATTTTACCAGAAAGATCAATGTTGGAAAGTGATCCGAGTAGCCATTGATAAATACGCCGCCTGAAAATGTCCGGTGCGGGTAACCTTTGTTGCGTCCTTCCTGTTGAACCAGAAAGTCTCTATTGAAGATTTCTGCTTTGACGAAACGTAAGCCTTTGTTTTTATTATCCAATAGTGGCCTGGAAATAATGATCTGATCAAAGAGGTTCCATTGCCCCTGATAACCCAGTGATCCAATTCCCTTATCGTAAAACTTCCACATGGTATTAAACAATCCTTGAGTTGGTACATCTTGTGGGTTTTTCTTGGCCTGCAAGACATCCTTCACGCTTTTATCTTTGGGGTCATCATTCAAATCGCCCATGATGATAATCTTGGCCTCCGGATTTTCACGATATAGGGAATCACATATCCCTTTAGTAATACCTGCGGCGAATTCGCGAAGTCCAGAAGATTTATTGCCATAACGCGAAGGCCAGTGGTTAACAATGATATGCACTGTATCGCCAGCAATAGTTCCGGATATTAAGAGCTGATCACGCGTCTTGAACCCGGGATTTTCCGGTAAATGAAAGGAATATGCCTGATCGCGATAGGGGGTAAAGAATTCTGGATTATAAAGGAATCCAACATCCACACCACGGCGGTCAGGGGAGTCATGATGAATGATCTTTAATCCCAGCTCACGGAGTTGGGGATCTCGTGTAAGATCTTCCAGAACCCGGCGGTTTTCAATTTCGGCTACGCCTAAAGCTATGGGCCCGAGGTTTGAACTCGGCGAACCAATAGCGCGAATTGCTCGCGCCATATTTTTAATCTTTTGCTGGTATTTGGCTTCTGTCCATGTGTTGGCACCCTTTGGCGTAAACTCATCGTCATTGATGGAAGAATCTTTTACGGCGTCATATAAATTCTCCAAATTGTAGAATGCGATGGGGTAAACCCGACGGTTGGTTTGTGCGAAACTCGGATTTACAGCAAATAAAAGGAGAAGTAAAATGCAGCTGATGTGTTTATAGTTCATCTTTCATCTATTTAGTAACGATAATCGTGTTGTCTGAACCGCTTCCGCCAGTTGCGCTTACGATTTTAATATTATCTAAACGGAAGCCAAATGCATTGTCCGCGCCAGTCATTATAAATTCGACGGTACTTGTTGCTGCAGGTGTAATGTTAGGAATACTGACCGTGTAATATTTATTACGGTCATCTGTTGAGGTGATCGCTACTGGTGTGCTTGGAATTGTATAAGTTGTTCCGTTTACCTTCACCTTCATGGCATTAAGGTTGGTCGCTTCACCAATATTGTAAATATTAGGAACGAGCTGATAACTCAATGTAAGGTCCGTTTTGTTGGCCGTTTGTATTCCAGCGATTTTCAGTGTAATATCTTTGTTTGCCGGAAGCCAAACCGAGGCACTGATTCCTGTCGCTGTTCGAATATCGGCGGAATTGCTTTCTTCGGTGTAGGTCACCGGAGCTTTCATGTCGAAATCGGTGAAATCTGCAATTTTTGGACGGTTGCCACTTGGATAAGTGCCATTGCCAAATGTTTCACTGAATAGTGTCCCTCCGGTTTCGGGATCAGTCGGTGTTGTTCCCGCATCTGTACCATCAAAGTCAATAACATCTGTCTTGTCACGTAAGAAGAGCTGCCAACCACCATTGTAACGACCTAATATTCCGACTAGTGTTCCGTTTCCTTTAGGAAGGATCTCTTTAGCAAAGGTAGAGAAGTTGCTGTTGCGAACATCCAATGTTTTGGCATTCGCATCTTTGACGACTTCGCTGACAGTAGCGGTTCCACCTGCGAAGGCGTTAATGCCGCCGTTGTTGAAGCGTACATTTTTAATAATGACCAATTTGTTGACCATTGATGCGTCTAACTTGGACAGGTCGACTTCCAACGGCGTTAAATTAGCTGCATCAGACCACTTATTTCGTAGTACATGCTCTTGAAAAACAAGCCACGAGATACGATTCGCATTGGTTCCGCTAAAACCAATTTGCAATTCACCACCATATTTGACCATGGATAAACCCTTTAGGTTAACGTAAACTTCTTGGCCAGCTCTAAAGGATGAATAAACGCTGTTTTGATCGACGCCGATATTAATGGCTGCAGTTTCGTCCTGAATGTATAGCTGCTTGTAGATATTTCCCGAAATATCGTTACCTGTGACAAATGCTTTAATAATTAAATCTTCTTCAATTACTTTTGGATCCACAATGTTAGCATATTTTTCTTTTAATGCTCCTATTGTGATGTTAGCACCTGGACCACTGTATATGGGTTCAGTCAATGGCGGCTCAGTATAGTCGCGCTTACACGCATTGGTAAATAGGATAAGTCCGACACAGATGACTGATAACATCGTGGTATAGACAGCTTGTATATTTTTTTTATTCATGATTATTGAAGTTAAAATCTATAGGATACATTCAAAAAACAGTTGATCCCCTGCATATAATAATATTTCGAATTAAACTTATTAGGTGCGGTAATGTCCAGGCGTGCATTTTCGTAACCGCCTGTTCGAATGTTTTTGTCGTTTAATACGTTATTGACAGCCAAATTGAAATTGATTGATTTACCACGATCTTTTAGGTATAAAATCTTTCCGATAGAAAGATCTACAGTCGCACTGTTCTTAAATTTCTCTTGATGCGTCAAATTTTGGTATGCCTCGTAAAGTTCTGCATCATCCGGACTGATGGTCGAATAGTCGGACATCAACTGGCGAAGCGGTGCTTTGGCTAAGTACATATCGCCTGCATAGTTTACATTGGCACCAAAGAACCAATAATCGACAAAATAGCGGAGGCCAAATGTTCCTGTTGTTTGTGGCATTCCGCCAACATAATAATTATTAAGATATACTGTTTCACGTACATTAGTCGCAGGAATACCATTGATATATCCATTTTCAGAGTTCATGACCCCCATTGGATTATTACTATAGTAGTATTCGGCTTTTGTAGCAGCAAGATCAATACTCCAGTTGTTATCGATCTTGTATGTTAAGCCTAACTCAACCCCCCTATGAATTTGATCCATATCTTCTAAACCGTGGTTGATAAATGTACGTGCAGCATCGTTGTAATAACTTTGACGGCTAATTAGATCCGTAAAATTAGTCTGAAATACCGACAAGCGTCCATTTAACTTTGGCAAGGAGAAAATATAGCTAATATCTGTTGAGAAGATCTTCGCACTTTTTAAGTCCGCTAAGGTGAAGTCACTTACACGTGGTGAGACGTAGGCATCATTGGCCAAAGGAGCCTTGGTTTGGTAACTGATTTTCGCATTCAACAAATGACGTCCATTGAATTTGTAGGTCATCCCCCCTTTAAATGCATAGTCTACAAAATGATGCTCCTGTCCTTTTCCATAAGAATCATTTGGGAAACGTCCATTTTTCATATAACCAATCCGTTCAAAACTGGTATAGGAAAGTTGTGTCCCGTAGAAGAAATCGATATTCGAATAGCTGTATTCATTTTGTAGCCAAGCATTCGCCGACTTCATATTGATATTGAAGCGGTAACCAAATGTATCACCCTCACGAGCTTTAAAGTCTGGATTTAACAGGTTATTCTGGGCTGGTAAAGCTCCTTGTCCAAAATCCTGTTCTGCGTATTTATCGGTGTCCAATACATATTCGGCACCTAACAAGTCGTCTACTGTTTTATATTGCTGTGATTGTGAGCCTTTAACTGCAATGCCTGCCGTTAACTTTGAATGTTCGTTAATGGTCTTGTTTAACGTCGAATTGAAACTACTTTCCAGCAGGTCGCTGTGACGTTTTTCGACCATATATAGTGCTGAAAGCTCACCTTTCATTACCGCTTCCTTGTTTTGATTATATAAACTAGCCCAGTCGACTTGAGATACTGCTTTGGATTTCCATGCTTCGGTATATTTGTCAATATCCTCTTGCTGTGTATAGTAGCTAGGTAAATTGCGGTAGTAGTCAGGCCTTGGGTCTTTTGCTCTGTACCAGTTTAATGCAGTACTGGCATATTTGCCATAATGCAGTGATATACCTGTAGTCAGTTTTGTGTTCGGATCGATTTTCCAGATATGTGAAAGGATTGCGGTAGGGTCGTAAGCCGTTACTACACGCGAATTCCTGATTTTTCCATCTTGGTAACCCCAATTGGGGTTGTATAGGTTATTGTCGAGGAGATCGTAGGCTTCCTGAAAGGAGCCTGATTGTTGACCGCGCTCTACGGGTGAACCAAAGGTAACTAGGGATAAGCTGTGTTTTCCTTGTTGGAATTGTTTTTCAATCGACAGGGCATAAGAGACATTCTTGTAGAATGTTCCTTCTACATAACCTTTATCGGCATAACGACCACCGATCAACCCTGTAAATGCCCAGCCATTGTCCATGAGACCGGTAGAATAGCTCAGCATGCTGCGGCTATAGTAATTCCGGTTGGTATAGGTAGCTGTTGCCTTTGCGCCTTTCGCAAAGGTGCTTGCACGCATGTTGATGTTTTCAGAGCCGCCAATGGAGCCGAATGTAAAAGTCGAGGCATCCATGGCGTTGTCTTCGTCACCATTTCGGGTCAAATCATTGATGGCTCCGATGGAGGCGTAGTTGAAGACACCACGCAACTGGTCATTGAAATGTACACCGTTGATATATTTTTGTTCGTATCGGTTGTTGTATCCGCGAAGGCGGAAACGGAACTGTGAGAGCTGATAACCAATTTTGTTAACGTATACGTCATTGGAAAGGATAATTTTGGCCGAAATGTTTTGATCGAAAGATTCGTTATCATCATCCAATAAATCATCTGCAGCCATGCTCAGTTGTACCATATTATCATTGTCAGTACTTGGAAGAACATAAATGTCTTCCATTTTGAGCAGACCGGAGGTCGGGATTTGAACAGTAATTTTAGTTTCTTGGATGTTACCGCCCGTGATCAGGATGGTTTCCTCGCCTGAATTTAACTTCGGTAGATTGAAGTTTCCTTTGGAATCCGTAACCACTGTTTTTTGATTTTTTTCAAAGACGAGACGTACATTGGAAAAAGGTTCTTTGCTCAACTGATTGCGTACGATACCCTGTACGTTGGCCTTTTGGGCAAAGATAGGGGTACTGGCCGCCGATAAGAGCGCAAAAAGTATGTATTTTTTATACATAGCTTGAGGTTAAAAAGTGAAATGTATTTAGCTAACAAATGCAACACATGATGGATGTGTTGCATTTGAAGATGTTTTTATTGTATTTTATTTTTGGCCTTTTAAGACGATATTATCGATGCGGACACCAACAGTATTATTTGTAACAGTTGTTGTTAATGTAATTTTAGAGCTAGCAGGAACTGATGTTGCTGCGGAAAGATCAACCTCTACCGTGTAAAAAATATTTGCATCATTATTTTCTTTCGATAATACTTTGGAAGTTGGACTAAATTTTTGTCCATTTAAATCTATTGAGAGATCTTTGATGTCGAATTTTGTACCTGCGTTAAACACATTAGCGGCGATATCAAATGTAAGTTTTAATTTGGATGATTTTTCGGTGTTAATGTTGCTAATAGCCAATTCAGCATCTTTATTTGCCGGTAGCCATACGTGGTTTGTTAAGTTATCTCCCGATTTTAATACGCGAATATCAGACACCGCAAATTGATCTGTATAGGTTACAGCCGTATTTGACCAGCCTGTAAATGCTGCGATCTTCGTATTTGATGAAACTATTGTTGAACCAAAATCTTCAGTATATAATGTCTGCTCAACGGGATCAGTTGTGCCACCGCCATTTTCTTCGTCTTTCCCGATAGTATAAGACCCCGAAGGTACATCGGTCCAGTCAACAATACTTCCTGAAGCTACAATAGCTGTATTGTTGCCTGCTTCCTCCTGTAAAGTAATGTTATAGCTATATTTTTTACCAGCTTCGTAAGTTGTTGATGATGGTAAAGTCCACGTATAGATTTCATTGCCAATTTTGAATTCAACTTTTGCTCCAGAAATGTTGGCGACAGGCAATAAGATGGCTTCTGCTGATGTAGTGGTTGTTCCAGCGGTTGTTTTTGCTTTGATAGCCGCCGGGTTAGTGCCAGCAGCTAATGTACCTGTTGCAAGGTCGAAATTTGCAGTTGTATTGAATCCATTGTAAGTTACGGTAAGACCTGATAGGGAACTAACGCCAGTTCCGGCCGCAATCGTCAATTCAATTTTACTTAGTTTGTGGCTAAATTGTAATTGGGCGTTTGCTGTATTTTTATTGGCACCAGTTACATTATTAGCATATAATAAGTCGATTTTATTTTGTTGACTTTGATCGCTTACATTGACTGGGTAGACATTGTTGCTGATGGTTGTTTGATAAGGGTAGTAGGCAATGAAATCTACGTTGGAACCATCAGCAGGATAAGAGATTTCTTCGGTAGTGCCATTCGCTTTGAAGTTTCCGTCTCCACTCGATGTAACATACTGTTTGTTGCTTGCCAATGCATTGCTTAGGCCGCTGCCGGTTTTCATGAAAACACCGATAGCATCGTTGCTTTCCCAGTTTGCTCCAGTTGCTTTGGTCGTAACTTGATTGGAGATTGTTGACGAAAAAGTTACCGCTTTAGTAATTTCTTGTTCTGAAACAGGTGCCTTTTGGCAGGAACTTGTAATGGCTGCTGCTGCAGTCGCTAGGAATAAAAGTTGGTTTACTTTCATAATTAAAATGAATTGATATGACTAAGTCGTTTATTAATTATTTCCAAATAGAGGTGTTAATATTTGCTTTTTGAGCGTCATTGAGATCGGGGAAGAACATGAATCCTGTAGCCTTTTCAAGGTCGCTTACCGATAATCTATAGTTTTCAAAGGTTACTCCAGAAGGTGGGGTTTCATTATTTATCTTATAGGCAATGGTATAATATTCGGATCCTTTTTTCATTGCTAGTGCTTTGAAGTAATATTTGGGTTTGGCGATATCTTTGCCATCATTGTCCTGCGCGAAATCCAATACTGTATTGGTACTTGTTGTAGGCATTGCTCCTGTTACGACATACATCGTATCACACTGTGCCGTCCAGGTTCTGACTTTCGTTTCCAGGTTTGCCCAAATACCTTGGTTCAGACGTGAAGCTTGTGCGGTCATGTTGGTGAAGTAAAACGTTGTTTTATTTTGGGTTGTATTTAAGTTGCGGTCCGCACTTGGTAATTGGTGTCCTCTGTCGTAGCCGCTTGGCTTGAAACCATTAAATAAATTAGGTTGAAAAGCCGTAGAGACTTGCGGATCATATCCCCATGCATCCGTGCGATTGCCCGATCCCAAAATGCTGCTGTATAACGGATAAGCTACCCAATACGCCATTTTTAATTTTTTGTCATATAACATCGCATAGTTTCTACTGTCGCTGGCGTCCGGCATAAAATGCTGTATAAAAACCTCATCATTGCTGAGACTGTTCATCTTGGGAATTTCTAGATAGGCTTGTGAATCACCGACTCCACCGCTCGGTTTACCGTTGTCGATTTTGATGTCAAAGCTGTATCTGTTACCTGCGGTCAGTTGCTTTAGGTTTTGATTTTGTGGTACCGTCCAGGTATAGCTATCGCCATTAGAAGCAACAAACTTAATTGCCTTTCCGGTGATATCTTCACCCGGAAGGAGTAGAAATTCAATTAAAGCTGTTTTATTCGCATTTACCGTTAATTTTCCCTGAACATCTTTTTTCTCCGTTGAATTCACCGTCAATTTTCCAGATGTTAAGTCGAATCCCCCTTGCGTGCTTATTGCTGGTAATTTAACCGTAACTTGATTTGCCTCCAGTACAGCGGTATTGGTAATGGAGAGATGAATACTGATTTTACTCAATTGCCTTACAAAGTTAAGCGGGATGGTGTTGTTACTTTTATCGATGTTTTTAGCGTTATTTGCGTACATCAGATCTAAAGCTGCGGGATTGGACTGATCACTTAAATCAATTGGATATTGAAAATCTGTTAGCGATTTATACGGATAGTATGCGATGAAATCCACTTTTTCAGCGTTTAAGAAAATTGAATTGTTGCTTTGAAAGAGCGAACCATTAAAAGTGAACAAGTGATTGTTGACCTGGTCGATAACAGTCGCTGACTCCAACGGTTGACCTGATCTGTACATGTATACACCGATTTGGTCATTCTGTTCCCAGGTAGTTCCGGTAGCTTTTGTGTTGATTTGGCCGACGATGGTGGGGGTAAATTTTACTGCCGGCTGCTCGATTCGAGATTCAGGCTTCTGACAGGAATTAAATGTAAGCGATGCAATCATAAAGCAAGCTATTCGCAACATATGCTGTTGTGGAATAGTTATGATCTTCTTAATCATATTGATAGTTAGTGTTTGTTAATAAAGTAATGGCAAAAATACTTAAGTTAAGTTAAATTAATATGAAGTCTTCGTATTCTTTTGTGTAAATAATTATTTTATTGATGTATCAGTTTGATTTTTAGATATATTTGTTACTGTTTTTAAGTGTTTTTACTATGAATTTGATTATGTTCCGCGTATTGATGGTATTGTCTATTTTATCTATGACGCTGTTAAATAGTTGCAATGACAAAAGAGACAAGTTAATGGAGAGCGATAGCCGTGTGTTGTTGGTTTATATTGGTGCTAATAATAACCTGGTTTCAGATGCTTATAACAGCATCAATGCAATGGAAGAGGGGTTGGTTGGATTGGACGCCGATGTTTATGTATATGCCTCTTTGGCGGGCACCACGCCCAAAATCTACAAAATTGTAGCCGATCAAAGTCAAGAAATTAAAAGTACAGTCATCAAATCATATGGGGATCAAGATTCGGCAAGCCCCCAAGTAATGAAACAAATCCTATTGACTATGAATGCATATGCCGGCAGTCGTCCAGTAGGGCTTGTGTTATGGTCACATGCGACAAACTGGCTGCCAAATGTTGGTGTCAAATTGATGTCTTTTAACGAAGACAGGGGAAGCAAAACTGAACTCAGGGATCTGCAAACGGTTATTCCTTCTGGGCTTGACTTTTTAATGTTCGATGCCTGTTCCATGGCGAGTGTGGAAGTCTTATATCAGCTTCGGGAAAAAGCTAAATATACGATTGCTTCACCAGCTGAAGTGTTATCCACTAGTATGCCTTATCATTTGGTCTTGAAAGATTTATTTGATCCTAATCTAGAGCGGGGGCTGAGGTCTGCAGCGGCAACATATTTTAATTTTTATAATCAGTTAACAGGCCTCTATCAGTCTGCTACGATAGCTGTAGTGAATAATGCCTATTGGTCGGATCTTGCAAACAACGTCCATATTGCACTGAATAAATCCCCCCTGACAACGGTATATCGCGACAACTTACAGCGACTGGATTTTGACGAGAAGTCTTTATCCGCTGGTTTTGATTTTCTTGATTTTGTGCATCAGAACATGTTGCCCTCAGAGACAACAGCTATCGAGGCTACAGTTTCGAAATTGGTTATCTATAAGGCGAATACGGCCAGGTTTCTGGGTAAACCCATTTTGCGGTACTCCGGACTGTCCTGTTATGTCCCTAATGATTTAAATAAGTGGATACATCCCTATTATAATACACTGCAATGGTCTAAAGATAGCGGCTTTAATTCTTTCGTGAAGGAGTAGGTTTAATATATGTATTCTCATTTTTCCCTGAATTCAGGTAGTGAAATGCTTTCGCGACTTTAATAATTTTGTCAATAAGAAAAAATAGCACAATGTTTGCTGCTGATGTAAAACATATATTGATTTGACAAATTATTAATCGTACCGAGTTCTAATGAATGGATTTAAAGCAAAAAGAAAATTGAGAAGATTCTATGGCGTGATTTGTGCCTTTTTAATGACTTTGACATTGTCAAGTTGTTTTGATTTTGTTGAACAGATTGATTTAAAATCAGACGGTTCTGGGCATATTGCGGCGACATTAAATTTGAGTAAAAGTAAGACGAAGGTGTCTTCTTTAATGAAGATGAAAAGTATAAAGGGAATCCGAATACCTTCTCAAGCCGAAATGGAGAAGGAAATTCGATCTGCTGTTCAGTTATTGAAGCAGACTAAAGGTATTTCTAATGTAGCGTACAAGACGGATTTTACCAATTACATTGTTAATATTTCCTGTGATTTTAGCCAGATTGAATCGTTGAATGCTTTTTCGGATATCTTGGCAAACCGTTTTAAAACTAAGATATCGAATTCGAACCGATATTATTATCATGCGCAATCTCATGTATTTGAACGCAAATTTGTGGCTTCCAATGAGTGGAAAGCAAAATTCAATCAGTTGGGAAGCGACAATACAACCCAGTTTGCAGACGCATTCTATACACAGATCGTACGTTTTGAAAAGCCTGTAATCTCTCAGGGAAACAGTTTGGCAAAGGTTGCAGGAAATAAAAAAGGGGTACTGCTGAAGTTGCCTTTTATGGATCTGGTGTATGGTAAATCGAGTTTGGCGAATAAAATCACACTAACAAAATAACCTCATAATAGGGTGAAAACCGAGACGTGCTTAGCGCATAAACTGCAAATGAACAACAAGTCCGGTTCAGCTGAAAAATTATTTATAAGATGAAATCAAAATTTATATTAGTTGCATTCGCCTGTTTGTCCTTCGGGGCAAGTGCTCAGGCGCAGGACCTAATCAAACAGGTCCCCGAAGATGTGGAAGTGATTGCTGCTTTCAACCTGAAAGATATTGTACAGAAAGCAAATGCGAACAAACTGAACGAGTTACTTCAAAAAGCGGGTTTTTTTGAAAAAGCTGGTATTTCTGCGAACAATGATATCAAAAATTTAGGCGTCGACCTTTCTAAGCCTGCTTATTTTTATACCAGGAAAACTGATAGTATTAGTTTTACGGAATTCTTATTTTCTTTGAACAATAAGGGGCAATTTGAACAATTGCTCCATGCAGCCGGTGAACCAAAAGCATTTTCAAATGGCTACAGCAGCGTCAGTCTCAAAGCGGGCAGCATGTTGGTCTATAACGATCATATTGCTCGATTTATTTCGGCGACGGCAAATCCCACTTTTTTCGATAATGATTCAATCGCTGGTCGGTATGGTATTAAGAAGGTAGACTATATCGCACGTCCGGCCGATGACGAGGACGCCTGGGCAGATACTACAGTGGTGGCAATGGATTCCGCAGCGGTCGTGTGGGATGAGGCTGTAAAGCTTCCTGAGCAGGTATCGCCTCCTGTTGCTATCGATGTAGACCCGGATACCGTTGAATTAGCTGCTGCAGAAATTCAGCCGCCGGTAGTGGATGTTGTTGGGAGTGAAGAAGTTGAAATGCATGACCCGAGTTACTATGATTCACTTTATACAGCATATGAAGATCAAAATCGAAAAAATGATTCTATCCGCAATGGCTTACTTGAAAAGTGGTTGTTGAACGAAGCTAACCGGTTGCTTGCAGGGAATTACAAGTCCCTATCAAGTGCTGATCAGGAGAAAGTTCAGAAAAACATGGGACTTATTCGCTTGTACGTTCCCCGTGTAGAGGATCTTTATCGTGGCCTTACTCCGTATACCTCACTTCCTTATTATTACATGGGGATTAAGCTGGATAAGTTCAAAACCGGATATCAAGATGGTATATTGGATTTTGCGCAAGAAGGAAGTGTGCTGAAATTAAAAGGTTCTGTTGGATTGGATAAAGGGCTTGCTGAGATGTCCAAAAGAATGTATGCTAAAAAGCCTAATGCTAAGTTTAATAAATATTTGACCGATAAGACTTTAGGTTTCTTCAATGTGAATATTAATTCGGAAGCTTATCTGACAGAAATGCCGGCCTATATGGCAAAATATTATGGTGGTTTGCTGGGGCCGCAACAGGATGTTTTAGAATGGGGGCTGATGGCGCTCGAAATAGCACTAGATGAAAAAGCAATTGCTCAAGTAATGCCGGGCGACCATCTTGTAGTTGTTAACGGTCTTCGTAAATTCAAGAAAGACTACATCGATTATACTTATGACGATGATTACAATGCAACCGAAGTGAAAAAGACCAAAGAAGAAACACTTCCTGTATTTATTTGGATGTTTACATCAAAGGATCAACGCTTGATCAAAAAAGGCTTAGAAATGGCTGTTTCAAAGCATGTTGGCCAAGTCCATGATGGTATTTATGCATTTTCAACCAAGAAAAATGTGGATGTTCCAATGTATGTTCTTCTAAAGGAGGATTTGGTTATGGTCAGTAATGATTCTCTGTCTTTAAATGACATCCGTCAAAATAAGATGAGTGGTCCAACAAACAAAGATTTCATCAAGCTGATGAAGCAAAATAAGATGTCGGCGGCGATGGATTTAAAAAAGCTGCCTGATATGTTAAAGGAAATGGGTGTTTCACCAGGGAAACAATGGGAAGAAATGTTGACACAACTCAATCAATATGGCAGTACTGCAATTACTTCCAAAGGAATCGTAGGCAACCGCGCTGAAGTTGAAATGTCTACACGGTTACCTCAGACAAGCGATGGCGCAGTCAGTTATTTAATGGATCAGATTATCAAAGAATTAAATAAAAAGTAACTAAAAGGCGGTCAAAACAAATTTATTACACTATTGTTTTGATCAATTTTGTAATATTATGGTTATATTTTCATAATGTTAAAATAATATTAAGTTTATTTGGCTTGTTTATGGTACATTTGGTGTTTAACAAACTACTTTAATAGACTAACTAAACGATTTATACAGCACAATATGGGGATATTTTCAAAACTGTTTGGGAAAAAAACTCAGGATTCAAAAGTAAAGGTTGTGGGAAAATTGGCCTTCTTGGAAGTGGATATGCACAACCATATTCTGCCTGGAATAGACGATGGAAGTCAATCTATTGAGCAATCCTTGACACTGTTGAAAGGACTTGGAAGGATGGGCTTTGAGAAATATGTCTGTACACCGCATATTATGGATGGTGTACATCCAAATTCAATTCGTACGATTGAAGCGGCTAAGGGTAAGCTTTTAGCTGGTATGAAGGGGCTCCCTAATATGCCGGAAATCCATTCCGCTGCAGAGCATATGATTGATGACGGTATTGTAAATCTCATCCAATCGAATGAGTTGTGTGTTATGCCGGGGGGATATGTATTGATCGAGATGTCCTATTTACAAGAATCCAAAGCGCTATTTCAAACCATATTGGATATACAAAATCTGGGCTATCAACCTATTTTGGCACATCCAGAGCGTTATAACTACTATCATTACAACTTCAATATGTATAAGCAGATCAAGGATGCAGGGTGCATGTTACAGCTTAATTTGCTCTCAATTAGTCGTTATTATGGTGTTGAAGTGAAATCTACAGCCTTAACTATGATTAAATCGGGGATGTATGATTTTGTAGGAACAGATGTACACCACGAACGGCATTTGGCGGCCCTGGAAGATGTTGTGGCCAAATATCCGGTACGTGATTTATTGAAAACATGCGCTATTTTGAATCCTACGTTGCAAGATCATTTTGGTGATAGTAAGAATGTGATTGCTACAGGGTGATTGACAGATCCCTTTTAACTTTTAATAAAAAGAAGAGATATCTATTTGGGTATCTCTTCTTTTTATTTGTGGCAATTTTATTCTTTTGGCGGGTATAATTTCTCGAATTACGCTAATTGCAAGTGCTTCAGTGGACAGTGTTAGTAAATTATACCTCGAATAGTTAGGTATCTTTTGCTATTTGTGACTGCTTTAACCACAGTCTACTATTTTAATTGATGTTTATATTTTGCCCATATGGATATTTCGAAAATTTGGCTACTTTTGGTTTTAGCATTTTTCATATGAGAGGAAACAGAATTTTTATTCAAGATTGGATTGCACACCACACTTATCAAAAAACAAATGAAATAGATAGTTATTATTTACGTGTTGCAAATGAAATCAATGATAGTTTATCTACGCTTTGGTTTGAGGAGCAAGAAACGAATGATCTAATACATACAGATGCTTTAAAAACATTGAGTATCTATCTGACCTGTTACTTAGAAGATGTTATCGCAAAAACAGGAATTTTTTCCGCATTTAGAACAATCCATACAGAACTGTATAATCAACTTCTACCTTTCTATACTGATGATGCCTTGACAGATTATTACGCCGAGGATATTAATAGCGAAGATATTGCTGTATTGACTTGGTTGTTTTTCAGCGAACGTAATCCACATTTGTTTATCGATCCACGTGGACGTTTGATTCAGTTGATTACAGATTTGGCCTATTCAATTTTGGAAGAGCATTATGAGGTTGCGCCTGAAAATGAGAAGTTAAAGCTAGAATATGTTTTGGAAGAAGGTGCGAGTTATTTTGACGTCCGTAATTTTATAGAGAAACTTGTTGCTACAAATTACCTGACGGCGGGCGAATATAATACCAATTTGAATCATTTGATGCAAGTTGCTGAGATTGGACGATATCAACACGACCAAAATCAATTACAACAGATGATCTATCGTGTGCGAGACAACCACTTCAATAATTATAGACTACATTTGTTTGCATTGAAGGCTTCTGAATTTGTCGCTGAGGTGATAGGAAAGGAACATGCGCTATACCGTATTGTCAAAACGCTAGGTAACCGCATCAATAGCTTTTTTGAATATGTAAAGACAGACGAGCTGTATGTGCATGTAAAGCATATCGGCACAAAAACTCCGTTTAAGATCTTTAAGGACTCCATACAGCAATTTGTTGAGCCTACAGAAACGTTATCTTTCTACATGGAAATTGTACCATGGAAAGATGCCTGGAACTTGTCTGGAATCATGACCGTTGTTAACCCCGACGAAGTAAATTTTGATTTACCTGAGCAGTATGAGATGACGTATCGTATTGAGGCATTGAATGGAAAGGATAAGAGCTTAAAGAAAACTGAAAAGCAGCTGAAAGATATGGGCAAATTATTCCAAGCAGAACATAAGGCAGCAGTTGCGTTTATGGAAGGAAAAGAAGTAAAGGAATTTGCAACTGATTTTTTTAAGAAATATCAGCAAAAATATCCCAGTAAAGAAGAATCCCCGCTTCCTGAATCAAACCTGGATCTTACAGAAGATGCTAAAGTGACTGTTTTCTTTAATCCTAAAACTGGTTTGGAAGTGTTCGGCGGCATAGAAGAATTTTTTCCATTAGATACTAACAGCTTTATAGTGAAGGATAGTGAGGAAGAACTGCCTTATGCACGGTATTTCTTGAATCTTTTGGTTGAAGATTTCTTTCCAAGCGAGTTACCTAAGTATTATATTAATCTATTTAAGGCAGAGGTGGATAAGCAATTTTTCTTTCCTGTGAACGATAAGGTACTTGATTTCTTTCTCCGTTTCTATAAACGCGGAACTTACTTTTTAGGACCATTTCCGTTATTAAAATAGCTCGTGTAGTCTGCTATAAAATTACAGGACCATAAAAAAAAGTCTCCTTGCTTATTGCAAAGAGACTTTTTTATTTCCAGCTTGTCCAGGATGTATAAGGTTATATGATTCAGTGATCACAGTATTTTTAATGGAGCGCCGATTACCCATTGTGTTAATTTAATATAAATTCATTATAATTAAAGTGTTATCACTTGTAAAACTGCGATTTATAGGTCGTATATGATGTGCGTCTCATGGTATATTTTAAAAAATTCTCACTAAACTTGTAGGATCAATTATAAGTGATGAAGAATGCCTATTGAAAATAATAATGTCCTGGATTTTAAAACATTCTTTTTGCTGTACAAGGATAAAGTGTATAAATATGCTTATTTACACCTTAAAGAAGAACCAGCTGCCGCAGATTTGGTACAAGAAGCCTTCTCCCGCATTTGGAAAAAATGGGAAGAATTGGATGGTAATAAAAATCCACAGTCTTATCTCTATACGATTGCCCGGAACCTTGTGTTTGACGAATTGCGGAAACAAAAGGTCAGATTCCAATTTCAGGCTACAGATATCGATTGGACCAAATTGGTAGACAATTCGAATGAGGAAGCAATTCGGTTTAAAGATTTGGAGCGAGTTTATCGTGAGGCCATTTCAAAACTCCCAAAATCGCGACTCGAAATCTTTTTGTTGAGTAAAGAAGAGTTTTTGGATAATCAGGAAATTGCAGATAGGCTTGGGATTTCCGTCAATACCGTCCGTGATCAATTGGTTAAGGGCAACAAGTTTGTTCGGCAATATATTCTTGATCATTTTGAGATTTCAATAGCCCTATTGATTTTTTTAAAAATTTTTTAGAACCGCATCGTCTTTCGGTCATCTAGGTACGTATATGTATTTAAAGATGGGCATAGAATGATGAATTCCAAAATAGCTGCTTTATATAAAAAATTCCTTAAGGGAGAACTTAGTCCCGAAGAAAACGCCATATTTCTTGATTTACTGACTTCTTGTGACAGGGATGAACTTCCAGATGTCGAGGAGGTAGTTTCGCTGGACAATCGCGATTGTGAACTAAATAAAACGACTTCCGAGGATATCTTCTTTACAATTACAGGTTCGTCATTGACTCCGCGCTTAATACCTATTTGGAAAAGACGGTGGTCTGTCATTTCCGCCGCTGCCTGTTTACTTTTAATCGGTCTTGCTGGCCTCTTCCAATTTAAATTTAAGGGCCAACAAGAGATTAATAAAGTTTCTGAAATTGTTCATTATTCCAATCCGACAAAATTTGTTAAGCAGCTTGTATTGCCCGATGGTACACATGTTTCTCTTCGGCAAGGTGCACATATTGAATTGTTGTCAGATTTTGATACAGACAGTTTACGTCGGATTAAGCTTTCGGGGGAAGCTTTTTTTGAAGTAGCTAAGAATGCTGAACAACCTTTTGTAATCGCCAGTTCTGGCGACTTTGATGTACGCGTATTAGGCACCGCATTTAATTTAAATTGTTCTGAAGGACGTAGCAGTCTCGTGTTGAGTCATGGTAAAGTACGGGTCTCACGTGCCGGGCAATATTCATTTGTTACCCCTGGCCAAAAAGTCGCCTACGATATGCGACAAAGACAATTTAATGTTGCCAAAGCGGATACGAGCATTGCATCGAACTGGAAGAGTGATCTCTTGTCATTTAATCAAGTTCCACTCATGCAGATCGTAGCCGATCTAAATAATCTTTATCCCGATAGTCATCTTGAATTAATCGATTCCTTCCGGACTGAAAGTTATACGGGTTATCTACCTGCTAGTGATTTAGAAAAGTCACTCAAGATGCTTAATACCGCATTTAATCAAACAATTATCTATAAGAAGTAATTTATGAAAAGGACCAATTACTATTTAAAACTTATGGGAAGTGCACTGCTCTTTCAGTCGCTCGCACTTCATACCTTGGCCTCACAATTTTCTACCAGTGAAGGGATTGGGAAACTCCTCACGCGAATGGAACAGAAATTTAACGTCAAATTTGGTTATGATGCTTCTATCTCGAACCAAAAGATCAATGAAGCCGCCGACCTTGATAAACTGAAAAAGGAGCAAATCGTTCAATTTATACAGACCATTTCTAACGGAAATCTTGAGGTCAAAAAAATTGATGAGAAGCTTTATGTGATATCGAGGAAAACGGGCAACGATACTAAGGTTAAAAACGAAAAGCCGGTTTCTAATGCAGCCAAAGAGATCCGAGGAAAGGTTGTCGACCAAGAAACGGGGCAGCCTATCGCTGGAGTCACGGTACGTGTTAAAGGCAGTACACAAGTAACAACGACCGATCAGCAAGGCACTTTTCGATTTGCAAATGTGGCAGACGATGCCATTTTATTGATCTCCTATATTGGTTATCAGACAAGTGAAGTATCCGCTTCAAATGCTGATGTTATTAAGTTAGGCAAATCTTCCGAAGAGCTCGGTGAAGTTGTTGTAACGGCACTGGGTATAAAGAGAGAACAAAAAGCACTGGGATATGCAACGCAAAGCATTAAAGGTGATGATCTGACGCGTGTAAAGGGGGTTGATGTAGGAACCACATTGACCGGACGTATTTCGGGTGTCCGTGTTTTGAACAGTACGGAGTTTAACAGTACACCCCAAATCCAAGTAAGGGGACTAACGCCTATTTTGGTGATCGATGGTGTCGCCTATGAAAATCTTACCCTACGTGATGTGCCGGTAGATAATATCGAAGATATGAACGTTCTGAAAGGTGCAACCGCAACGGCCTTGTACGGTAGCATGGGGGCTGGTGGGGCCATTATGATTACGACAAAAAAGGGACTTGCGGAAAAAGGAACGGAGATCTCCGTCAATAGCAATAACATGTTTTTTTCGGGTTATCTAGCTTTGCCCGAGGTACAACATGGTTACTCTTCAGGTGAAGGGGGAAAGTTTAATAATGATGATTATGTGTGGGGAGATAAACTGGATATTGGGCGTACAGCCAAACAATGGAACCCACAGACAAAACAACTAGAAGAGATGGAGTTGCTTTCCCGGGGCAAGGACAATTTTAAGAATTTCCTTGAGCCGGGATTTATATCCAATAACTCCGTGAGTTTTACCAATCAGGGTGAACACGGAAGTATTAGAACGTCGATCAATCATATCTATAATAAAGGGCAATATCCAAACCAAAAGCTGAATATGACAAACATGTCTGTCGCTGGGCAGACCAAGATTAGCGAAAAAGTTGATATAGAAACGCGCCTTGCCTATAACCGTCGTTCAGCAACAAGTAATTTTGGCGCAGGATATAATGATCAGGGATATATTTACAATATTCTCGTCTGGACTGGGCCTGAGTATAATTTACAGGATTACAAAGATTATTGGTTGATTAAAGATCAATCTCAAAATTGGATGTATAAAGCCTGGTATGATAATCCATATTTAACGGCCTATGAGAAGGTTACCCCTGAGCTGGTTAATAAGATGAACGCTGCCTTGACCTTGAATTATAAGGTTTCTGATTGGGGGAAACTGATGGTACGTACAGGATATGATTATTATGGACAAAGACGAGAGCAACGCAATCCAATGGGCATTTATGGTACGAGGGGGGGATATTCCGGCTTTGACAGTAAAGGAAAGTATTGGATGCAAAATCAGGATGGTTTTAGTACAACAAATGACGTAATCTTTACAGCGAAAAAGAAAGTTGGTGATTTTGGCTTCGACGGATTAGTGGGCGGTGCTCTTTTTTATCGACGTGACAATGCCGTTACAGCTACGACAGTCAATGGGTTATCGATTCCAGGTTTTTACTCACTTCGAAACTCAATTGATCCAGTGTCGACTGTTGAAAGTAAAACAAAAGAAATGGTCAACAGCACCTATGGACGCCTTTCTGTCTCCTGGCGTAATGCTGTTTTTGTAGAAGCGACAGGACGTAACGATTGGTCTTCGGCTTTATCTAAAGAACAACGTTCCTATTTTTATCCTTCAGTTTCAAGTAGTATAGTCGTAAGTGATCTTATAGGAAATAAGCCAGCTTGGTTGGATATGTTTAAAATCCGTGGATCTTGGGCCGTTACGAAGACAGTACCTTCTCCATATGAAATAAACCAGGCCTTTACAATTAGCAACAATGTGTGGGATGGATTGCCAACCGCTTCTTATCCGAATTCAATCAAGGATTACTCCATATCACCTACGCAGCGCGATTTAACAGAGTTCGGTTTTGATTTTGGATTATGGAAAAATCGATTCTATGGTAATTATACCCGCTATTATCGTCTACTACATAATGTAACAACTTATGCAACCATATCGGGGTCATCAGGCTTTACTTCGCGGTTAATTAATACGCAAGAGGAGAAAATGACCAAAGGTCATGAAATTACATTGGGTACAGCTGCTATCAAAAAGGAAAATTTCCAATGGGATATTATTTTAAATATGTCGCAAAACTTGGAATTCTTCCACAAGCTTGATCCTGTTTATTCTGCAGATGCATTATACGTTAAAACAGGAGCTAGGACGGATTATATTACAGTAAAGGATTGGGAAAGATCGCCTGACGGTCAGATTGTTAACAATGCTTCGGGAATGCCAATATCTGCAAAATATGCTGCTCAGTTGTATGGTTATACTGCCCCAAAATGGTTCGGTGGATTGACAAATCAATTTCGTTACAAAGACTTCTCGCTTTCTTTGAGTGTTGACGGTCGAATAAAAGGAATGTCTTATTCAGGTATGAACGCTCGTTTATGGCAGACGGGTGCGCATCCTGATTCAGACAATTCATATCGTTACGAAGAGGTCGTTAATGGTAATAAAACGTTTGTTGCACCTGGTGTGAAGATCGTTTCAGGAGGTGTTACGTATGATAAATACGGACAAATTGCAGAAGACACGCGTGTTTTTGCAGACAATGATAAAGTAGTTTCTTATGAGACCTATTGGAAATCTGCGTATTCTGGAAGACGTAATTATTGGGATGAGACATTTATTAAACTTCGCGAGCTATCGCTCAATTATCGCGTCCCTGAGAAATTAGCATCTAAATTTAAAGCTAAGCGTGCCAGTGTGGGGGTTACTGGGCAGAATTTGCTTCTTTGGACAAAAGAATACCGTTTTTCTGATCCAGATGTAGGTTCAGAAGATTTGAACTCACCATCTATGCGTTACATAGGTTTTAATTTAAATGTAACTTTCTAAAAACCAGTAAAATTAAGATGAAAACGAAAAAAATGTGTATATATATTGCCATGGGGAGTTTAATCTCATTGGCAAGTTGTTCAAAATTTGATGAGATAAACACGAATCCGGAAACTCCTGTTCAAGTGAATTCTTCGATGTTAGCGACTCGTATCATATTAAATTTAGCGAACCAGCCTACTCAGAAATCATTTATGCAGCCCTATTTATTAACAAAGGAGATTGCATGGACGGAATTGGTTGAAGGGTATCAATATAACGGATTCGGTGAAGGGAGTATATCGATGAATGCAATCAATGATGCTCACTTTATGGGACAGTATGCTTCGACAGATGTGTTAGCAAATTCCTACAATGGATTAATGTATTTCGCTAGGGCTGTAAAATTTTATGAGGCTACCATGAGTGTTGGAGATATACCTTATAAAGAAGCATTAAAAGGGGAGTCTGACAAAACATATTTTCCAAAATACGACAGCCAAAAGGAAGTCTTTTTGGGTATTCTTGATGAATTAGAAAAAGCAGATCAGCTCTTTGCAAGCGGAGCAAAATTTGCAGGCGATCCGATGTATGGTGGAGATATAACAAAATGGAGAAAGCTTGTCAACAGTTTTGCGTTAAATGTACTGATCCAATTGAGCAAAAAGGAAGCTGATGCAGATTTGAATTTAAAGGGACGGTTTCAATCGATTCTAACGAACAAGCCTATATTCACAGCGAATGCCGATAATTTTCAGTTAGTACGCTCGGATAAAAGTGGTCAAACCTATCCTTTTTATAAAATCAGTAATAGTTTCGTTATTTATCCCGTTGTGTCTACGGAGATTATCGATCGTTTGAAGCAGTATAAAGATAGAAGGCTATTTTTCTATGCAAATCCATCAGCTTTGCAAATTGCCAATGGCAAGCAAGTGAGTGATTTCGAAGCATACGTTGGTATTGATCCATCATTGGCATTTGGCGATATTGCGGACTTGAAGAAGAAAAACGATTATTCTAAATTGAATGATCGCTATACTGAGCTCGTAAGTGGCGAACCAACGCAACAGTACAGCTATGCGCATCTATGTTTTGTAGTTGCTGAAGCAGCTGCAAGAGGATGGGTTACAGAGTCTTCAGTCAATTGGTATAAAAAAGGTATTGAGTCAGCAATGAAATTCATTGCTGACAACACCCCAAATACTAGCCAATACACACACAATATGCCCTTGGATGAAGCCTATATCGCCAGTGCTACTGCTTCCTATGGTAATCAATTCCCTGCTGCTAAAGAAGCGCAGATTGAGGCAATTATGACGCAAAAGTATTTAGCTAGTTTCTTGCAGGGACGAATAAATCCCTACTACGATTATCGTCGTACGGGTTACCCAAAATGGAAAATCAACCCAGAATCCAGTTTAAATGCAGATGATCCAACCAAAATACCTGTTCGTTGGCGTTATCCAGCCAGTGAGTACAACTATAACGGACAAAATCTGGATGAAGCACTCGCCCGCCAATATGGCGGTAAGGATGAAATCAACCAATTGATGTGGCTTTTGAAATAATTCCTTCGAAAAAAACAATCCCCGCAGATGAGATCAATCGTTTGCGGGGATTTTTGTTAAAAACGTTACATTAAAAACGACAGCGAATGGATATATTCGCTTTAGACCATTGAATTTAGTAGAGAGATAACAAATTTATTTATGGATAGCAGGAGAGATTTTATTAAGAAGGCTTCATTGTTAGCTGGTGTTTTTGGCTTACAGAGTGCTATGCCAGATGCCATACAGCGTGCATTGGCGATTGAACCTATAACAGGAAGTACCTTTTTAGATGCCGAACATATTGTATTATTAATGCAAGAGAATCGTTCTTTTGATCATAGTTTTGGAACACTTCATGGTGTTCGGGGATTCAATGATCCACGGGCGATTAAATTGCCTAATGGTAACCCTGTATGGTTGCAGTCCTCGGCTGCAGGTAAGACCTATTCGCCGTTCCGACTGGATATCAAAAACTCAAATGCTGCCTGGACGGGAGATTTACCGCATTCTTGGGAAAATCAGATGGCAGCCCGTAACAATGGAAAGCATGATAACTGGATCGACGCTAAACGCCCAGGGGGCAAGAGCTTAAAAGAGATCCCTTTGACAATGGGTTATTATACACGTGAAGATATCCCTTTTTATTATGCATTGGCTGATGCCTTTACAATCTGTGACCAGCATTTCTGTTCGTCTATTACAGGTACAACAACCAATAGGCATTTCTTTTGGACGGGAACCTGTGTACCACATAAAGGAGCGAAGCCATTAGTGCGGAATTCAGATATCTATTTTAACCGTTGGGCACATTGGAAGACTTTTCCTGAGCGTTTGGAAGAAGCAGGGATCTCCTGGAAAGTCTACCAAAATGAAGTCAGCATAGAAAGCGGCTTAGACGGTGAGGATCTGTTGGGTAATTTCACGGACAATAATTTGGAATGGTTTGCACAATATCATATTGAATTCAAGAAAAGCCATCTTGATTTTATGCGTAGACGTGTTGCAGAATTACCAGCGGAGATTCAAGAACTTGAAAAAGCATTAGCTAATAATAGCTCTGAGAGTGTCCAGAAAACACAGAATAAACTCAAGCAGAAGAAGGAGCAGCTGAATAGCTATCAAAAACATTTGGCACGACTTACGGATCATGCTTTTCAGCAGCTTCCTAAAGAACAGCGTGCCTTGCATGAACGCGCTTTCCAAACGAATGAGGGTGATTCTTTCTATCGTGAGACAAGCGTGGTGACACATGAAGGTGAAAAGATTACTGTTCCTAAGGGAGATGTTTTACACCAATTTAGACATGATGTGAAATCTGGGAAGTTACCCGCAGTGTCTTGGCTTGTAGCACCGCAAAGCTTCTCAGACCATCCGAGTGCACCTATGTATGGTGCTTGGTATGTGTCTGAACTATTGAATATTCTGACGGAGAATCCCGAAATCTGGAAGAAGACTATCTTTATTCTCAATTATGATGAGAACGATGGGTATTTCGACCACGTTCCACCTTTTGTGGCACCTAATCCTGCAGATGAGCGTTCTGGAAAAACTTCACCTACATTAGATTATAGTGGTGAATATGTGAGTTTGGCTCAGGAGATCGCCGATGTTGCGGATAGAGGCAATGCAACGGAAGGGCCTGTTGGACTTGGTTACCGCGTACCGTTGATTGTCGCATCTCCTTGGTCAAGAGGGGGGTGGGTAAACTCTGAGATTTGCGATATTACATCGACCATTCAGTTTATGGAACATTTCTTTGAGAAAAAGCTCGGTAGGCAGGTGAAGGAGGACAATATCAGTTCGTGGCGCCGGGCGATTACGGGCGATTTGACATCGGTATTTCGAAAAGCTGAAGGAGCGGATGTTGTTGATTTACCCTTTCTGGATAGGAATCAGCAGATCTATGTTATTGATCAGGCAAAATCGAAACCGCTACCCAATAATTTTCACGTATGGTCGGAAGAGGAGGCGGCGAGGTTGCGGGCTAAGGGTCATTCCACTTTACTGGCAAGACAGGAAAAAGGTCAGAAAAACTCGAGTGCGCTAGCGTATGAACTTTATGTGAATGAGTCTTTTGTTAAACATCAAAAACAGATTCATCTGACAATGGAAGCAGGTAATCGCATCTTTGGCAATAAATCGCTAAATAGCCCATTTAATATCTATAGTGGACCCAGCTATAAAGATGGCGTAAGCTTTTGGCCATTTGCTGTTATTGCGGGGCAACAGCTTAGTTTTGACTGGAACTTAGCGGATTTTAGCGATGGTTATTATGATCTGACCGTATATGGACCAAACGGATTCATGCGCGGATTCAAAGGAGAGGGCGAACCGCTGTCTGTTAAAGCAAGTTATGAAATCGGGAAGAAAGGCCAGTTGACAGGCAATCTTGTGCTGGAGATTTATAATCATGGAAAAAACCCGGTCCGTGTACATGCCGTGGATAACGCTTACAGCACCTGGAAGAAATCCAGTGTACTTGCCGAAGGAATGTCTATCAAATGGATTGTGGAATCCCACAAAATCCATGGTTGGTATGATGTGACTGTACATGCGGCGGATACCAAATTTGTACGTGAGTTTGCCGGTCGCGTCGAGACTGGAAGCCATTCGAAGACTGACCCGCAGTTGGGGTGATGTTTTACCAATCTACATGTAGTCAGAAATATCTTTTGGGGTAAAGGAGCCTTTGTTTGTTATTCATTGTCAGTCTAATTCTTTTGTATAGTAAAGAGTGGAATGTTAATTTATTGTCTGCTATCAATTGTAATTTCCGATATGTTCATATTTATTTTCTAATTTCACCTTAATTTTATGAAAATGCTTTTATGGCCAAATCAATTAAAGAAATTGCACAGGAGCTCAATGTTTCTAAATCCACTGTTTCATTAGTCATCAATCACAAAGCCGAGCGAGCTCGCATTAGTAAGGAATTGGAAAATCGCGTACTTGCTTACGTTGAGAAAGTTGGTTATAAGCCTAATGCGCTTGCAAAGAGTTTAGCAACAGGGCGATCAAATACCATTGGTCTGATTGTGGAAAATATCGGGGATTCTTTTTTTGGGCCATTTGCTTTGTATGTGGAGGAATTATTTCGAAAAAAAGGGTATCACGTCCTCTACAGTAGTACCCTTGGAGATTCACAAAATGCGCGGGATATCATCGATTCAATGTTGGAAAAGAAGGTGGAGGGGATTATTTTAGCTCCAACAGTAGATCTGGAAGCATATCAGCGAAAAATATTGGAACATAGGGTTCCACTAGTAGTCTTTGATAGAAATTCTCCAGATGTGGATACCCATTATGTGCACATTGATAATGACGTTAGTGCAAAAAAAGCCTGCGATCATTTGAAATCTATCGGTTGCCAAGATTTTGGATTAGTAACCATCGATTCCGATCAGCCGCAAATGTTGGGGCGTAAAGGTGCCTATTTGGATTTTTGTGAAGCCTACGGTATGGAGCCTCGCATCCTGCAATTACACTATCAAGAACTGAAGCAAAAGGGGGCGCGTATGTTGAAAAATTGGGCAGCGAAGCAGACTGGGTTAGATGGTCTCTTTTTTACGACAAATTATCTGTGTATCCTTGGGTTAAAAGCACTGCGGCCAGCGGATGAAAATCACTATGCCTTTCCGATGCTTTCTTTTGATGATCATGAGTTGTTTGATATTTTAAACCCTAAAATTTCCTGTATACAACAGCCATTAGAACCTTTGGCTAAAACTTGTGTGAAAGTTTTGTTAAAGGAAATAGATCAGGGGATATCCACGCCTAAAGAATATATTATTTCAACCAAATTGATCCGGAGGTAGCATACGGCGATAGCTCGATTTGTAACCCCTGTATTGTAAAAATCATAAGACCTTCCGGCTCAATTCCTATGGTTTGTTTTGATTTAGTATTCTTTTTTATATCTTTACTAATACGTTTTAGTAGAAATAATTTATATATCCTAAATAATGAATAAATCTTTAAGCCTTTTTCTGGGTTCATTATTGTCTTTTGGTTTGTTTTGCGCAAAACCGGTTTTGGCTCAGAAATTTAGAGGACAGCAAATGGATGCTGTCGATCTTGTTAATCCATTAATGGGTACCGAATCCAAATTTGAGTTGTCCAATGGAAATACCTATCCCTCAATCGCGCGGCCTTGGGGAATGAATATGTGGACTCCGCAAACAGGAAAAAATGGTGATGGATGGCAGTATCAATATACTGCTGATAAGATCCGTGGTTTGAAACAAACCCACCAACCGTCGCCTTGGATGAATGATTATGGCGTCTTTTCCATTATGCCAGTGACAGGAAAGCCTGTCTTTGATCAAGATGAACGTGCGAGCTGGTTTTCACATAAAGCTGAGATCGTAAAACCTTATTATTATTCGGTCTATCTGGCAGATCACGATGTCACTGCGGAAATGACACCAACGGAACGAGCAGCTATGTTTAGGATTTCGTTTAATAAGACAGACGACGCTTATATCGTGTTGGACGCGTATGAAAAGGGGTCTGAAGTTCAGATTATCCCTGAAAAAAATATGATCGTTGGCTATTCATCAAAATACGCCCGTGGTCCACTGCCTGCGAATTTCAAGAATTATTTTGTTTTGGTTTTCGATCAACCGTTTGCAAATGTTGCTACTTGGGAAGGGAAAGAGAAAAAGGATGGCCAGCTCCAGATCAAAGGTGACCACACTGGCGCTATTGTTGGATTTAAGGTAAAGGATAAAACGAAACCCGTTCAGGTGAAAGTTGCCTCGTCCTTTATCAGTGCCGAACAAGCCTTATTAAACTTAAATGAGTTGGGGGACAAGTCGTTTGATCAAGTTAAAGAAGATGGACGTCAGATCTGGAATTCCACGTTAGGGAAAATTAAAGTTGAAGGCGATGATATTGATCAATTGCGCACATTTTATTCGACCATGTATCGGACCTTATTCTTTCCGAACAAACTCTACGAAATTGATGCGCAGGGTAAAGTTGTCCATTACAGTCCGTATAATGGAAAAACACTTCCGGGCTATTTGTTTGGAGGAACTGGATTTTGGGATACCTTTAGAGCATTGTATCCGTTCTTAAACTTGATGTATCCTTCTATCAATAAGGAAATGCAGGAAGGTCTCTTAAATGCTTACTTGGAGGGCGGTTTCTTACCTGAGTGGAGTAGTCCTGGATACGCGGATATTATGGTTGGTAACAACTCTGCTTCGGTAGTTTCGGATGCCTACATCAAGGGAATACGCGGTTACGATATCAATAAGTTGTACGAAGCGTTGCAGCATGGGGCCAATAACGAGGGACCAATGAGTGCAGTTGGTAGAAAGGGTGTTGATTATTATAATAGCTTGGGCTATGTGCCCTATGACGTTAAAATCAATGAAAATGCGGCACGTACCTTGGAATATGCCTACGACGATTTTACAATTTATCAATTAGCAAAAGCGTTGAACCGTCCGAAAGCTGAAATTGATCTCTATGCGAAGCGTGCACAGAACTACAGGAACCTGTTCGATCCATCGACCAATCTTATGCGTGGAAAAAATAAAGATGGAAAATTCCAGACTCCTTTCAATCCATTGAAATGGGGGGATGCGTTCACAGAAGGAAACAGCTGGCATTATTCATGGAGCGTATTCCATGACGTTCAAGGGCTGATCGATCTGATGGGCGGAGAAAAAACATTTGTGCGTATGTTGGATTCGGTATTTGTTCAGTCTCCAGATTTCGATGATAGCTATTATGGGGGTATTATCCATGAAATTCGCGAAATGCAAGTTGCCAATATGGGACAGTACGCGCATGGTAATCAGCCCATTCAACATATGCCGTATCTTTACAATTACGCTGGTCAACCTTGGAAAACGCAATATTGGGTGCGTCAGGTGATGGACAGAATGTACAAACCAACGCCTGATGGCTATTGTGGTGATGAAGATAATGGTCAAACCTCGGCATGGTATGTTTTTTCAGCCTTAGGATTCTATCCGGTTTGTCCTGCGACCGATGAATATGTGCTTGGAGCGCCATTATTTAAAAAGGCGACGTTAACGTTTGAAAATGGCAAGACACTGATCATCGATGCTCCTAAGAATTCGGCCGAAAATGTATATGTAAATGCACTACAGATGAACGGTAAGGAGTATGGAAAAAACTGGTTAAGTCACAAAGCTTTGCATGAAGGTGGGGCACTGCATTTTGATATGGGGGCAAAACCTAACTATACTAGGGGAGCATCCAAAAATGCTGTGCCATATTCTATGACAACAGATTTGCAATCAAATATCAAGGTGAAATCGAACAAAAAGAAATAAGCATTTGAGTTATGATAAACTTTAGAAATCTAAAAGTAGGCCTTACCATCTTTGGCTTGGCCTGTTCTTGTTCGATTTTCGCGCAAGATAACTGGAGACATACAGAAAGTGACCGTAAGGTTGCTGTGGATGTTGATAGTATCAGCAAAGGTGGTTTTACATTGATTTGGATTAATAAGGACAAAGATTTTAGTCCATCTTTAAAAGATCGGCTCATTACGGCTTATTTTGAAAACTACCCCAAACTAGCCAAGAAATATAATAATAAGACCCTAAAAAAAGTGTCTTTTGTTATTGATCCAGACTACAAAGGTGTTGCTGCTACGGCTGGCGGAATTGTCCGTTATAGCCCGGGATGGTTTGCCAAAAATCCAGGTGATATTGACGTAGTTACCCATGAGGTAATGCATATTGTTCAAGCGTATCCTGATGGGGCCGGTCCGTGGTGGATTACGGAAGGGATAGCGGATTTTGTCCGATTTGATGATGGAATTGACAATGCAGGTGCAAATTGGAAGCTGCCAGATTATAGCGACAATCAGAAATACACCGATTCTTATCGCGTTACTGCCAGATTTCTCTATTGGATCAATACGCATGTAAAAAAAGACTTTGTTAAAAAATTGGATGCGGCAATGCGTAGCAAAAGCTATAACGATTCATTCTGGAAAGCACAAACTGGAAAGACGATCGATGAGCTATGGACGGATTACAGTAAAAATCCTAAATTATAATTCATAAGTGATGAATATAAAACGTTTGGCTTTTTGGGGATTACTTAGTATTCCATTTGTATTAAAGGCCCAGGAAACTAAGTTAGTCCAGTACGTTAAACCGCTTATTGGTACGGCGCGGATGGGTCATACGTTTCCGGGCGCTACAGTTCCTTTTGGTGCTATACAGTTAAGCCCGGATACGGATACGCTATCTTATGCTGTCAATGGCCGCTATAATGGTGATGTTTATAAATATTGTGCCGGTTATCAGTATGATGATCCCACGATTGTGGGATTCAGTCATACGCATTTTAGCGGTACCGGTCACTCCGATCTTGGTGATATACAGATTATGCCTACCCAAGGTAAAGTTCAGTTAAATCCAGGTACAGCTGATCGTCCTCAAGATGGTTATCGATCTCCATATAGCCATACGAACGAATTGGCCGAAGCCAATTATTACCGTGTTTTACTGGATAAACATCAGATTAAAGCAGAGTTGACGACGACCACGCGAGTGGGTATACATCGGTATACTTTCAACCAGTCTGATGCGTCACATCTAATTGTTGATTTAACTGCTGGGATCTATAATTACGAAGGAAAAAATGTTTGGACTGTTGTGAAAGTACTGAACGATTCTACGTTAGTTGGATACCGTCAGACAAACGGTTGGTCAAGAACCCGTACGGTGTATTTTGCTATAAAGACATCCAAAGCTTTTAAAAATTATGGCGCTAAATATGAAGATGGGAAATCTGTCTATAATGGTTTTTGGCGTAAGTTCGATCAACGCAATAATTTCCCCGATTTAGCGGCTCATAACATGAAGCTTCATTTGGATTTCGATACAAAGGCACACGAAGCAATACTGCTGAAAGTAGCTTTAAGTCCTGTAAGTATGAAGAATGCATTGGCCAATATGGAGGCTGAGGCTCCCGACTGGAATTTTGATGGGTACGTGAAGAAAGGCCAGGAGGCTTGGGAAAAGGAACTGCATAAGATAGAAGCTGAAATGTTGAACAAGGAAGATCTTGTCAATTTTTATACAGCGATGTATCATGCCAGCTTAATGCCGACGGTTTATATGGACGTTAATGGTGAGTATAAAGGCTTGGATCAGGAGGTGCACAGCGCCAAAGGTTTTACGAATTATACCTCTTTTTCGCTATGGGATACATTTCGGGCTTTTCATCCCTTGTTGAATTTAATCAACCCTTCCCGTAATGCAGATATTGTGGCATCCATGCTGGCTCATTATGACCAGAGTGTATTGAAGATGTTGCCCATCTGGTCGCATTATGCGAATGACAACTGGTGCATGAGCGGCTATCATTCGGTGTCTGTTATTGTTGATGCCATACTTAAGGGCGTCTATAAAGGTGATGCGGAAGCGGCGTTAGCGGCGTGCGTTCAAACAGCAAATACGCGTCAATATGAGGGGATCGGTGCTTATATTGATAAGGGATATGTTCCTGCAGATGTATCGGGAACATCAGTTTCTAATACATTGGAGTATGCATATGACGATTGGTGTATCGCGCAACTAGCGAAAAAATTGGGGAAAGAGGATATCTATAACACATTTTCTAAGCGGGCTGAAAGCTGGAAATCACTCTATGATCCCGCTATTGGATTTATGCGCCCCAAGGATTCAGCGGGTAAATTTCAGGAGAAATTTGATGTGCTGGATACACATGGACAGGGATTTATTGAAGGTAATTCATGGAATTACAGCCTTTATGTACCGCATCAGCCTACCGAAATGATGGCAGTCATGGGAGGTAAGCAGCGCTTAGAGACTTATTTGGATTCTCTTTTTACAATGGAATTACCGGATAAGTATTTTGAGCATACAGAGGATATTACGCGAGATGGTATTATCGGAAATTACGTCCACGGAAATGAGCCTTCCCACCATGTGGCTTATTTATACAACATCACCAAGAATCCTTGGAAAGCTCAAGCACGTGTCAGACAAATCATCCGAAATCAGTACCATAATGGTCATGCGGGATTAGGCGGTAATGACGACTGTGGACAGATGTCGGCCTGGTATCTATTTACTGCACTGGGTTTTTATCCTGTTGCACCTGGGGAAGATAGTTATTGGATTGGCAGTCCTCTGGTAAAATCGGCAAAGGTAAATTTTGAAAATGGACGCAGCCTGTCTATAGTTGCCCATAATCAGTCTGAAAGGAATATTTACGTTAAATCCGTTTCTTTAAATGGACGAAGATTAGCTGATCTGCGACTACCTTATAGTAGCATTATAGATGGCGGTGAATTAGTCTTCGAGATGAGTAATAAACCGAATAGATAAGAGTAAAAGATAAAATCCTATAATGCACACCCCTCCTTTACGAGGGGTTTTTATTTTCCCTGCGATCTGAAGGGATAGTGCTATCCACTTACTAGTCATTTAAGTACGAAACTGTCCATTCGTTTTGTGATTCATTTGCGGAATGACGTTACAATTTGAAAAAAAATTAATTGAATCTGTCATTTTAGCAAAATCATATTTTATTAATGTAAAAAACCAGTTTTTGAGCTATAAATTGCTTAATGTTAATTACTAAACCAGTTTAGCAAACAAAAAAAATAACGCATAAAGTTTTTTTTTCTCATTTTTCTATATATCTTCATTATAACCAAGTGAGATAAGTGTAGACCAATTAAGCAAACCGATCCGTTTTAACATTCCATTATGTTGTGTTATGCTAAAACGTTTTTATATTTTATACTTAAAACCTTAAATTATGATATTAATTCTATTTGATACCGCATAATATAAATTTTTGAGAGGAATCGACCAATTTTCCTATCTCGAAAAATCAGTAAATTTCGCCTTATTTTTTAGGTGATTTTAACCAGTAATAGTAGAAAAGTAAAAATAACCTAATTATATATCATTTATATGTACATGATTAAAAAGAGGTATTTGGATAGGCTTATTCTTTTAGGGTGGTCCTGTGCCTGTTATTCTTTTGCTTTTGGTCAAGATAAGGTGTTATCACCGTCCGATAGTCTTAAGCTTCAGATTGGAACTTCGAAATTGGATTCTATATTTCAGATTAAAACTAGCCAAGTAAATCCAGTAGAACTAAAGAAACAAGCTTTATTACCTTATTCTTCCCTGCAGCAATACCTAAAAGGAAATAACACTGGACTGTACGTTACTGAGCCGTCCGGCGAATCAGGCACTAAGCAGCCCATGTACTTTCGAGGCATCTCGAGGCCGTTGTTTTCTGATATTGATGTATTTCAAAATCAGCCATTGGTTGTTGTAGATGGAATTCCTTTGGTCGGAGAACACCCCTTTGCTTACGCCGTACAAACGTATAATCTCGAGCGTATTGGGCCTGCGACCAATCTATTTGCAAATATTAATATCGATATGGTAAAGTCTATTGAAGTATTAAAAGATGTATCTGCGGTGGCGATGTATGGTCCTAATGCTGCAAATGGAGCTATCGTCGTTCGTACGAAAGAGTATAAAGCCGATAAAAGCAACCGGATAGCGATCAACATGTATACGGGATTGGCTGAGCGTCCACATGTCACAACGATCAATGGTGAATACGAAAACAAATTCAGAAAGCAATTTTATGATTTATATACCTCCAATGGCAAGTATGATGATGGAGATTCTTATCCAGTGTATTTGAGTGACTCGCTTAATATGAATTATTTTGGGAGATCCGATTGGACCGATTCTTATTACAATAGTGGTTTAGTATACAATTTGAATGCAAATTTATCCGGTGGTGGGCCACGTGCAAATTTTCAATTTGCAGCGGGCTCAACACAGGATAAGGGTGTGTCCGACCAGGTAAAATTGAATAAGTATTATGCTTTGTTTGGCCTGAATATGCGGCCGATGACTTGGTTAACGTTCTCTATGCAGGCAAATATCACTCGGCTCGATCGAAATCGCAACCTGAATCTGCGGGATAGATTTGCCCAGCTGGCCTATTTCCCAGATTTGTCTGCGCCTTTGTCACCTAATAAGGAGGTCTACAACGAGTACCTGAGCTATTATAAAAAAGGCTTTGATAATAACAAGACGAACGTTGTGCAGGGGTATGGAAAGCTGCAATTTGATTTTGGAAATTTTCATTTTCTTTCAACAGGAATGCTCGATTATAATGAGGGGTATCGGGATCAATTCTACCACAGTAAGTTGATGGAATCCAATAATTTTGCTTCAAACTACTATGGTTATAATCAGCGGGCGGTATTTGACAATAAAGCTCTTTATGATTGGAATATAAATGAAAGCCATACGTTAAACCTATTGGTTGGCAATAGTTTACAATGGGATACTTATCGCTACAACTATGCTTATGCTTATAAAGGTGTAAATGATTTTATTAAGGTGAATCTGTTGGAAGACGATGCGCTGAAATCAAATTATCTCGAAGCGACGGCGTATCCGAAAGCGCTTATCTTTAAGTTTTTAGATCGCATCCGTCATAACCTGGTCTCATTTTATGGAAAAGCAACTTACAATTATGAGGATAAGGTCGAAACATCGCTATTGCTTCGCTCTGACGGATCCTCTAATGCGCAACCGGATGCCCGCTGGATTTTTACGCCGTCCTTGTCGGTAAATTGGAATATTAAAAATAGCTACTTTACGACCAATACTGACCTGAAAGATCTTACCGCCCGTTTTAGTGTCGGACGTATCGGCCTAAACAATGTGTTTGATGATTTTGCGCAAGGGCCTAATTATGTCGCTCAAATGGGATTTACGGGAAATCAGCTTATTGCTGGCTATAATGCGATTGCAGGGTTGGTACGGCCGTATGAATCGGGGTGGGTTGGTTATCATATTCCATGGGCTTATATAGACCAGGGTAATTTGGGTTTAGACTATGCGAATACACAGAAAAATTTTTATGTTTCACTGGATGTTTATTTGAAACAGACAAAGAACCACCTAATTAATATTCCTTCATATAGCGAGTATGGCTATAAATCGAGCTATGCAGCTGGGATGAATGTGCAGAATATCGGTGCTGAATTGACTGTTGGACTAGATCCCATTCAATCCGATAATTTTAAGTGGTCAACAGCGCTCAATGTATCCCATAATCAGAATAAATTGAAGGCATTACCGAACGGTCTCGATAGGCTGGTTATCGGTAATAATCTTTTGGAGGTTGGCAAACCCTTAGACCAATATTGGCTGCTTTCCAACGACGGTATTTACAAAACTGATGCTGATGTGCCTCAGGGAATGACTTATAATGCGATTCAATTGCATGCAGGTGATCCGATATGGAAGGATCTAAATGGTGATAATATGATCAACGATGAAGATCGGAAACTGCAGGGCAATCGTTTGCCTGCTGTTTTTGGCAATTGGTACAACAATTTTGTCTTTGGCAAATGGGACCTGGGGGTGAACATGTATTATAATCTTGGTCGGGAACTCATCAATCAGGAAATGGCCAATCGTTTTGATTTTATCAATAATGAAGGTGCGAAAAGCCTAGATGCAATCAAGGAGATCACCTATTGGGAAAAAAGAGGGGATTATGGCAAATATCCCTTGTATAATCCTTGGAGTACGGTTATTGCTTATCAGGCCGATCAAGACCTTTTCCTAGAAAATGCCTCCTTTCTTAAAATACGGGCGATCACGCTGGGCTATAACTTAACATCTCTTTTGGCAGGCCGGAATCAAGCTATCAAAAATGCTTATGCTTATGTGTCTGCTAATAATGTCGCTACAATTACATCTTACAGTGGTGTAGATCCTGAGATCGTGGATTATACGGGTTATGATATTGGATCAAAAATGAGGATACCACGAATTTATACGGTAGGAATAAAAGTTGACTTTTAAACGAAAATAAATGAAAAGATATCATCTCATATGGAGTGTTTCACTATTTTTCTCATTACTTCTGGGAGGTTGTAAGAAAATGCTGGATATAGACTCTTCTCGAACGGTCAATGAAGAGAATATGTGGAATGCTTTGGAAGACACGCGGGCAGGTTTGATGGGGATTTACGGTTTAACCAAAGCAGCTTTGGACGATAATAATGCTTATTGGCTGTATGGAGAGGTGAGGTCGGGGGATTTTGATAGCCCCACCCGTCAAGATCTTAAGGCAATTATTAAGAATGATCTCAAAGCGAATTATGAATCGCTGAACGCACTGTCGAATTGGAGACGTTGGTTTGCTGTAGTCAATGCTGCTAATATTTTTATGGAGCGCGCACCGGGAGTAAGAGAAAAAGATATGCGTTACACGGAGAATAATTTGGTGGTGGATATGGCTCAGGCTCGATTTCTACGTGCTTACGCTTATTTCAATATGGTCCGCATTTGGGGTGATGTACCCCTGATACTGAATTCACATGATGGAAATTTTGAGAATAAGCCCAAGGAGGACCGATTAAAACTGTACGCTTGGATCGAAAAAGAAATGTATGATGCCGCTCAATTATTACCTTATTCCTATAGTACGGGTGATGAACAGCAAATTGGGAACTACTACAATGAAGCATCTTCCAGATGGAATGGTGCGTTGGTCAGGAAACTTTCGGTATATGCTATCCTCGCACATTTGGCTGCATGGCAAGCCAATTATGCGGATGCGGCTTCTTATTCACAATTTGTGATGGACAATTATAGTAAAGGGGGAGCCTATTACCTGTCTACTTCGTTTTTAACGGATGGCAATGGATTTTTCTTTGAGAAGCGTTCCGAGCAGCTATTCTCATTTCCTTATATATGGGCACATGTGGAGGCATCGTTCACGGGACATATTGAAGAGTTGACGCTGGCTGCTCCTGTTGTCAATAAGACCGTACCGGATATTTATATGCCAAAGGAAATGATTTTAAAAACATTTAACGAAAAGAAGGACCAACGGTTTAGTATCGATACACTGGGAAATCCTACGACAGAAGTATATTTCCGAAACTTCAACGGCAAGTATCCCATATTTAGCAAAATCAAATGTATTATGGGAGGTTCTTCGGATCCCACCTTCCGCATATTTACCAGTGCGACAGTACTGACTCGTTTGGAAGATATTACGCTTTTACGTGCCGAAGCTTTAGCTGTCTTGGGTGAAAAATCGACCGCCATTGAACTACTTAATGAAATTAGGGAACGCAGAGGGCTTAAAGTTTATAGTGAGACGACAAATGGAGATTTGGTTGACGCTATATTTTTAGAACGAAAACGGGAATTGATGGGTGAAGGACAGCGATGGTATGATATGATTCGACGGGAAAAGATAAAACATGACAATCCGCAGTTAGCACAATTAATCGCTAACGATGGGATCTATTGGCCAATTGCTCGAGAAATTCTCGCTCAAAATAAGTTAATCGAACAAAATGCTTATTGGAAGTAAAGGAAGAACTAATTATGAGAAATAACCTATTTGTACGCGGTGTATATATACTTTTTATTACCGTCCTGCTGTATGCTTGTGCTAAAGACAAAGGCTATTATTCGCCCATATCCCAAGAAGCGATCTATAAGGGTAATTTATATAGTTATCTAAAAAGTAAGCCTGGAATATATGATTCTTTGGTGAAAGTCATCGATAGAATCGGTCTGCAAAAAAAATTGGAAGATAGCACAGTGACACTGTTTGCGTTGACCAATGCCAATTTTCAACTAGCTATTCAAAACCTCAACAATACGTTGAGTATCTCTGACAAGCCTGCACAATATTTGAATTCAGTTAAGTATGAAATACTGGATTCACTGCTATGCCAATATATTATCCAAGGCAGAATTGCAAGTGATTCCCTCAATAGCCAGGATGGCAAGGACGTACGGGGTATTCGATATGGCTATCCAATGCATATTGGATTAAATAAACAATCTTCATCTGGTTATATAAATGGAGGTCCTACGATTGTTGACTTTTCCGATACGAGAAGATCTGTTTTCAACCGTAACTGGGTAACGACTGAAACCAGCTCATTAAATATCCAAACAGACAATGCTGTTGTTCATGTATTGAACCCTGATCATGTGTTCGGTTTCAACAAATTCGTCAGTCAGATTATCTATATCCCACCGCCAGAAAATCTTTTCATAAAATTCAAAGGGCTAGGTTCTGCGTCGAAGGAAACTTCGGGTGGACCAAATGCTGTCGAAGCATCTAAATATGTATTTGATGGTAATCCAGAGACAAAGTTCTTTTTATCAAGTCCGGGACAGTTCTATTTGCAATGGGATTTTCCTGTCGAAGTACTTGCTAACAGTTATACACTCCGTTCAGCTAATGATATTCAAGATCGGGATCCAACGGACTGGACGTTACAGGGACTTGATGGAGAAAGTGGAAAATGGATCTTATTGGACTCTAGACAAGGGGAGGAATTTGACGAAAGGTTTCAACTACGCGTATTCTTTTTTACAAATACAAAGACGTACAAAGCTTATCGTCTGAATATTGCACGTATGCATGGTGGTAACGATTTCCAGTTGGCAGATTGGACAATGAACCGTAATCAATAACCAATTTAAGAATGTATGGACATGAAAATTGCTAGAAAATTCAATACACTAAATAAGACATGCAACTTGGGCCTGCTCATCTTGATGTGCGTCTGCTTAAATGGATGTAAAAAGCTTTACAATTTGCCGGATGAAAAGGAATTTTTAAGTGTCAACTTGACTTACGACGGAAAATCTTTTTATCCCATCTTGGGAAGAACTACGCTGATGGGGAATATTAATACCGATCATTCGACCACACCGCTGCGTTTTGAAATTGTTAACCCCCGTTATGGCGATGGGCGACCTTATACCGATCTTTTCGAAGTCAAACCTGTCTACCGTTGGATTTACCGCTATGATGGTACTGAAAAGAACCTGGAAGAAATTGAGGCCAAGCGTCAGCTAGTGTTTCGACCTCTTTTTGAGGTTGACTCTACGGGTAGTTTTATTTTGTGGAATTCATCGACAAATGAGCTGATAGAGCCGCGTTCTAAAGACAGTATAGATCTGGTGCAGAATATTCGGTATTTTGATTTAAAGGTCTCTAATTCTGGTGGTTACACCGTAATTAAAGATTTTATGATTCTCCCTTGGCGTGTTCAGGATTATGAACCTTATTCGGATAAAAACCCCTATAATGGTGAAACTGCTCCAGATCCAAATGATCCTAAAAATCCAAAAAAGAAAAGTTATATCTGGCCTTCTTATATGAATGGGGTTTATGGGGAATTGTCAAATCAGTTATTACGCACGGATGATCAGTTTAAAGACCTAGTCGTCTATATCCGCAGATTTACCGGAGGGAATGGACATAATTTACGCTTTGTCTTTTTAAACAATAAGGGTGAGCCCATTAATCCGGATAGTTTTAATGAAACAAAGTGGAACGAACTGGTGCATGGCTTTAACATGAAAAAAACGGCTACTTATGTGCAATATGATGTAGCTTATCCAATTCCTCTAACAAGTTTTCCAACAAAGTATACAAATGGAAATAGCGCAAAGGTCGATTTTTCCTACTCCAGAAAGGGATTCGGTGGAGGTCTAATTACAGCCAATTTTGGGTTGAACTTTAAAATTTTTACTAAGGGGGATTGGGAGATTGTTTTCCATTTTCAAAGGGAGAATCCACGATTTGATAATGAATAATTGAAATAGCTATGCAATTTAAGATATTTTATAACAGCTGCATGCTGTTGATATTGTGTGTGTTTCTTTCGGCGAAGGTTTTTGCGCAGACAGTCATTATGTCGGGTAAGGTAACAGATAACAAAGGAAGGCCATTGGCGGGTGTTACAGTACGTTTTGGCAAATCTGGAAAAGAGGCGACCTCGACAAATTCGTCCGGAGCATTTAGCTTAACGACAGCAACAGGCACTTCGGTTGCCTTTCGATTAATTGGTTATGATGGAGCCACTATGACGGTGCGGTCAGACCGAAATGTAATCGTTCAATTAAAAGAGATCGATAATCAAATGGATGAAGTTGTTGTTAGGGGCTATGTAAAGCGCCCGAGAGAGACGACTACTGGATCCTCGACTAAGATCAGTGGAAAAGAAATCCAGGATATTCCATCGGCGAACGTAGAAAATTTACTTCAGGGTAAGGTTGCGGGTCTTAATATACAGGTAAATACCGGAGCACCCGGTTTTAGAGGGTCTACTCAAATCCGTGGGCTTTCGACTATCAGTGTTACGGGTAGCGGTGATCAGTCATTTCTAACACCCACTTCACCCTTGTATGTCATTGATGGCGTCCCAATGGATGCAGATAGAGCCAATGAACTCGGATTAAGCCAGCAAGGGCCAGGCATCAGCCCACTATCATTAATCCCACCTGAGGATATCGAAAGTATCGAGGTGCTTAAAGATGCGCAAGCAACATCGTTGTACGGATCGTTGGCTGCATACGGCGTAATTATTATCAATACGAAACGGGGGAACTCCGAGGTTCCCAGGGTGAGGTATACGGGCAATTTCTTCCTGAAAACACCGCCTCAGTTGCGTCCAACTTTGGGGGGTAATCTAGAGCGTCGTCTAAAGCTATTGCAGATCTATGGAAATGCATTGTCGCAGGATGACCTCGACCGAATTTCACAAACCCCCATGCTATCGGATAGTTTGAACCCTTATTACAATAATTCTACCAATTGGCAGGACCTGTTTTATGCGACAACCTACAACCAGACCCACAATGTGGCGATTGATGGTGGGAATCAGAAATTAAACTACAAAGCGAACCTAAATTATTATAATGAAAATGGTATTATCAAAAATACGGGTTTTGATCGCTACATGACCAATATGCGATTTGAATATTATCCCAATGAGAAATTTAAGTTTACGGCACAGGTAAGCGCTTCCCTTGGATCAAAAAGTAAAGGCAATGGCTTAGGGATTTTACAATCTGGGGTGGCAACAAATGGGATGGCCTCAACGTTGTTACCGGGCCCATCTTTTTATCTGGCATCTTCAGGATATAATTCAGCATTGAAGACTAGAAATGATAATTCATCTAAATCGATCAAACCTTTCATTGAAGCTTCCTATGAAATTGTTCCAGGCTTGCGGGCAACGACAACAATGAGTTACGAATCTACTTCTGATAATGAAAATACATTTACCCCGGCGGCAGCAAATGGTCAATTTGCACAGGTGTATGCTTATTATGGCCGTTACAATTCCCTGTATAATAGGAACTCCATCAATTATAGCCATACTTTTAATGAAAGCCATACGGTATTTTTCAATCTATTTAATGAGGTTCGGACCTTGGATAAACAGGCGAATGCTACCTTGCAGGCCCGTACGCCAAATGATCAATTTGAAGGCCCTCTCGGATTTGATGGCTATTTTTCCAAGGGTGGGGGATTATTGCGTCGTGGTTTTGGAAAGGAAAGAGGCTTATCTTTTGCCATTGCGGGGACGTATGATTACATGAAGAAATATGTGGTCGATCTTTCTTATAGAATGGACGGGTCTTCGCAGAATGGATTTGGAAATCTTTATACAAAAAACCCTGCTGTTGGTCTTCGATGGAATGCCTATCATGAGAATTTTCTGAGGGACGTAGACTGGATTAATTTGCTTTCCCTTCGGACTAGCTGGGGGGTAAATGTAATGCCTAATAGTACTTTAGAGCGCGTTTATGGAAAATATGATATTTCAGGAAGCTACAATGATAAGATTGGTATCGGAATTAATTATGAGCAAATTCCCAATCCTGATCTAAAACCGACAACAACAAGTCAATACAACCTGGGGTTAGACCTCGCTTTTTTCCAAAATAGGTTTGAATTGACTTATGACACGTATTATAAGAAAGTAAACAATATTTTATTTGAAGAACGACTTTCCTCTTCGTTGGGATTTGAAAAAGTAAATAGTAACTCAGCTGCGATTGCCAATTATGGACATGAATTATCAATGATGTTAAGGCCTTGGACCGAAGGTCGTTTTACGATGTCAATAGGGGTAAACGGTGCCTACAACCGAGATGTTTTGTTAAAGCTGCCTGAGCATTATGGAGGCCAATTTGTTCGTTGGGAAAACATTGATAAATATAAGCAACATGTTGTTTTCAGGGTTGGAACCTCAACAATGTCCAATTACATGTTATTAAATCAGGGTGTTTACAGTACGGATGCAGATGTACCTGTTGATCCGGCGACCGGACGACGTTATCGAATGGCCAATGGTACTGAATTTCAGGCTGGGGATCCAATTTTTGCAGATTTAGATGGTAACTATGTTTTAGATGAAAATGACTATGCCCGTACGGGAAATTCTCAACCTTTGATAACCGGGGGTATGCAATTGAATTTTAATTACAATCATGAAACCCTCGGATCTTTCGGTTTGAACTTATATGCATCCTATACAGCAAAACGTACCATCTTGAACAATGCCCTTGCAGAGCGATTGCAATTGATGAGCGATCCCTATGGGGATAGGACTGTAGTTCCTTTAGATGATATTAATATGTGGATGAAACCCGGCGATATTGCAAAGTATCCTTATGCTTATGATTTCAGAAGGTATTCAAGCGTTAATCCGTTTCGGATGGACCAAGATTTATGGGCTGAAGATGGATCTTACTTTAAGTTAAATAGTGTGACGCTCTCTTACATGTTTACGAAAAATGCAGTTAGAAGATATGGACTTGAGCGTTTAAGGGTATATGTTTCAGCTGACAATATAACGACATTATCAAAGTACAGCGGGCCCAATCCCGAAAATGTAAGCACAATGGGAAGAGACGCTTCCGGAGGATATCCGGTGCCTAGACAATATAATGTTGGTGTTAATATTGATTTTTAATTGATCTGTAGGATGAAAACAAAAAGAAATATAGGAAGAATAGCGGTTGTCATATGTCTATGTACAACTGTCATGATGGGCTGTAAGAAATTTTTGACCGTGGAGCCGATCGATAGACTTACGGGTAACAATTTCTATCAGTCTAAAGAAGATGTAGAATCAAATATAGCGCGTATTTATAGCCAGTTTTTCGAAAAACTGAACGAGTCATGGGTAATTGGTGCAATTGGCGAGGCGAGGTCGGGAGAAATTTTTCCCTCTCCTACATCCGGAACTAATCGTATGATACTTCGCGATTTGGGGACAAATGATATGAATGCAGTGTATAACAATACATTAAGTGGTGGTCGGTCAAGTGGTTATGCCATGTATCAGGTCTCTATCTGGGATACCTATTATAAAGTGATTCAGAGCTGTAATATTTTAATAGCCAAATTGGATGAGGGAATCTCTGGGTTATCTGCTGCAGATAAAGACCGCTATAAAGCAGAAGCTACTTTTATGCGTTGTCTAAGTTACTTCTGGATGGTACGTTTGTATGGCGATGTGGTTTACTATACGGATGCATATTTCGCAAAGCAACTCCCACGTGAGGATATGGTTTCTGTTATTAGTAAAAGTATCGCCGACTTGGAATCTGTTAAAGATATGATGCCATGGACATTTGGAGAAGCCTCACAGCGTGGTGCGCGGGCAAGCCGAGGAAGCATTATCGCGCTGTTGATGCATATGAAGATGTGGAATGCGAATTTTGACTCGGCTAATGCCACGAAATATTACGAAAGTGTAGCGAGCCTTGGAAAGGAGCTGCGTGCGAGTGGTGTGCATCATTTGTACAAACTCACCCCGGAGGAATGGGCTAAAGTCTCAAAAGGACGCACGGAAGAATCACTGTTTGAATTTTACCGAACAATCAATTATAATGATCAGAATAATGCCTACGCACCTTTGTGGGATCATTTTTTACGTTGGCCATATAAATTTCCCCGTTACAATCAGCAATTCAGTATTGCCTATTATTCCTCCATTTTTATGTATCGCATTTATCCGCTGAATGGTCCTGCAGACAAGCGAAAGGAACTCTGGTATGAGGATATGTATGCGAATGATGGATCATTTGTTTTAAAGAAATTTGCAGCCAATGTCTTTGCGTCAGGAAATGAAGACTCTAATCCAGACAATACATTTATGATCTTTCGTTATGCTGATGCGTTGTTATTAGAGGCTGAGGCCTTGGCTAATTTAGGTGGTGCGCGCGAGTCCGAGGCAATCTCAGTGCTTAATATAGTTCGAGATCGAGCTGAAGCTCCACGCTATGCCGGTGGCGGTACTGATCTTAAGAATTTTATTTTCGAAGAGCGTTGTCGTGAATTGATCGGAGAAGGGGTGAGATATTTTGATCTGATCCGGACGCGAAGGATACTCAATCCACAATGGACCATGAATCCCATGACAATTGACCAGTATAATCGTCGTGCATGGACCTGGCCTTTGGATGCTTCGGCCAAAAATTTTAATTCAAAGATCGTGTTGAACGATTATTGGACAGGAGGAAATTAAATCAGTTTATTATGAGAAAAGCTAAGATAATAGGATATGCGTTGCTAACGATGTTACTTTTTACCATAGTATCATGCAAAAAGGATGCATATTATAAAGATGGTGGATTGGCACAGGCAAAATTTGATGGTTCTATTATGGATTATCTGGATTCCAAACCGCGGGAATTTGATTCGATTGCCAAAATTATTAGGTTGGCAGGTTTAGAAGAAGATTTTAAGACCAAGGAATTTACTTTTTTTGCCCCTAGAGATGAGAATATAAAGAAGATGATCGGTCAAGCTAAGTCAAATGTGCCCGGCAATCAATCTAGCGTGAACTGGCTGCTTTATGATTTGGGACGCGATACCATCAAAACATTGGCAGACGTAGATAGTGCTATTTGGCGTAAATATTTATTGCGTTATATGTTCAATAATAAGCGAAAATTAATGGATTATCCTCAGATTGATTTTGATTTGCTAAATGTCTATAAAGGCCAAAATTACACCTCATTTGCAAATACAGTTTCTAACATAGGTGTTGTCTATAACGACGCCATAAATGACTCTGACAAGAACAATATTACCCGGTTGAAATATATGGGGTATAGACAATTGTATATTTCATACATTCCAGATATCAGTAGGCCAAACGACTGGCGTTCATGTCCCGTTGCCTCATCAGATATCCAGCCGGATAATGGGGTTGTCCATGTAATTGATTATACCAAAGCGCAGTTTGGGTTCAATCAGAGTGATATTCTGTTAGATATATTAGAAAGTAAGCGTTAATAGCAATAAGCAGTTGTAATTTAAATTATGAAAGTTATGTACAATACGATTTGGAAATATACATCCCTATTGTTCTTTATTGCTCTTTTTTGGGGTTGTAATAAGAATAATAAGATGTTTTCAGCTCCATACGAGGAGGGGCTTCCGCCATTGGGTATAGAAATTAATCCAACCGATAAAATGCAACCCGAATCGGGTAAAACAGGAGTCGAGACCATCATGCGAATTAAAGGCTTGGATAAGTATAAAGATAAGGCTATCATTCGATTTAACGGCGAAAAAGCACAGGTTGTCGAGCTAACGGCAGATTATGTAAAGCTGAAAGTTCCACCTTTTGCCAGTACAGGAGTGCTTTCTGTTGCCATTGACGATATTGTCTTTTTCGGGCCACAATTTACGGTTTTAGGAAATGTATCAATCGATCAAACTTTTCAAGTGGGGGTTGGAACAAATAATACCGTTTCTGATGTTCTTTTTTTGGAAGATGGTAAAATGATCTTTACGGGATCTTTTACAAATTATAATAATAAAGGATCGATACGGCCAATTAACCGTCTTGTCAGGACGTTTGCAGATGGAACCTATGATGCAAGCTTTCGCATAGGTACCGGGGCAAATAACTCGCTAAACAGCATCTTAAAATTAGGGAATTATTATTTTTTAGCAGGTTCTTTTTCGGGGTATGGACAGCGAAACTCAGATATCAGCAATCTAACGCGAATTTATACCACTGGCGCTATCGATACGATGGGCATTAAACCGTTTAGACGTCCAGGGCAAAGTGATACGTTGAAGTATTATCCGACATTTAACGGAGGGTTTGATGGTAATATTGGTAATATTTACGAATCGGAGGGGAAAATTTTAGCAACAGGCAATTTTAGATATTATATCCGCCGGACCTATGATAAGCCCAACCGGCTTGAAACTAGGGACACAATTATCTTGGATAGTACAGAAATCAGACATATTGCCCGGTTGAATTTAGACGGCTCGTTGGATAAGTCCTTTAGATTTGGGTCAGACGGCAAAGCAATGGCTGGTGGAAATGGGACCGTAGCCACGGTCTTTCATACGAATGGCCCCTTGAAAGGCAAAATTCTAGTGTATGGTTCTTTCAACAGGTTCGACGGACAACCCAAAGGATATATCACCCGATTGAATGCTGATGGAACATTGGACGCCACATTTAACCCCGGTGGTGTTGGAGCCGACTACAATGTCTCCTCGGTTACTTACAATAGTGTAACAAATAAATACATAGTCGTTGGAAACTTCAGTAAATATAACGGAGTATCGGCAATAAAAGTTATCATGTTGAATCCAAATGGAACAGTGGACCCAACGTTTCAGGCGAAGACCTTTGATGGTGGAAACCCTTTCTATGCGATGCAATTGAATGACGGTTTAATCGTAGTTTCTGGAGATTTTTCGCGTTATAGTAATATTGCCCGAAATGGTTTTATGATCCTGAATCCGAACGGTGAATTGAATGGAGATTATAATACTTCTGGTTATTTCTCTGGTTATATCAATAAAGTTGTTGAGACAAAAACAGAGGATGGTAAACGCGCATTACTTTTAATGGGCTTTTTTAGCCGGTTTAATAATGAAGAAGTACATAATCTGATTCGGATTAAATTGGAACAGTAACTTAAATTTTAAACTGATGAGATCTCAAGCTAATTTTAAAAATATAGGCCGCTGGCTAATGTCTTTGATTATATTATCAATTTCCATATCCTGTAATGATGAATTCGGACGCCTGTTGCCTGATAATGAGGGGCAACAAGATACCGTTGACCTAGTATATGGCAAGCCAAAAGTACTCATGCTCATCGTGGACGGAGCAAGGGGAGAGTCTGTCCGGACGGCAAATATTCCAACGATGAATGGATTGCTCAACCATTCGATTTATTCCTGGGTTTCGTTAAGCGAGGAGCATGACGATGCAACTGCTATGGGCGCCGATCTAGCCAGTATTATCACTGGGGTGAACCAAAATAAACATTTGGTCATTGGTGATAATTTTAAGAACAATAATTTTCAGACCTTTCCAACAGTCTATACAAGGGTCGCTGCAAATATGAAGAACCCTGAATTCAAAGTCTATAGCAGTTCTAAACTATTTGTTGAAAATCTTGCTCCTGTTGCGGTAGCTAAGTTGGAGAGTACCGACGAGGAGGTTGTCAATAGTGTTAAGGAAGGGTTAAAGCAACCGGAATTAACCTTGTTGACTGCCCATTTCACAGCGGTTGATAAGGCTGGAAAGGCCAGCGCCTATGACAATAGCAGCGCTGTTTATAAATCCGCCATAGAAAATTTCGATAAGCAGGTAGGGGAAGTTATTCAGGCCTTGGTGCAACGCCCAGCTTTTAAAAAAGAGAACTGGCTGGTTATCATTACTTCGAGTAAAGGAGGACCTTTTGAAATTCCTCCTGCGCAGAATGACAATACAATTTTTAGTAATCCAAATGTGAATACCTTCACTATCTTTTACTCACCTAAATATAATTCAAGGTATATCAATAAACCTTACTTGGGCAGTCGCTTTTCGGGAGATTTTCTAAGATTTAAAGGCGGTGTCTACGCCGAGTTAACCGAAGGTGATAATCCTGTTTTCGATCTTGGTGATAAGGAAGAATTTACCATTGAATTAAAAGTTAAGAAGAATAAAGGGCCAAATAATACATACAAATTTCCCAATTATCCATCTTTTATCGGCAAACGCGAGAAATGGGAATCAGGTGCACCAACAAATGGATGGATCATGGCTTTTAAAGATGATTATTGGATGTTCAACGGGCGCGGTCCGAACGGAAGTGGTGAGGTAAATGGTCCTAAATTGAACAACGCAACTTGGAATAATGTGACTATAGTCGGAGCCCTGACAAGTGAAGGTAAACGCATTGTGAAAACCTATACAAACGGTCTCCCGGGAAATGAGATGGACATAAGTTCGTGGGGAACGATTAGTAGTCCAGCTAAATTTAGGCTGGGGCTTTTAAACGGCGGAAGCAGTTGGAACCAAGGTGATTACTACCTGGCTGATGTACGATTTTGGAAAGTAGCCTTGCCTTTGGCCGTCATTACGCAGTATAATTGTCAGGTTGGAGTAAGTGAAGAACATCCCTATTATCCGAATCTTGCGGCCAATTGGCCTATTGTGGGAACGGTTACTGATGGTGTACTTTATGACGATGGGCCTTATGGAAATACCTTAAAGATGGGCAATTCCACGTATGAAATTTCTAAGCTGAATGATTTTCTTTGCGCTCCGTCTGTTGAAACAATAAGTACGTTAGTACCGAAAAACACTGATATAACCGCCCAGATATTTAGCTGGTTGCAAATTGCGCGACAGGAGAATTGGCAGTTAGATGGACGAGTTTGGGTTGATAAATAATCTTAAAAAAGCGAATTATGAAAAGACTATTTTATTATATAACGATCATTTTGTTCTTAAGTCAATTGTTGGCTTGTTCAAAAGATAATTTAGAGGTATTTAATTTACGGGAGGGTGCTCCCGCTCAAGTTATCGCTGAAGGTGGAGGCAATGATCTGATCAAAACAAATGATTATGTACAGGTTCCGATGAAAGTAAAATTGAGTAGTCCTGCGTCAAAGACCTTTGATGTTGAACTTCAATTGAATACCGATACGGTGAATAAATTAATCCAATCAGGAACACTAAAAGAGGTGGTTACACTCCCCAATTCGGCATTTTCTTTTCCGAATATTGTGAAATTTCAATATGGTGCAGATACCACCTCTTTTTTATTAACGATTTCGCGAACAGAGATCGAACGTGTTTACGGTAAAAAGTTTGCGTTGTCCTATAAATTATCCAATCCTGGAAAAGGTAATCAGCTGGGAAATCCCAGTAGCGTAATTGTAACGATGGACTCAAAGAATCTGCTGACAGCAACAGATATCCATTATCTTTCGATAACAAATTCACCTGGCAATATTATTTTAGCAAGCGATCATAACAATTACAATACTACACCTTCAGGAATCGAGATACCAATCGGCGTTTCGTTAGCATCCTTTCCAAGTAAATTTTTTTATGTTGAAGTGCGGGGTACAACTGATTCAATTGCAACTTGGATAACGAATAAGAAAGTACCCGAGAATACGATCGGTTTGCAGAATAATGAGTATGCGCTTCCTTCACGCGTGCAAGTATTAGGTAATAAGTCTGCAGCGGCATTCAATATATCGGTTCCTTGGGATGTTATTACCAAAAATAAAGAGAAGTTTCTCGCTGTAACGATCTATTTAAAGGATCCGTCCTTGCATGTAATCAATCCTCAGAAGAATTATACCACGATTTTAATTGATTGCGCAAAAGTCGTTGAATTTGATGTAACCGGAGAAGCAACACTATCGGTAAACCGGGATAATAATGGTGGTGCAAGTGCGGGTGAAGGTAGCTTAAAATTTGTGGACGACCTCACGAGTACCAAATTTTTGCAAAGTGCATTTACGGGCGATCTGCAGTGTACACTGACGTTCACGCGAACGCTGAAAATTGGGGCATATACACTTACATCCGGAAATGATGCGATCGAGCGTGACCCAAAAAGCTGGTTTCTTGAGGGATCGTTAGATGGTAAGAACTGGGTTACGATTGACACACGAACAAATGAGAGTTTCCCGAATAGAATTCAGACACGAAGATTTAATGTCCAAAAGCCGGGTATTTACAAATTTTATCGTCTAAATATTACAGAAAATGTTGGAAGTAGCTTATTTCAATGTTCTGAATGGAGGATGATTGAATTTTTATAGATGGAAGGCAACACATGGTATTACAACGATGAATTTATGAAGATGAAATTAGTAAAATACAGTTTTTATATTCTTTTACTGTTTACCTGTCTAGGTTGCAGTAAAGAAAAGGAAGTAGTAGTAGTTGAAAAACCTCAGCTACCCAATCCGGTGTCAGCTTTCTCTACAAAACAGGTTGCCAAGGATGATCCTTTTACTTTTGAATTTACAAATCAGTCAACGGATTATAGCGAAACGCGCTGGAGTTTTGGCGATGACAGCACCTCGTCAAACGTTTCGCCACAACATACCTTTTTAAATACGGGTAATTTTACCGTCAAACTTAAAGTCCTCAACGAGAATGGAGATTGGGCGCAACGTGAAGAAGTTATCAAAATTGATGCTGAAAAATTAATTCGTTTCAATGCGACAAAGAATGGAACTGGTAAACTGATTTTGGCATACGACAGCGACATTGCAGTACAGGCAGTCACTTGGTCAAAGATGACGGATAAAGATAAGTATGAGCAAGTTTCCGATAAGGCAAAAGCAGATATTTCTATTGAAGTCGGTAAATTCGAGACCTATCAACTTCGTGTTAAAACTCCGAAAGGTTCGCAGATCGTTATTACCAAGATGCTGACAGATCTGGGAATTGTAAAAGACTGGACAAATATTGACAATACTTTTCGAATCTCTCAGGACAATTCCAGTGGTCCTGATGCTGGCGAAGGTTCGAAAAAATTAATCGACAACAACATTACGACAAAACTTTTTATCGGTGGATATCAGCCCGGTATGTATTGGCAGTTTGCATTCTATCAACCCCAAACGATCAATGGTTATACCATAACAACCGGAAATGATGCTCCGGAAAGAGATCCGAAAGATTGGGAAATACAGGCATCCGACAATGGAGAAACTTGGGTAACATTAAGCACGGTCACAGGCTATAGCTTTGGTACTACTTCAGCAGATAGAAGAAAGTCGGTTAATTTCTCTTTTACGAACGCAAAACCCTATAGCTATTATAGGTATGTTTTAAAAGCGGTATCCTCTGGATCAAATTTCCAAATAAGTGAATTTAGGCTTTTGGAACTACCACAGTAAACACAAAAAATTGACAACAGTTCGTTGAGGTTGTTAGCGACAAGAGACTCTCTGGTTTGAAAATTAGCCGTAAGGTTATTGGCTTGAAAGAGACAATACCTTATGGCTAATTTTATTTGGGAGCGATGAGGTCTATTCGCTTTTTTTTTGTAACCATCTTGTGAAAAACAGCTGGTCAATCCGTTATATTTAAATTTCTTCCCTATATTTACTAATACGTTTTAGCTTTTTTCTTAATGACGTTCAACCCAAAAGCATAAATATGTTTAATATTAAAAAACTTACAGGTAGCATTCTTTTTCTATGCGCTATTCATGCAGCTATGGCGCAGCAGCCCTCACCGGTTGATTTTGTGAATCCTCTGATCGGTACCGAATCGAAGTATGAATTGTCTAACGGGAATACCTATCCTGCGATCGCAAGGCCATGGGGTATGAATTTCTGGACACCACAGACGGGCAAGATGGGAGACGGCTGGGTATATACTTACACTGCAGATAAAATCAAAGGGTTCAAGCAAACCCATCAACCAAGCCCTTGGAATAATGATTATGGGCAGTTTTCAATCATGCCTGTCACGGGAACTCCGCAATTTGATCAGGAGAAACGAGCAAGCTGGTTTTCACATAAAGCCGAAATTGCAAAACCTTACTATTATAGTGTTTATCTCGCAGATCACGATGTAACAACTGAATTGTCTCCGTCGCAACGAGCGGCAATCTTCCAGTTTACCTTTCCTAAAACAGATAGTGCTTACGTTATCGTCGATGCCTTTGATAAGGGCTCTTATATTAAAGTAATTCCTCAGGAAAATAAGATCATCGGTTATTCAACAAAGAATAGCGGCGGCGTTCCGGATAATTTTAAAAATTATTTCGTCGTTACTTTTGATAAACCTTTTTCCTACAAAGCTGCTGTTAAAAGCGGCGCGATAAGAACAGATGAATTGGAAATTCAGGATAATCACGCCGGAGCAGTCGTTGGCTTCCCTTCCCTGAAGAGAGGCGAGAAAGTCATTGCTCGGATCGCTTCCTCTTTTATAAGTTTTGAACAGGCAGAAATTAATTTGAAAGAAGTTGAGTCGAAGACATTTCAACAGGTTATTGACGAAGGTAAAGCACAGTGGAATGACGTTCTGGGACGTGTACAAGTTGAAGACCATAATATTGACAGGCTGCGTACATTTTATTCCTGTCTGTACCGATCAACACTTTTCCCTAGAGATTTTTCGGAGATCGACGCAAGGGGTAACCGTATTCACTATAGCCCCTACAATGGCCAGGTGTTACCTGGAGAAATGTTTACAGATACAGGTTTTTGGGACACATTCCGCAGTTTATTTCCACTATTGAATTTATTATACCCTTCTATGAACGATCGTATGCAAGAAGGCTTGGTAAATGCTTATAAAGAGAGCGGTTATCTTCCTGAGTGGGCTTCGCCAGGACACCGCGCATCGATGATTGGAAACAATTCTGCGTCTATTGTCGCGGATGCGTTAATTACTGGTCGGAAGGGATATGATAAAGAGTTATTGTGGGAAGCATTGAAACATGGCGCCAATAATGCCTATCCCAAACACACATCTACTGGCCGTTTTGGTTATGAATACTATAACAAATTAGGCTATATACCCGCCGATGTAAAGGTTGACCAAAATGTAGCGCGTTCGCTGGAGTATGCGTATAACGACTGGTGTATCTATGAGTTTGGTAAAATGTTGGGTAAACCCCAGGCGGAAACAGCTATTTATGCCAAACGGGCAATGAACTATAGAAATCTGTTTGATCCAAGTACTAAACTGATGCGCGGAAAAAATGCCGACGGTTCATTCGTTCCCAATTTTGACCCGAGTGCTTGGTCAAGAGAATATACGGAAGGAAATGCTTGGCATTGGAGTTTTTGTGTATTCCACGATCCTCAAGGTTTAATTGATTTAATGGGTGGTAATAAGTCATTTGTATCCATGTTGGATACCGTATTTGTTATTCCGAGTTATGAGGGGATGAAGAGTCGCGGTATGATACACGAAATGCGTGAGATGCAGGTGATGAATATGGGGCAGTATGCGCATGGTAATCAGCCGATTCAACATATGCCCTACCTCTATAATTATGCTGCAGAGCCATGGAAAGCACAATATTGGGTACGCAAAATAATGGATAAACTCTATTTGCCCACACCGGATGGCTATTGTGGAGACGAAGACAATGGGCAGACCTCGGCGTGGTATGTTTTTTCTTCATTGGGATTTTATCCCGTCTCACCCGGATCAGGAGAATATGTGATCGGTTCTCCACAATTTGATAAGGTGACCCTAAGTCTTGAAAACGGTAAAAAAGTGCTGATTGAAGCGAAGCAAAAGGAGGGAAATCAGGTTTATGTGGACCAACTTTCCTGGAATGGAAAACCTTATGACAGGAATTATATCCGTTATAAAGACTTACTGCAGGGCGCCAACCTTCAGTTCAAAATGAGCGATGCCCCAAATAAAAATAGAGGTACAAAAAAAGAGGACGCTCCGTATTCCTTTAGTCGTGAAAAGATAAATAAGTGATAAAATTGCTACAGCAATAAGTTCGCTAATCCTTAATCTATACGAAAATTTAGCACTTCATTGAACGTTAAAAGTTCTTAACAATCGATGAAAATTGAGTTGTATTTGAAAACCATGATAGTTAATTTTGAGGCTGTCATGGTTTTTTTACATGAATACAATAATCTTGGGTATTTAAAATCATACCTTTGTGGTTCTTAATTAGAATATGTTAGGTAAAATATTTCATTTATTAATACTCTTTGCATACCTTAATTTGTTGACGTATGATTCTTTCTCGTCGGCAACGGGACAGGTTGTGCATGCGGGTGAGACTATTGTGGAGTATTTTTTAGATGATGTATTGGATTTGGATCCTATTCAATCTTCCCATGAGGAAAAAGTGCTGTTGCAGGACGATTATCGCATATTTGCCGTCAATAGTCAAGTGTTACCAATATTCATTTTTGTTTTCGGTATTGTTTTTACCGCTTTATGCTTTGCAAAGGATGACGAACATCCTTTTTACCGTTCTAAAACCATCTGTCGGCCGGGTTACTATCGGTTCCTATACCGGTTTCGACCGTTCTAACTATTTTCTATTTATCTTTTCATTCAAAGCTACATTTCATTAAAGTTGAAAAGTATGACAGTTTTTGTGCGTCATACGACCGAGGTTATAGCGTACAACTCAGACTTGATGAAGTTATCGTAGTCCCTTTGCTTACATGATCCCTTCAGTCATTGAAATTTAATGGCTAGCAAGAGAATTTAACATTTTACATTTTATTATCGTTTGAAATACCCATGTCTGGTAAACGCCTACATGGATGAAAATTAATTGGGTATTCCATAGTGACCACTAAAAAGAAGATTATTTCCCTATGAACAAATTACGGATACTGTGCCTTTTACTTGGTGCGGTTGGGATGCTGGCATCATGCCGCTCCTCTAATGCTAACGCTGATCAGAAAGAAGAACTCAAAAATATCCCTGTTGCATCTTTGATGGTGATGGACACCACTGTTTACCAGGAGTATATTGCTGATGTTCAAGCCTTAAAAAACGTCGAGATTCGCTCTAAACTGAATGGATTTTTGGATAAAATCTATGTTGATGAAGGCGTCTGGGTAAAGAAAGGACAGCTATTATTTAAATATAATAATGAGGAATACCGTTCAGAATTAGCCAAAGCCAAAGCACAGTATGATAATGCTATTGCCGAATCTCAAAAGATAAAACTGGAGATGGAACGAACTCAAAAATTGGTTGACAAGAATATTGTGAGCCCTTCGGAGTATAATCTATTAAAGATTCAGCTAAAAGCGTCCAATTCTAAAATAGAGGAAGCTCGTGCGTTGGTTAATCAGGCACAGACAAGATTGGATTATACGGTTATACGGGCTCCTTTTGACGGCCGTATAGACCGTATTTTACTACGTGAGGGATCTCTTTTGACCGAAGGAAGTTTGATAACAACAATCTCTGACCTCAGCAAAGTGAATGTTTATTTTGATATTTCTGAACGGGAGTATCTAGCACTTATGCGCGATAAGCTGAATGGCAAAGAAACGCAAAAGTCGGTGAAATTAATTTTAGCCAATGGTGAGCTTTATCCACATGAAGGAATTGCGCATCTTGTTGAAAGTGAGTTTGAAGCCAATACAGGATCGATTGCCCTTCGGGTCCAATTCCCAAATGCCGAACATATCCTAAAACACGGTGCAACTGGTAAGATCGCGGTACCTATGGAGACAGGAGAGCACACTTTTGTACATCAAAAATCAGTATTTGAGATTCAGGATAAGACCTATGTGTATACACTACAGGCAGATAGTACCGTTAAAATGACACCTTTTAGTGCAGGCCCCCGTGTGGGCCATTATTACATTGTGGACGGAGGTTTGGATTCCAATGCCAAAGTTGTTTATGAAGGAGTGCAAGGACTGCGGAGTGGAATGAAGATTAATCCAAAAATGAGGAAATTGTAGCGGAGGATAGATTATGTTTGAAACATTTATAAAACGGCCTATACTGTCGTTGGTTATTTCGGTGTTTATTACACTTTTGGGTCTGTTGGCCTTATTTACATTGCCCATTACACAATTTCCGGATATTGTTCCACCTTCTGTAGTCGTCAATGCCAATTACACAGGAGCTAACGCCGAAGTGAGTACAAATGCAGTTGCTATTCCTTTAGAAAAGGCAATTAACGGTGTTGCAGGGATGACTTACATGAACTCGGTGTCTACCAATAACGGGAGCACAGTGATTCAGATCTTTTTCGAAGTCGGCACGGATCCAGATATCGCTGCTGTAAACGTACAAAATCGCGTTACAACAGTATTGGATGAACTACCCGAGGAAGTAATTAAAGCAGGGGTTACTACAGAGAAAGAGGTCAATTCGATGTTGATGTATCTGAATGTTTTTACGGACGATGAAACGGCAGATGAAAGATTCATTTACAACTTCGCGGACATTAACATTCTAAAGGAACTTAAACGTATTGAGGGGGTTGGACTTGCTCAGATTATGGGGATGCGCGACTATGCGATGCGTGTTTGGGTTAAGCCTGACCGTATGGCAGCTTATAATATTTCTGCTGAGGAGGTGGTTGCTGCATTACGCAAACAGAATATAGAGGCCGCGCCAGGTCAAACAGGTATCAGCTCGGATAAAATGCGTAATATGCAACAATATGTTTTGCGTTATCCGGGTAAATTCACTGAAATTGAGGAATATGCTAACGTTCCTATTCGCGCCACGGCAAATGGCTCCATTATTCGTATAAAAGACGTTGCCGATGTTGAATTTGGCTCATTAGATTACGAAATGGTGTCAAAGACCGATGGTCGGCCCTCGGCTTCCATCATGTTAAAGCAATTGCCTGGATCAAACGCACAGGAGGTTATTCAGCGTGTGAAGGATCGGATGGCAGAGCTGAAACAGACCCAGTTCCCGACCGGCATGACCTATACGATGGGATATGATGTGTCGCGGTTTTTGGATGCTTCAATATCCTCTGTTATCAAAACCTTATTAGAGGCATTCCTTTTGGTTTTTATTGTGGTATTTATCTTTTTGCAAGATTTTAGAGCCACAATTATCCCTATTTTGGCCGTGCCCGTGTGTTTGATTGGCGCACTATTTTGTATGCAGATGCTCGGTTTCTCCATCAATCTGTTGACCTTATTTGCATTGGTATTGGCGATAGGAATTGTGGTAGATAATGGTATTGTTGTCGTGGAAGCTGTGTATGCCAAAATGGAAGAGGAACATCTCCAACCCATGGAGGCAACATTGGAAGCCATGAAAGAAGTTGGTGGTGCCGTTGTGGCCATCACCTTAGTTATGTCGGCTGTTTTTGTTCCAGTAGCCTTTCTTTCAGGACCGGTCGGAATATTTTATCGTCAATTTTCGCTGACACTCGCAGCAGCTATTGTTATTTCTGGAATCAACGCTTTAACATTGACTCCTGCGTTGTGTGCACTTTTCCTAAAATCGCCACACGACCGTAAACCAACGAATAACTGGTTGGACCGTTTCTTTAAAAAATTCAACCAAATCTATGATAAAACAGCCTTTGGCTATAAAGGTATTTTGGTAAAAACGAGTGCGCGACGCGGACTGACACTTCTTTTGTTGGGAGGATTTTTTGTAGCAACTTGGGGCAGTAGTGCCATCTTACCCTCTGGATTTATTCCAACAGAAGATCAAGGGATGATCTATGTCGCGGTAACGACACCGCCGGGTGCAACTGTAGACCGCACAGAACGCGTTTTGGATAAAATTGACTCCGTATCAAGAAAGCTTGATATTGTTGAAACTGTTTCTACCTTGTCAGGATATAGTATTGTTACCGAAGTATCAGGAGCTTCCTATGGAATGGGTATGATTAACCTTAAGCCTTGGAAAGAGCGGGACCAGACTGTCGATGATGTCATTAAGGAGCTACGCGATAAAACCAAGGATTTTGCTGATGCACAGATTGATTTCTTTCCGCCGCCAACGGTGCCGGGATTTGGTAATTCGTCGGGTTTTGAGTTGCGACTTTTGGATCGAAGTGGTAATGAGGATCTCAATAAAACGGCGGAGGTGCTGCAGAAGTTTATGGACGATATGGAGAAAAGCGAGGTCCTTCAGGATATCAGCTCCAGCTTTGATGTGAACTTCCCGCAATATATGCTGAAGGTTGACTACGATATGGCTGCAAAAAAGGGGATATCAGTAGAAAATGCTATGAATACACTGCAGACCTTGATGGGAAGTCTTTATGCAACAAACTTTATTCGCTATGGACAAATGTATAAAGTGATGGTTCAGGCTGGCCCCGAATATCGCCAACGGCCAGAAGATGTATTGCGCCTATATGTAAAGAATGAGACAGGTGAGATGGTACCTTACAATGCCTTTATTTCCATGGAAAGAATTTATGGGCCTGAACAAATAACGCGTTATAATATGTTTAGTTCAGCCATGATCACAGGGCAGTCTTCAGCGGGTTTCAGCTCAGGTCAAGCCATTGAAGAAGTGGAGAAAATTGCTTCTTCTTTGCCGCAAGGCTATAGTATTGAATGGTCGGGTATGACCCGTGAGCAAAAGATTTCTGGAAACCAGGCTTTGTATATTTTTGCCCTATGTCTTCTATTTGTCTACCTGTTGTTATGTGCGCAGTATGAAAGCTTTCTGTTGCCTTTACCGGTTCTCCTCTGTCTTCCGGCAGGGATCTTTGGCGCATTTATTTTCTTGAAAGTCTTCGGATTGGAAAACAATATTTATGCTCAGGTAGCATTGGTGATGCTGATTGGTTTGTTGGGTAAGAACGCCATCCTGATTGTGGAATATGCCAATTTGAAATATAAGCAGGGAATGGATATCGTGACAGCTTCAATTGAAGGAGCGGTAGCCCGTTTGCGTCCCATATTAATGACTTCCTTTGCATTTATAGCAGGTTTGATTCCTTTAATGATGGCCAGTGGAGCCGGAGCATTGGGCAATCGGAGTATTGGTACCGCTGCGGTAGGCGGGATGCTTATCGGAACCATACTTGGGATTCTTGTCATCCCTGGATTAGTGATTTTATTCTCAAAAAAGGATAATAAGAAACAAGTGGTCAAACAAGCGTCTTTAGTCATAGCCGCACTTATTTTATTGGGTAGTTGTTCGGTGCCTAAAAAGGCCCATCAACCCGAGAAAGTAAATGTACCGACCTCATTTTCCAAAAGCATTTCGCCGGATAGTTTAAATGTAGGCCGCAGGTCCTGGAAGGAAATCTTTAGGGATCCAAAATTAGTTTCTCTGATTGATTCTGCTTTGCTGAATAATATGGATATTCGTCAATCGATCTTGCGACTGGAATCTGCACAAGCTTATTTTAAACAGCGTAAGGCGGCATTAGGGCCAACCGTTGAAGCTGCAGTGGAAGGTGGAATACGGAAATATGGACATTATACAGAATCGGGAATAGGTAACTACGATTCAAATTTTTCGGAAAACCTGAAAAGTGATGAAAAATTGCCTGAGCCCTTTATTCCAGATTATTTTATAGGACTTCGCTCCTCCTGGGAGATTGACCTTTGGGGAAAGTTGAAGAGCCAAAAACAAGCAGCTTATTTTGGCTTTTTAGCTGAACAGGAAGGTAAGCGCCTTTTAGAAACAGAGTTGGTTTCCAATATTGCCACGGCTTATTATGAACTGATAGCGTTGGACCAAAAAATAAAGGTATACGATCGGAATATTGCCTTGCATAAAAATGCATTAGAAGTTGTTGAGCTAAAAAAGGATGCTGGTTATGCAACAGAATTATCTGTACAGCAATTTAAGGCTTTATTAGCCAACTCCAAAGCTGCCAAGGAGCAGTTACTTCAAGAGATAGCTTTGTGGGAACATCATATCAATGGATTACTGGGACGCTTTTATCAACCTATTGTAAGAAGTACCTATACCGAAAATGCAGATTTATATCATGCTATGCAATTTGGTACACCAGATGACCTAGTGAATCAACGTCCGGATATTAAAGCTGCCTATCTCAAGGTGATTGCATCTTCAAACAGCCAAGAAGCTTCACGTCTGGCATTTCTACCTTCTGTTGCAATAAGTCCATTTGTAGGATTACAGAGCTTTAGCTTTGGTAAGCTATTTAACTTGGATAGATCTATTGCTTATAATCTTTTTGGCGGTATCACACTTCCTTTATTTAATCAAAGACAGCTTAAAACGCAGTATGAGATTGCTAAAGCAGACTATGGAATAGCATTTGTGGACTATGAAAAAACGGTTTTAAATGCTTACAATGAGGTTTCTAATGTGATTATGACGCAAGAGGCAATCGTCAAACGACGTAATTTCGTAGATGAGCATGTTCAGGCATTGGAATTATCTATTGAAGCTGCCCAAGAGCTGTTTATTGCCGGGAGGGTGTCATCATTGGATGTTGTGACGGCTCAAAAAGAATCTTTGGAAGCCCAAGTTGGAAAAGTGGAGCTGGAGAAAGAGAGTACGTTAAACCAGATTCTACTCTATAAAGCCCTAGGAGGGGGCTGGCAATAAGATTTTTATTTCAATAGGAAAACTATTTTTCATGCGATAAAGAATTAACTTGTTAATTCTTGGACCCAAAAAGGTCAGGGAAAGAGGCCGTCGTGAGACGTCCTCTTTTTTTCTGATAGTCCTTCATGTTATAGGGCAGAAAGAACATTCAGTTTGTTGTCATTGCTAATGGTTGCTGCAAAGTCATGCATGTTTTGTAGTTATTTTTATGTAGTTTAGGCAACAGAATGTTGAACCGATTTTAGTATGTTGCAGCGCATTTTTCTTTTTATTCTTTTCGCACATTTTAGTCTTTACCTAGCTGCCCAAGTGGCTTCCGATAGCACCCGGGTTTTACAACGTTTGGAATATTTAATGGACAACCAAAAGATTTACGTCAAAAATCGTGAAGATAAGCTGGAAAAACTGAAACAAGAAGCAAAAGCTCTCGAAAGTAATCCTGCTGAATTTTTGAAGAAAAACTACGAAATCTTTGAAAATTATAAGAAATTTGATTCTGACGCAGCGCTTTCTTATATTTTACTGTGTCAAAAACTGGCTCCGCTAGATAATGATTCTTTACAGGCAGTGATTCATCTCGATTTGGCATGGGTCTATTCCACTATCGGACGATACATCGAAGCCGCACAATTATTGAAGCAAGTCGAGTCAGCTCATCTTGGCAGGGATCTCCTGGCAAAGTATTATGATACCTACAGCTCTTTCTATAGCCATTATGGTCAGAGCAATAATCGATCAGAGTATTATCAGGCAAGTGAAAAGTATCGTGATTCATTGTTGACGGTACTGCCAAAGTCTTCCTTGGAATATCGTACCACCATTGCCATAAAAACGTTGTTCAACGGTAATCGTGAGGATGCTAAAAGACAACTGTTAATGCTTTGGAATGAAAACAAGAAGGATGTTGAGCAGCGCGCCCTGATAGCGTATTTTATGGGACTCATATATAAGTATGAGAAGGATATAAAAAGTCAGATCTATTATCTTTCCATATCGGCGAGTGCTGATATTGAAATGGCTAATCGTGACAACGCATCTTTTCACGACCTCGCCCTAACATATTATGATCAGCAAGATTTTGACCGAGCTTTTCAGTTTATCGAAAAAGCAATTGACGATGCGATGTTATGTAAAGTCCGTTATCGGATTATCGAAGGTACCTCTTCATATCCTATCATCAATGCAGCCTATCAGCAGAAAATCAGTAGTCAAAATAGGCAGTTGGTTGGCTTAGTCGTTATCGTCAGTATTTTATTGATTGGTGTCATCATTGCACTCCTTATTATTTATAGACAGGTGCAACATTTGCGAAGAATACGATCACAGCTGTCAGCAACAAATCAGCAGCTTCGATCATTAAATAATGAAATTAATCAGACTAACCTTAAATTATCGGAATCCAACCACATCAAAGAAGAGTATATTGCTCAATTTTTTGATATGTGCTCCAGCTATATCGATAAAATGGAAGATATTAGAAAGGTTTTATTAAAGAAAGCTACAAATCAACAATGGGATGCTCTTCGTGAGCAGTTGAAGTCAACACAAATGGAGGAACGGGAGGTAAAACAACTGTATGTTAATTTTGATCGTATTTTCTTAAACTTATATCCGACCTTTGTTGATGAATTCAATGCTTTGCTCCAGGAGGACGAGAAGATATACCCCAAAAAGACAGAGCTGTTAAATACCGAACTTCGCATCTTTGCCTTAATTCGATTGGGCATTGATGATTCGGTAAAGATTGCAAGCTTCCTGCGTTATTCTCTTCGGACTGTTTATAATTATAGAACAAAGGTACGTAATAAAGCTGCCGGAAATCGGGACGCCTTTGAAGCTGCTGTCTGCCAGATTGCGGTAATTGACCGTGCGTAGACGCAGTTTTCTATACCAAAAAACAGTTGATAATTCGATTCTTTCGCTTATTTAGGTACTTTTTAAAGCGCTCTGGTTTTTGTATTAATCTTATTATTAGGTTGTTGTGTTTTTTAACCGGTACTTTTTAAGTACTCACTCTTTTTTCTGTATCAAGGTGACCTTAGTTTTGTTTTGAGCAATGAAGCAGGGGAAACTCATTGCCATTTTTGGAATAACCAAAAGATGAAACAATAACCAATTTTTTATTTCATATGATTTACTTTACACGAAAAGTTGCCTTTTCTATGGGGTTGGCTTTCCTGTTCACCTTGATGAATTTGGTGTTTGCCCAAGACCGGATCCAAATCAGTGGACGTGTCCTGGATGCCAATGATCAGAAACCACTTTCTGGGGTAACCATTACACAGAAGGGAAGTAGCAATGCAGTCTCCAGTAACGGAGATGGGCGTTTTCAAATGTCAGCTAGTACGGGCAGTACACTCCAATTTACATTTGTTGGATACGATACCAAAGAAGTGCCCGCCAATAGTACCATGGTGGTCCAATTAAACTCTTCTACCAATGTGCTTGAGGACGTCATTGTAATCGGTTATGGTAGTGTGAAAAGAAAAGACGTGACAACTGCAATTTCTTCTGTCTCTACCAAAGATCTAGAGAAGAGACCCGTTACTAATTTTGGCCAAGCTATTCAAGGCAAAGCGGCCGGGGTAACTGTTATTCAGCCGAGTGGTCAACCAGGTGCAGCACCTCAAATACAAATTCGCGGAATAACATCTTTTAATAGCAATACTACTCCTTTGTATGTCGTTGATGGGGTTCCTGTTGAGGATATTAAATTCTTGTCACCAAATGATATAGTGGATATCCAAATTCTAAAGGACGCTTCATCCGGCGCCATTTATGGTTCTCGCGGTTCGAATGGCGTTATTTTAGTAACGACCAAGTCCGGTAAAGCTGGTGAAGCAAAAATAACGCTTGGAACACAATGGACAGCCAATGTTGTCAATAACACTGTCCAGGTTTTAAATACCAGCCAATACAAAGATTTACAGGATGAGATCGGCCTAGTCAACCTTCCGGAAGGGTTGTTGGATCAGACCGACTGGTTTAAAGAGACCTACAAAACAGGTATTCAGCAAAACCATCAAATATCGATTTCGGATGGTAATGAGAAAATCCGTTACTATTTGGGTGGCGGTTATTTGAATGAAAAAGGGACATTACAAGGCTCGTTCTTTAGACGGTATAATTTCCGTGCTAATATTGACAATCAGGTTCGAAAATGGTTAAAGGTCAATGCGAATATCAATTATTCGGATAACAATGATAATGGTATTACCTCGGGCTTGGGATCCAATCGTGGCGGTGTTGTTACCTCCGTGATTACAACACCCACTTATGCGCCGGTATGGGATCTGGCAAATCCGGATCGATTCTATAATAATTTCTATGGGATCAGCAACATCACCAGTCCTTTGGAAAACTTAGCGCGGACAAAAAATAATAATAACCGAGAAAATCGGATTGTCGCCACAGGAAGTGCATTGGTTTCTTTTATGCCGAACCTCACTTGGAAAACTTCGTTTTCATTCGATCGAAGATCTGGCATTATGACTACCTTCCTGGATCCTTGGACGACAGCATGGGGAAGAAATCAATTTGGCGAGGCCTCCGACATGCGTAATACAAACACCGTATTAACTTGGGATAATATCTTAACGTATAGCAAAAGCTTTGGTAAGCATAATCTGGAAGTAATGGGTGGTTCTTCCTGGACAGATTCTAAGTACGCTAGAAGTGAGATTTTTGGCTCAAACTATGCAAATGGCATCATTGAAACGCTGAATGCTGCCAATAAGATTTCTTGGGACAGGACAGGATCTACGGCATCAAACTGGGGAATTATGTCCTATTTTGCTCGTGCCATGTATAATTATGATGGCAAGTATTTAGTGACTGCGAATATGCGTGCAGACGGTTCGTCGAAGCTTAGCCCAGAACACCGTTGGGGATATTTTCCATCGGTTTCGGCTGCATGGAGAATCTCTTCGGAAGACTTTATGAAAGATATTGCCTGGATTAATGATTTTAAAATACGCGGTGGATGGGGACAAACTGGTAATCAATACGGATTAGGCGATTATGCATATCTACAATTAAGCGGTATCCAACGTCAACAGTGGTTTGTAGAGGGGAAAGAAAATTCATTGCCCAATATCAACAAACCAACAATCTTACGAGCGAAAGACCTGACTTGGGAAACAACAAGTACCACCAGCATCGGTTTTGATATCACCATGTTGAGCAACAGGTTAACGGTCAGTGCCGATTATTACAACAAGGATACCAAAGATCTTTTAATGAATGCAAGTCTACCTGCAGGACAGCAAGCAAACACGATCCAGAGAAATGGTGGCCGTCTGAACAACCATGGTTTTGAATTTGCGGTGAATTCAAAGAATCTGACCGGAAATTTAACTTGGAACACAGATTTTAATATTTCTTTCAACAGAAATAAACTACAGCAATTGGATTTACAACAGGTGTATTATGATGTCAAGACAAACGATTATGTCAATGACTTCGTGGTAAAAAATGAGCCGGGGAGATCGCTTGCAGGATTCTACGGTTATCTATCAGATGGTGTAAATCCTGAAACGGGTGAACTCATGTATCGTGACCTGAATGACGATGGTAAGATTTCATCAAGCGACCGTACCTATATCGGTAATCCGCTTCCAAAGTTTGTGTACGGTATGACAAACAGCTTCTCTTATAAGAATTTCGATCTAAGTATATTCATTCAGGGGACTTATGGCAATGATATCTTCAATGCCAGCCGTATGGAAACAGAGGGAATGTATGACGGTCGCAATCAAACAACAGTAGTATTGGATCGTTGGCGGGTACCTGGACAAATTACGCATGTTCCAAAAGCAGGTTTCGATATGAAAAACTCAAGCTATTTCGTCGAAGATGGCAGTTATCTGCGCATGAAAAATGTTTCTTTGGGTTATTCTATCACGCCTGAAAAACTGAAACGGATTGGTATCAACAAAATTCAGCCTTATCTATCCGTAAGTAATCTATTTACCTTGACCAAATATTCGGGCATGGATCCCGAAGTGAACCAGTATTCCGGTGGATCTGATTCCAGAATCCAGGGTATTGATTGGGGAACCTATCCACAGAATCGTTCATTTGTTTTAGGTCTTAATATTGAGTTTTAATTGTCTGTATCATGAAAAAATATATAAGTAACGCGCTTTCTTTGCTAACCGGCTCTTTGTTTTTATTTTCTTGCTCTTTGAACCGTGATCCACTTTCAGATTATTCGGATGTTAGTCAAGGAAAGACAGAGACAGGAACGCAGATCGTTTTCAAGAATAAAGCCGAAGTTGAAACTTATTTGGCCGGAATTTACCAGCAGATGAAAGATCGGCAGGAACATTGGTATCTCGACCTCCTCTTGATTGGCGATTCCCACGCCGATAATTCCTATGCGGGAACAACCGGCGCGGAAGTTGTACCTTTTGAAAATAATTCTATTGAAGGGTCTAATTCTGTGGTTGACCGGGATTGGGGAAGATATCTGGAAGATGTTGGACGTGCAAATCGATTGATCATTTATGTGGATAGTGTCGCCGATAAATCGGTGAGCGATACAGAAATTAGGACTTATAAAGCACAAGCGAAACTATTCAGAGCATTGGCGATGTTTGATATGGTCCGTATATTTGGATCTATCCCTGTCATTACCACAATTGCACCCGATATTACCGGTGATAATGTCAATGAAGTTTATCCGCAGTATTTCCCTAAACAAGCTACCGAAGAAGAAGCTTACAAACAGATCGAAAAAGATTTGATGGATGGATTGGCAGATGCACCAGCCAACAACAACGGAAATAAGACTTTATTTACCAAATCCGTAGCGCGCGCTATGCTGGCAAAGATCTATGCCGAAAAACCAATTCGCGATTATGCTAAGGTTATTCAATTTGTTGACGCATTGACTGCGGATGGTTTTGATCTGAATACCAATTACTCAGACTTATATGCAATGAATGCAAGCAACACCGATCTTGCACAACGGAATACGAAAGAATCGATTTTGGAGGCACAGTTTACTTCTGGAGGAGGTAACTGGGCGACTTGGATGTTTGGAAGGGATTTGTCCAATTATGATAATAACTTCACATGGGCAAAATGGATAACCCCATCACGGGATTTGATACAGGCATATACGAATGAAGGGGATCAGATTCGTTTGGGGCAATCTATCGTCTATTATTCCACTACTTGGAGCAACTATTATCCTTCCAATCATTATCCATTCATGTTTAAACTGCGGTCTGCATTTAATAGTATTGTCAAGCTTCGTTACGCAGATCTTTTATTGCTTAAGGCAGAAGCTTTAATTCAACAGGGATCAGATTTATCCGGTGCAGCAGACATTATTGACAAAATTCGCACACGTGCTAAATTGCCTAAAATATCCGCTGCCATACGTTCAAATAAGGACGCTTTATTAGACGCTTATTTGAAAGAACGTCGTCTTGAATTGGCCTTCGAAGGACAACGATGGTTTGATCTCGTGCGCTTAGACAAGGTCGAATCTGTCATGAATGCTGTTTATGCAAAAGATGCTGGAAGAAAGGCACAGGTGTATCCCTTCACGAAGAACTCTTACCGTTTACCGATTCCGCAACCAAAAATTGATCAGAATCCTAATCTAGTTCAGAATCCGGGGTATTAATTGATTTAACAAGTGGAATCCCCCATCTGATGGATGGAGACAAATATATTAACAGATGAAACGTAATAATAAAAAAACTATGATATATACATTCTTGTTGTCCTGTCTAGTGACGGCAACATCTTGTAACCGTGACAGCTATACACCTTCACAAGGTGATGAAATTAAAAAAAGTGGTGATGTTACCATTTATACGACGACAGGCAGTCGGTCTTTGGATTTTGGAAAACGCTTTGTTGATTTCAGTTCCAAATTTAACATGTCGCCCAATACAATTACGCTAGATCCAGCTAAGAAATTTCAGACAATGGACGGCTTCGGTGCAGCAGTTACAGGGTCTACCTGTTATAATCTGATGAAAATGAGTAAGGACGATCGAACAAAATTTCTTACCGAGACTTTCTCAGATAAAGATGGAATGGGAATGAATTACATCCGTATTGCGATTGGATGTTCCGACTTCTCTTTGAGTGAATATACCTGCTGGGACAAGGAAGGAAAGGAAAATTTCGGCATGCAGATGGAAGAAACCCAATATATCATTCCGGTACTTAAAGAGATACTTGCTATCAATCCATCTATAAAGATCATGGGCTCACCATGGACTCCACCGAAATGGATGAAAGTTAACAACCTGACTGATTTAAAGCCTTTTGATTCCTGGACTAGCGGACAGCTAAATCCAAAATACTACCAGGATTATGGTTGGTATTTCGTGCAATGGATCCAGGCAATGAAGAAAGAAGGTATCAATATTTATTCCATTACTGTTCAAAATGAGCCTTTGAATAGGAAGAATTCCGCGTCGCTTTATATGTCATGGCAAGAACAACAAGCTTTTGTAAAACAATCTTTAGGGCCACAATTAAAAGCAGCAAACCTGTCGACAAAAATATATGCATTTGATCATAATTATAACTATGATGATATTGCTGATCAGACTGATTACCCTGTGAAGATTTATAACGATGCCGAAGCAGCATCATTCTTTGCGGGAGCGGCTTACCACAACTATGGTGGTGATAAAGCTGAGCTAATAGATATCCATAATCAACGTCCGGATAAAGAACTGGTCTTTACAGAAACATCCATTGGGGAATGGAATGATGGCCGGAATCTTGAAAAACGTTTGATGGAAGATATGCGTGAAGTCGCCATTGGCACAGTTAACAATTGGAGTAAGGGTGTAATTGTCTGGAATCTGATGTTAGATACCGAAAAAGGACCGAATCGGGAGGGCGGCTGTCAGACATGTTATGGAGCTGTAGATATTAGTAAGGCGAATTATAAAAATATAACACGCAATTCGCACTATTATATTGTTGGTCATCTTTCTGCGGTGGTCAAATCAGGAGCGATACGGATTGGCACCTCTGGGTATACTGCTGAAGGCTTGGTTTATACGGCGTTTCAAAATACAGATGGAACCTATGCTGTCGTTTTATTAAATGACTCAGGCGATAGCCGCAAAATCACATTGGCTGACGGTAAAAATCATTTTAGCTATGATGTGCCAGCAAAGGCGGTTGTTTCTTACCGCTGGACTTATTAATTGGAGGACGATAAACCCTAAGCGCTATCTTGCCGATAGCGCATAAATTATGAATAAATGAAAAGATACTTCATCAATCTACTCTTGGCAACTGCTGCTCTTGCCGCAGTAAGTTCCTGTAAAAAGGATGAAAAATATACCTATCAGGTAGGGGATCCTAAAATCGAATTGAAATCACCTATTTCATCCGCAAATTTTGGTGATAGCCTAGAATTCCAAGTACACGTTTCCGATAACGAAGTTGCACTCTCTACGGTTAAAGCCCAGTTGTATTTTACAGATGACAAGGTAACAGAGACCGTGATCCGTACCAAAGAAAACGGAGACTACGCTGGAAAGATTTATGTTCCATTCCTGAAAGGTATTCCCGACGGAAAAGCAACATTAAAATTTGTTTTGCAGAATATAAGCCAGAAAACGAGCGAACAGTCTTTTGACCTAAGCCTCAGCAGACCTGACTTTCCGTATTTAACCTTGGTCACCGAATCCAAGTCATATCGAATGGAAAAGGTAGGACGTAATCAATATGCAGCAAAAGAAAACTTTCCTGCAGAAGTAAAAGGCTATATCCAAGCGCCAAAAGTTGGTTCACAAGGAAATGCAATGAATTTTGGTTGGGTCAATAATGTTATTAATTTAGGTTCTACTGCCGAAATTCCATTCTCGAATTCGACTTCTGGTGTATATCCGATTCAATTTAATACATTGACCTTTCAGGCTTCTCCGTTTATTGTTGTTCTACTCAATGGATCGCAGTTTAGCCGACTAGATGATAAGCATTCCAAAGTTGAAATCGAGCTCGCGCAAGGAAAAGCGACAACCTTCGAAGGGATTGCGGATCTGCAAAATTGGTGGATTGATCCAGATTACTTTGCTCAAGCGGCCGATGGAACTCTTTCGTTTAAAGGAGCAACCGGGAAATACCGTGTTACCGCAGACTTTAACTTAAAATACTTTGTGGTTGAGGCGATGACAGGTAATGATTTGGCAAAACTACAAGATGACGGAACTGGTGCCATCTGGATTATTGGCGAAGGAATTGGAAAACCTAAGGTATCCAGTAATCAGGTAGGCTGGAATACGGATAAAGCGCTTTGTTTGGTTCCATTAGGTAATAAGAAATATCAGATAACGGTTAAGGCCGGAGAGTCCATAAATTCTGATAACATCAACTTCAAATTTTTCCATCAAAAAGGATGGGGAGGTGAATTTGGAGGTGCGGACATCACAACTACAAGTGATATTGTATTTGTGGGGGATGGCAATAATGGACGTGACTCGGGTAATCTTGGTATAAAAACCGGTAAAGTATTAGAATCAGGTAAGACTTATATTTTCACGCTGGATTTGACTGCCGGGAATAAGAAGGCTGTGTTGACCGTAGCAGCGAAATAAAATAAAACGAGTTTTGGAATTCCTGGGCAGTTTTTTTGCCCAGGAATTTTTATCTAAGCTTAACTTATTTGATAGATTTTAAGTCTTTCGGACCATTCCTATATAACAGTTGGACGATAGCAAGGAAAGTCCGTATCACACTGTGAAAATCCGATGATATGCTTTTTAGGAAAATAGAGCTAATCTATGAATAGAAGAGATCAACTAACTGTTTCGCTTCTTTTACATCATGTACACGTAGAATTTGTACGCCTCTTTCGAGCAGTAATGTATTCAAAGCGGTAGTACCGTTTAACGCTTCCTGGGCTGTGATCCCGATTTTTTTATAGATCATGGATTTGCGGGATATTCCGCCCAAAATTGGTAATTCGAAGTAGTGAAGTTCATTGACACGATAAAGCAACTCATAGTTCTGTTCGGCTGTCTTGGCAAAGCCAAAGCCTGGATCAAGAATAATGTCTTTCACCCCCATACTTCTTAGCACGGCGATGCGCTCACCCAAAAACGTGGCAACATCCGTTACAATATCTGTGTAGTCTGTTTTTTCCTGCATATTTTCGGGAATACCGCGCATATGCATAAGAATGTAAGGAACCTGGTATTTGGCTACTGTAGCAAACATATTATCGTCGAGTGTACCACCAGATACATCATTAATGATGTGAACGCCTGCTTCGACCGCTGCAGCTGCAACGTCGGCCCTGAAGGTATCAATTGATAAAATGGCATCAGGAAACGCCGCTTTAATTGCTCGAATTGGTGGTAGAGCTCGATCCATTTCCTCCTGTGATGAAATTAATGGTGCGCCTGGACGTGAAGAATAGGCGCCAATATCGAGAATTTGAACTCCCTCAAGCAATAACTCCTTTGCTTTCCCTACCGCACGTTCAACGGTCGTATTATCGCCACCATCGTAAAAAGAATCCGGAGTCACATTGAGTATGCCCATAATAATGGGCGTATCGAAGGTCATTAAGGTGCCATCGACTAGTATGGATTGACAGGGTGATGTTTGAAATCTTTTCATCGGAACAACGACAGCGTAAGCGTATACAACTTTATTTTACAACCAAAACACCATCAGCAATAATGCTTATGTCTTTTTTGGGTTGTGTAATTTGATCTATTTCAGCCTGTGATTTGCCAAGATCCTTTGCGGCATGTTGTAAAGATGCGACGGAAACTTCTTTTTTCTTTGCGCTCCCCTCCACGACAACCGTCTTACCGACAATGTTCGATGGCATAAAAAAACCATAGTCTTTAAAACGCACGGTAATAGGCTCTTGTCCGTCACGTTGTAAGGTCATGAAACAACCCTTTTTCTTACACACTTCTACCACCTTACCCGTTATCTTTCCATGGAAAGCATTCTTTTGTGTAAGCTCCTTTTCAAGCTTTGCCACTGAAATCGCATTGGAAGCAGAAATTTCTTTCCCATATTTTACTCCGGGCTTGGCTGCTGGAATATCCTTTTGTTGCCCGAATGAAAAGCGAGTGACGACAATGGCCAAAACAAGAAATAAAAAGATCTTTTTCATATTATTTTCTAATAAATTCGAATTTACCACTTGGGTCTAGTTTCATAACGGTAGATGATTTTCCATCTGTTGCTACATTCCTGTCGTAAGCGACAATATAGTCGACTCCAGCTTTAATGGTGTCAGCGATTTCATCAAAATCTTTTGCTGTAGGTTCACCGCTGATATTGGCCGAAGTGGAGATTATGGGTTTGCGAAAGCGTTGTAACAGCTGCTCACAAAAAGGATGTTTGACAATTCGAATGCCAATAGATCCGTCTTCCGCTATTGCATTGGGAGCAAGATTTTTGGCATTCGAATAAACAATTGTCAAAGGCTTTTCTGTGTATTCAATAAGTTGATAAGCGACTTCGGGAATCTCATTGACATAACTCGCCAGTTGATTGTCATTATGTAATAAGACTATCAGACTTTTAGATTTGTCTCTTCCTTTCAGTTGAAAGACTTTTTCTACCGCTTCAGGATTGGTAGCATCGCAGCCTATTCCCCAAATTGTATCCGTTGGGTAAAGGATCAGTCCACCATTTTTTAGCGTTTCCAAAGCCTTATTCAAATCTTCTCGATCTACGAATCCACTCATCTTTAATTTTCTATGCTAATTTTAATTTTAAACCGCAACATTGTGTTCACGTAAAGCGTCGTTTAATGAAGTCTTTTTGTCCGTAGACTCTTTGCGTTGTCCAATAATCAGGGCACAAGGAACCTGATATTCTCCAGCTGCAAATTTTTTCGTATACGATCCTGGAATAACAACAGAGCGGGCAGGCACATAACCTTTATATTCTACTGGCTCAGATCCAGTCACATCAATAATTTTTGTCGAGGCTGTTAGTACAACATTGGCACCTAATACGGCTTCCTTTTCTACGCGAATACCTTCGACTACAATCGCTCTTGATCCGATGAAAACATTGTCTTCAATAATAACCGGAGCTGCTTGTACAGGTTCCAATACACCACCAATGCCAACGCCACCACTCAAATGTACATGTTTGCCGATCTGAGCGCAAGAGCCGACAGTTGCCCATGTGTCCACCATCGTACCTTCGTCTACATAAGCACCAATATTAACATAAGAAGGCATCATAATAACCCCTTTAGCCAAATAAGCACCTAAACGAGCCGATGCCCCGGGTACAACACGCACGCCCGTATGCTTATAGTCTGTTTTGAGTTTCATCTTATCATGAAATACAAAAGGCCCAGCAGTCATTTCACGCATGTCATTAATAGGAAAGTACAAAATAACAGCTTTCTTGATCCAATCGTTCACGTGCCATCTGGTGCCAATCATTTCGGCGACGCGAATTTCACCGCTATCTAATTTCATGATGACCGTACGAATCGCTTCCGTATATTCTTTATATTCTAATAATTGCCTATCTTCCCAAGCTTCCTCAATCAGTTTTTTAAGTGGCTCTACCATATTATTTTTTTGCTTATTTGAATTAGTTTATTTTGATGTACAAACTTAGATAAAGTTGGACTTAAAAGCAACTTTATCCATTGTTCCTTGCGTTATACTTTCCAGATACCAACAGCGTACCAATTTATGATCAGCTCTTCACCGTACCCACAGTGTGCGCGCAGCGAGTTCACGTTGAATCCACCTGTTGAAGGTGCATTCACCATGCAATGCTCGTTTTAACAGTCCGCTTGCAATGAGGAGTTGACGTTTGGTTGGTGAGCGATTGAATAGGAGAGGGTTGATAATTGAACTCAGGTGTATGGATATTTTCTATAATTTCTTTTGGTTGTAATGGTTCTAAAAATAGCTATTTTTGTACTATGGCTGGAACATCAGAAAAATTAAGAATTGATAAATATTTGTGGTCAATTCGTTTATTTAAAACCAGAACCTTGGCGACCGAGGCGTGCAAGGCTGGAAGAGTTAAATTAAAAGGACAGAATATAAAACCATCTTACGAAGTAAAGTTAGGCGATGTATATCACGTTCAAAAAGGTATTGAGCGTAAAATCGTGCTTGTGACCGGCCTGCTGGACCGTCGTGTGGATGCAAAGACTGCTGTGCAATTCTACGAGGATCAAACTCCTGTTGAAGAGACGGTTGGATATAAATCTATGTTTCACGCTCCTGTCCTCAAAAGAGATCGTGGTACCGGTCGGCCTACTAAAAAGGACCGTCGGGAAATCGATGATCTGCAATCTTCAGAATGGTGGGAAAAGGACGATGAAATAAAAAATCCAGAACCAAAAAAATAGCTGTTTATTTTGATGGAATCCAAAAAGAATCCGACATGGACTATACTATTAGATTGCCACTAAGTATTTTTCGATCTCATCAAATTGGATATCGCCATGTGAAGCATCGTATATACTGTCTTTTCCTTTAATAATCAATATTTGAGGAGATTGATGTTCTACATTCCAGCGTTGAGCAATCTCATTCGAAAGAGAACGGTAGCGCAATAGGTCTAAGAGATAAATCGTATAATCGTGGTCTGATAGCGCAGACATTCGTTCAAGACTGCGTTTAGCCATATTACTGATACCACATGTTGTGCTATGTTTAAAAATAGCTGCAACTTTATCCGATTGATATAGTTCTTGTAGCTGTTCTTCTGTGTTTAATGCTATCCAATTGATCATAATTCTGTGAATTTTTTTTGTTCTACTTGTACAAAAGATGAAATAGAGGAGAATAGACAACTTCTCTGTTCGTTCGTTGTGCAATTGAATAGGCTTGGTAAACGTATACCGTCGCCGATCTCCTTATAATTGCTCACTTCATATGTAATTTTTTCTCCCTTATCTGTGTATTCATAACGCGCGATTTCCCCTGTATTTTGATCGATGTAAAGCAATCCGGCAATCCTGGTCCCAAAAATGGGGGTTGAAGAAAGGATATTGGATATCGTTAATTTTTGTCCTGCGCTAAAGCTTTCTTTCTGGTTTTTGAGCTGCACATTCTTCTGTCCAATGAGGGTGGGTAAAAGGAGCAAATTAAAATCCAAAAAGAGTTGGCTTTTGATTGATTTCTTAAGCTCTGCCTCGTCTGTGGATAAATTTCCGCCAATAAAGAGCTTATCACCCCCAGGGTTTTTAAAATTAAATAGGTAAGTCACTTGGTCTGTTCCTGTATACCCATCAAATCGACACGCTCCCGTTGTCCGATTGAACAAGAATTTTCGTTCCTCGTTAGCTAATTGGTCTGAAATGTTATTCCCTTTTGCAGAGAATGCTAAATACTGTAACGAATCCCACTTTTCTTGACCGCCAATACTTTGCCAAATCTGTTTATGTAGACTATCCTCTTGCGCTATTAAATTCAACTGACAGAACAAGGTCAGGATAACGATACTGAATACGTTCGATAATATTTTCATAACCCTATTTTTTTAAGAAACAATCATCAAGTGGACTATGCAAAAATTAAAGATACTCCACTTCATCATTGCATTATTTTCTGTGAGACTGGCGATTGTTCCGCTTACTTTATCCATGTGAGCCCATCAACGACAATTTATTCTGATGAAAAATAAAAATCGATTAATAAGATAATAGCATATTTTATTAATCGATTGATCACAAATGGAAGTACCTTACTTTAAACTATGTTCAATAAATACTTTCATCATTGACGTGTAAGTATAAGTAGGCAAAATTGATACCAAATTAGAATTTTTTGGCAATATGCGCCATTTGTATCGCTGTAATAGCAGCTTCTTCCCCTTTATTCCCATGCTTTCCACCTGCACGATCCAGTGCCTGTTGAAGATTGTCTGTTGTTAATACACCAAAAATTGCTGGCTTATTATATTTGAGCCCCACATTGGCAATGCCATTTGCAACTGCATCGCAGATGAAATCAAAATGTCTTGTTTCGCCCTGGATGACGCAACCTAAACAAATAACTGCGTCAAAACCCTGATTTCTCATTGCCAGATCCGCTCCTGAAATTAATTCAAAACTTCCAGGGACCTCAATAATTTGAATGTTTTTTTCTTCAGCGCCATGTTCTTCCAGACCCTTTATTGCACCATTCAATAGTGCACTTGTAATTTCTGCATTCCATTGTGCAACAACGATTGCAAATTTGAATGGACTTGCATCCGCGACTTGGATATGCGAGAAGTCTGATAAATTTTTAATGCTACTTGCCATAATAGGAGCAAAGATAGTGTTTTAGATGGTCACAAAAAAAGAGGCTATCGAATAGCCTCTTTTTTTGTGACATTGTATCGCTTATAAATGTGCCTGTACGCGACCTAATAAGCCGTCAATGGTAGCGGCCTCTTGGCTTTCAGGGAAATCTGTCTTAATCTTTTTGTAGGCAGTCTCTGCACCTTTGTAATCATTTTGTGCTTCATAAACAAGGCCTAATTTTTTTAAAAAGAGCGGTGTTGTGTAAGAATTGCTCGATTTTTCGGAAGCCTGTTTATAGTAATCAGCAGCTTTTTTGTAGTCTTTTAACTCTGAATATGCATCACCTGTTAAACCAATTACCAAAGGATCAAGAATTTGGCTTCCAGTAGGAGAATATTTTTCAAGAGCTTTTACAGCCTCTTCGAATTTACCTTGGCGCAAATACAATCCCCCTAAATAAGCATTCGCTATATTTGCCGATTTTGTATTCGAATATTCATCCGCAATTTGTTTAAATCCAAGAAATGCACCATCCCCCATGATTGCTTTATTTTGCAAAGAATCAATTGTGGCAAGCTGTTCAGCTTTATACATACGGTTCGAAGCTTCCTCTGCTCTCGGATCTAGATACAGCTTTTGATATCCAAAATAAAGTAAGATCAATACAACGATACCACCTAAAATGAACACTACGCTTTTTTGGTTATCTTGGAAAAACGATCCTTTTGAAGGTTTGAAACCTTGATTTGTATTATTTGTGTTTTTAGACATTACTAATCAGTAAAATATGGATTGCAAAAATACACTTTTCGAGCAAAAATACAAGTATTTTGCAATTTTAAAGTGAATTAAGTTTAGTTTTCTGACTTATTTGATAATTCGATTTCTCGATCCAGTTGCTCGTAGATCGAATTTTTGCTTTTGAATTCCGGTACAATGATTTTCATTTGGTACACCACTTCGTTTTTGTTTTGCGTTGCCAATCGTTGCTGCAGCTCTTCGATCTTCATGAGCACGATGTCGTAATTATTTTCTCTCACCTTAGCAATCATAATTTTTTCATGATGAGTCGGTAGGGTATTTTCCAGATCATTTAATAATTCCTCATACAGCTTTTCTCCGGGGCGCAATCCCGTAAACTTTATTTCAATATCTTCATTTGGCTTAAATCCTGAAAGACGAATCATTTTTTTAGCTAACTCGACTATTTTTACAGATTTTCCCATATCGAAGACAAAGATTTCGCCACCTTGTCCCATTGTTCCAGCCTCAAGAACCAATCGGCATGCTTCGGGAATGGTCATAAAATATCGTGTAATTTCTGGGTGAGTAACCGTTACAGGGCCACCTTTTTGAATTTGATCTCTGAATCGTGGAATGACCGAACCATTTGAACCCAGTACGTTTCCAAAGCGTGTCGTAATAAATTTAGTATGGATACTTTCTTGCAATGATGCTTCCAAATGATTGTTCAACGACTGGACGTAAATTTCAGCAATTCGTTTCGTTGCCCCCATAATATTGGTGGGATTGACCGCTTTGTCTGTAGAGACGAAAACAAATTTTTCAACTTGAAATTCAACAGCTAAATCAGCAAGATTTTTTGTTCCCATCACATTCGTTTGTACCGCTTCCAATGGATGGTTTTCCATCATCGGCACATGTTTATAGGCTGCTGCGTGATAGACGTAGTGTGGTTTGAACGTTTCAAAAAGTAATTGCATTCTTTTTGTACTTCGGACATCGGCTATGTAAGTATGATATACTTGATTTGGAAATTCATCTTGAAGATCGAGTTGGAGATTATGTAAGGGGGACTCCGCCTGGTCACACAGTATAATCATCTGTGGTTCGTATCTTCCCAATTGGGTTGCGATCTCACTTCCTATAGAGCCTGCAGCACCAGTGACTAATATCCTTTTGCCTTTGGTTTGGCTTAGGATGTGATCATCGTTGATCTTTATAGGTTCCCTTTCCAATAGATCTTCAATTTTTATTTTTTGGATCTGATTGGGATTAAGGTCGCCATTCATAATTTTTTTAACTGGGGGCAGCGTTAAAATATTAACATTTTTTTCCAGCGCGACGTCAGTGATTTCATTTTTGCGGTCCGAAGGAATATTATGGGAAGCAATAATGACCTCCTCGACATTTAACGTTTTGATCAGGTGGCTGAACTTCTGCGAAGAATATATCTTCGTTCCATCAATGACCTTATTTATTTTTTGTTCGTTATCATCTAGAAATCCTACAATGGCATTTTTAGATCTTACATCGTGGTCTAATGTTCTTTTTACAGCAATTCCCAAGTCGCCTGCTCCATAAATCAGTGTTTTTTTTCTGGAGCCACTAGCTTTTTTTGTGTATAGGAAAAAAATCTTAATAATCGTTCTATAGACTGTTAAGATTAGAAATGAAAAGAGTGCAAAGAAAATAATGAGGGCAGTTGGGATATTACGCTCGATCTCATTTGCTTGGATTATTATTTTTATAACAAGGAGAATGAAAACACTAAATGTTATCGTCGATAATATACGTATGGAATCGATCGCACTTGTGTAACGAACTATTCCGGTATACATTTTAAAAAGGTAGAATGAAAAAGAGCATACACCTATAAATAAAATATAACGTATACTAAAATCAATGTCAAGCAAAAAAGCGAAGTCAAAATCATAGTAAATGACATTTGCGAGCAGATAGGCGATGGATACGCTAAAGATGTCCAATAAAAAAATGATCCACCGCGGCACTATATTTACTTTACTGAGCATGGTATTATATTTGATTAATTTAGACAAATGTAGATAAATTTGTTTCATTCCAAAGGTGTGCCAAACCAAATTTATCTTCGTTTGATAAGATTGATTATTTATTGTAATTTTAGCTAACGATCAATTTGACAAGATGAATGAGTTAGGGAAGCTTGCTAGTCAGGCTATGATTTCTCCAAAAGAGATGCTTTTTGAAAAGAAAAAGAATGCAAAAAGTTTATTTATAGGTATTCCAAAAGAGATCTCGCTCCAGGAAAAGCGGATATGTTTGACACCATTAGCGGTTGCATTATTGGTAGAGAATGGGCACGACGTTATCATTGAGACGGGGGCAGGCAGTGGAGCCAACTTTTTAGATCATCATTATAGTGAACAGGGGGCTCGGATCGTATCTTCCCGCGAAGAAGTATACCAAGCGGATTTGATTATCAAGGTCGGTAGCCCTACTGCGTCAGAAGTAAAGTTGATGAAAGAACGCCAACTTTTATTGTCTTCTCAGCAACCCTCACTCATGAGCTTAGATGTCTTAAAGGCATTAATGCATAAAAAGATTACAGCAATTTCTTATGAGTATTTAAGAGACGAGGGCGGGTGTTTAGCGGTCGTTAGGGCCATGAGCGAAATTGTGGGGGCTACGGCAACCCTGATTGCTGGGGAATATCTGAGTAATGCGTTTGGCGGAAAGGGGCTGATGTTAGGCGGTGTGACTGGGGTAGCCTCGACAGAAGTTGTTATTATCGGCGCTGGTACCGTTGGTGAACAAGCCGCCCGAACAGCTTTAGCTTTAGGCGCACAGGTAAAGGTTTTTGATAATTCAATATATAAACTTAGGCGTTTACAGAACAATCTTGGCAGCCGTGTTTTTACATCTGTTATACAGCCAATTATTTTAAATAAGGCTGTTATCAGTTCAGATGTCGTGATTGGTGCTTTGCGAGCACGCAATGGAAGGTCTTCTTGTTTGATTTCAGAAGAAACGGTATCTAAAATGAAGCCCAATTCCGTTGTTATAGATGTAAGTATCGATCAGGGCGGGAATTTTGAAACTTCAGAAGTGACCTCACATGATCAACCCGTTTTCCGAAAATTTGATGTTATTCATTACTGTGTCCCCAATATCGCTTCTCGTGTGGCGCGAACAGCAACCTATGCCATGAGTAATATTTTTACTTCAATTTTGCTCGATTTTGCTGAGCTTGGAGGATTGAAAAACGCAATTTGGAAAAACCCCGGAATCCGAAGTTCCATTTATTTGTATCAAGGTAATCTTACAAATGCTGATATGGCATCAAGGTTCAATATGACTGCCAAAGATTTGGATCTTTTAGTCGTTTCGTCTTTATAGATGATGTGTCTAAAGCGGATCTCGGAAGTGCACCTCTGGGACACGATTGTTTGAATTATTTTTAAATTATTAGGCTAATGAAAAGAATTTTTATGATTTTATGTTCGTTGATTTCACTCGTTAAGGCGCAGGAAACAATCAATCTTTATGCAGATTCCATTCCAAATTCCACGGATAAAGAGCAAGTGAAGTTAGAAAAAAATGTTCCTAGGTTATTTGCTTATCCGGCAGATAAAAGTAGTGCTAAGAATATCGCTGTACTGGTGATTCCGGGAGGTGGGTATTCTCATATCGCTATGGATCATGAAGGGCATGCTGTTGCAAAAGAGCTTGTAAAAAATGGTTATTCGGCTTTTGTTTTACAATACCGTTTACCTTCGCCAAATATTATGCGTAACAAATCAATAGGGCCTCTTCAAGATGCTCAGCGAGCGGTCCAATTGATCAGAACGTTGCACCCTGAACTTCGCAAGGTTGGCGTTATTGGCTTTTCTGCAGGCGGGCATTTGGCCTCTACTTTAATTACCCAATTCAAGAAGGACTATATAGCGAATTCTCCGCATGTATCCCTAAGACCTGATTTTGCTGGATTAATTTATCCGGTCATCTCCATGGAGAATGATATCACACATAAAGGATCAAGAATTAATCTGATCGGAGAAAATCCATCAGAAGATCTGGTCAGATCATTTTCTTCTGAATTACAAGTCTCTCGGGAAGTTTGTCCGGTTTTCTTTGTACATGCCAAAGACGATATGGCGGTGCCGATAGAAAACAGTTATCGAATGATTGCTGCTTTGGACAACGCAAAAGTGCCCAATAAGCTTTATGTCTTCGAGCAGGGGGGGCATGGTTTTGGGTTAATTAACAAAACTTCGGATAAATTGTGGTTTGACGCATTTTTGTCCTGGCTAGCTACACTGGATTAGCACATCAAATTAATGGTCAAAAGAAATCCAATGGGATATCGTCAGGTCGACTGCTTGTTGTTTTGGCGGAATGATTTGAGACGTTGTAATGGTATGTAAGTTAATCGCATTATTGCCGACAACGATTTCATAATAAAATCCTCTAAATCGCACATCTTTTACAAAAAAAGTAGACTCTTGTGAAGGACTTATAGAAATCCATTCTTGATGGATTGCTATAGGTTTTTCGGTTGTTATACCTAAATTTTGAGCTTGCTGGATATTTAAGATATTGCTTTTCGCCAACAATTGGGCGGTATAAGGGTGCGAAGGGTTGTCATAGAGTTGATGTGGGTTGTTTTGATCTAGGATTTTACCTTCTTTCATCACGATAAGATTATCCGCTAAAGCAAGTACTTCGGTCGGATCGTGAGAAACGAGTATAACAGTTAACCCGGTTTCTTTGACTATATCTTTTATGTCTTGTTGGAGCGTATCGCGAAATGAGGCGTCAACCTGATTAAAGGGTTCATCCATAAGTAGAACTTCAGGCTCATTGATGAGCGCACGGCAGATTGCAACGCGTTGCTTTTCTCCGCCACTGATGTCTGCTACTCTTTTTCGCCCAAGGTGGTCTATCCGCAGACGTTGCAGTATTTCCGCAGTTTTATCTTGTTTACGTTTGATATTTGTATTCGGCAATTGTGAAGCAACATTGTCCCACACGTTGGCATATGTATTTAAATCGTCAAAACCCTGCGAGACTAATTTCATCGCATCGTGACCGGGAATTAACTTATCCTTGCGTGTTGGTACCTGCCAGCCTTTATAGCGCACCACACCTTCTGTTGGTTCCAATAATCCATATATAAGTCTCAATAAGGTGCTTTTCCCGCTCCCGGACTCACCTATAATAGCTGTTATTTTTCCTTCTTCAATGTCGAAGGAACTGTTTTCAACAGCAAATTGCATGCTGTTCTCATGAAAGGAAAAGCTAAGATTTTCGGCGTGTATAGCAGATAATCCGGGCACATGAATATCAGATGGAATATATTGACAAGAGGATGATTGAGCCATATTGGGAAGTCGAAAAAGGTAAGTTAATGAATAGAGATTTGACGTGTTGTTGCATCTATGATGCTGATATGTATTTCCTTTGCTTCTTCAGGAAGTAAATTTGGAATTTTCTCTGGCCACTCAATAAAGCAGTATGCTCCAGAATAAAAGTATTCCTCGTAGCCAAAATCAAATGCCTCCTGTTCCTCATTGATACGGTAAAAATCGAAGTGATATACGGGGCCACTGGCAGATTCGTATTCATTTACGATGGAGAATGTCGGGCTAGATGTGCTGTCTTGGACATTTAATTGTTTGCAGAGGTATTTCACAAAAGTTGTTTTCCCGGCCCCCATTGGACCATATAGCAGAAAAATTCGGACCTCTGGAAAACTATTTAAAAGTGTCTGAGCTGCTTGCGATAAATCTGCGGTCGAATTTACAATAATTTCCATGCTGCAAAATTACTATTTCGGCAAGTATGTCGCAAAGGGGATAATCATTTCTTCCAAAGAGATTCCGCCATGTTGAAACGTTCCATTAAAGTAATTTACAAATTGGTTGTAGTTGTTGGGGTACACAAAATAGGTGTCCTCCTTGGCAAATACGTATGTTGAGCTCACGTGAAGTTTGGGCAATTGTGCCTCATGTGGGTTTTTGATAGCGAAGACGTCTTTGTCGATATAATTCAAATTTTTCCCTTGCTTATATCTTAAATTTGTATTTGTATTTCGATCCCCCACAATTTTACTTGGCTTTTTTACACGGATCGTGCCATGGTCAGTGGTGATAATTACGCGAACCTTTTTTTGGGAAAGCCATTTGATAGCCTCCAATAAGGGGGAATGCTCAAACCATGACAAGGTGAGGGAACGGTATGCTGCCTCGTCGTTTGCTAATTCCCGAATCATAGAGCTATCTGTACGTGCATGAGATAGCATATCCACAAAATTATACACTAATGCATTGAGCTGATTGTGCATTAAATTTCCGAGATTGTCTACAACGTCTTTTCCTTGTTCCAGCGTCAGAATTTTTGTGTAGGAGTGTTTTATGGGCTTTCGATAAAGGCGCTTAATCTGATCCTCCAAAAATTTATCCTCGTATAGATTTTTACCACCTTCGTCTTCATCATTTTGCCATAATTTCGGAAAACGTTTTTCCATTTCTAAGGGAGTTAGTCCACTAAAAATGGCATTTCTAGCATATTGTGTTGCTGTTGGCAAAATACTGAAATAGTTTATTTCCTCTTCCAGTCTGAAATAGTCGGTAATAACCTCATTAATGATCTTCCATTGGTCAAACCGCAAATTGTCTATTAAGAAGAAAAATGTAGGTACATCATCTTCCAGCGTAGGGAACACTTTCTTCTTAAACAACTGATGTGACAGTATGGGGCCATTTTCGGGACGATTAATCCAATGGATATAGTTGTTCTCTATGAATTTTGAGAACTGCATGTTAGCCTCAGATTTTTGCATGGTCAGAATTTCATGCATATTGTTATCTTCAAGCTTTTCTAGAGATAACTCCCAGTACACAAGCTTTTTATATACTTCCGACCATTGGTCGTAATCTAGGTTTTCGTTGAGGGTCATCCCTAAATTACGGAAGTCCTGCTGGTAGGCCATGGATGTTTTTTCATTGACGAGGCGCTTGTTTTCAGTCAATTTCTTTATCGTCATCAAGATTTGTTTGGGATTGACCGGCTTGATCAGATAATCATCTATTTTAGAGCCTATCGCATCTTCCATGACATGTTCTTCTTCATTTTTAGTCACCAGCACAATAGGGACAGAAGGATTGATAGATTTCAGTATACCAAGTGTTTCAAGTCCGGTTAAACCGGGCATATTCTCGTCTAAAAAAACGAGATGGAAAAAACCATTTTTAAAGGCTTCAACAGCATCATTTCCGTTATTGACGGTGTCAACTTTATATCCTTTGCTTTCTAAAAATAAGATATGTGGTTTTAGAAAGTCAATTTCATCGTCAGCCCAGAGAATATGTGTTTTTTGCATCTGCTATATATGTGTTTAATTACTAGAGGAGGACCGTGTTTCTATGAATGAAATAGTGTAAAAGAACAACTCTTACCTATTTAACGGATTTTTGATCTCATGCTAACTTAAGCAAATATCGTGCTTTAGATTTTATTTTTAACATTTCTTAACGATGAACTAACTATCTTTGTTTTAAGTTTATACTGATGTTAACCCAGCGTTCGGGATTTAAGAGCTAGGTTTCATAATTTATAGTGTTGATGATCGCATTAATTTGTCGCCGCCTTGAACAAAAATAAAATTATAAATGATCCGGTATACGGGTTTGTTTCGATCCCCACAGGATTGGTCTTTGATTTGGTACAGCATCCTTATTTTCAGCGACTCCGCTATATCAAGCAGGTGAGTATGACACATCTCGTCTATCCAGGTGCTTTACATACTCGGTTTCAGCACGCCATTGGATCGATGCATTTGATGGCGATGGCTTTGGAAACATTAAGAAGCAAGGGTGTATTCATTTCGGACACTGAAGAGGAGGCAGTTCTTTCAGCTATTTTACTCCATGATATTGGGCATGGCCCCTTTTCCCACTCTCTAGAACATAGTTTGATTGAAGGCGTTTCGCATGAGCTGTTGTCTTCGTTGTTAATGGATCGAATCAATCAGGATTTGGACGGAAGGTTGAGTCTTGCAATTACCATTTTTAATAACAAATATGAGCGCAAATTCCTTCACCAATTGGTGTCGAGCCAGTTGGATGTTGATCGGATGGACTATCTCAATAGGGATAGCTTTTTTACGGGAGTATCTGAGGGAGTGATCTCATTTGGTCGTATCATAAAAATGCTCAATGTGGTAGCGGATGAAATTGTTGTGGATTATAAAGGGCTATATTCAGTAGAGAAATTTCTGATAGCACGGCGACTGATGTATTGGCAAGTATATCTGCACAAAACCGTTATTGGTGCTGAGCAGTTACTGATTAAAATTCTGCAGCGGGCAAAATATTTGACGGCTGCTGGCTATGAACTCTTTTCTACTCCAGCTTTTCATTGGTTTTTAAGCCAGCAAATCAATAAAAGTAATTTTTTGGACAACCCGTTGCATTTAGACTGGTTTACTCGTTTGGATGATACAGATATTATGTCTGCCATAAAAACATGGGAGTGTCATGAGGATCATATTTTAAGTACAATGTGTCAACGGGTAATGAAGCGTGATCTATATCGCTCTGTATTGAGCAACAAACCTTTTTCACCCGAATATATTGATTTGGTGAAGGCCAAAGTACAGTCGGAGATAGGGGTGGCGATGGAGGATATTCACTATTATGTATTTACTCAGGAAATTCAGAATCGTGCGTATAATTCTTCCCAGGATCAAATAAAAATTTTGTTAAAATCGGGCGAGCTTGTCGATATAACGGAGGCTTCTGATCTCGGGAATTTAGAAGCACTGTCGAAAAATGTCGCTAAATATGCATTGTGTTATCCAAAAGAGGTGAGATATGTTGCAATTCCTTCCACCAAGTAGTTATTTTTTAATAAAAAAACATAGATTTGTACCATGCAATTTACTGCTCAACAAATAGCGACATTATTAGAAGGACGGATTGAAGGAAATCCAGCGGTTGCGGTAGGTAACCTTGCCAAAATTGAGGAAGGTAAAAAAGGTGATCTTTCTTTTTTGTCGAATCCAAAATATGAGCATTTCATATATACTACTGATGCCTCGATTGTTATTGTTAATGAAGATTTGCAATTGACACATTCGACTAAACCTACATTGACGATTATACGGGTTAAGAATGCCTATGCTGCTTTCTCTACTGTCCTAAATATGTATAATGAGTTTCGCCTTGACAAAAGTGGACGAGAGGAACCTCATTTTATACACGACGAAGCTGAAATCGGCCAAGGGGGGTACATCGGTGCTTTTGTATATATTGGCAGAGGAGCATCGATCGGTGATCATGTGAAAATTTACCCACAGGTTTATATTGGAGATAAAGTTACGATTGGAGATAATACAACGCTCTATCCAGGAGTGAAGATTTATCATGATTGTAAGATCGGTAAAAATGTGGTGGTACATTCAGGTGTTGTCATCGGATCAGATGGATTTGGATTTGCACCACAAGAAGACGGAACATATAAAAAAGTTCCTCAGATTGGCCATGTTCAAATAGAGGATAATGTTGAGATTGGCGCAAATACGGTAATTGACAGAGCAACCATGGGAGCTACCATTGTGCGCGATGGCGTGAAGTTGGATAATTTGATCCAGATTGCCCATAATGTTGATATTGGAAAGAATACTGTCGTTGCGGCGCAGACTGGTATTTCCGGTAGTTCAAAAATCGGAGAGCATGTGGTATTGGGCGGTCAGGTTGGTGTAGTTGGGCATATTGTTATTGCTAAGGGATCCCAAATTCAGGCCCAATCCGGAGTGAATAGATCGATCAAAGAAGAGGGTAAGAAGTGGGGCGGTACACCGTTGATGCCTTATCAGCCACAATTGAGATCTAATGTGATTTTTGCTCGTCTTCCTGAATTGGAAAAGCGAATCCAGGAATTAGAAAAATTAGTAGAAAAAAAATTAAAATAATTATTTTTCATTGAAAATAAGCTGTTCTTTAATTGTGATGAAACAGTAGTTTATCGTAGCACTATATCATTAAAGGGTATAGCACAATCAATAAATGTTTTGTCAAAAGAAGTTTTGATTTAAAAATATGTTATTAGAAATGAATGTAAAACAGCGAACCATCAAAAACGAGGTTGAGATTTCGGGGGTAGGTCTTCATACAGGGAAAATTGTATCGATGACCATTAAACCAGCTCCGGAAAATCACTGGTTTAAGTTCAGACGTGTAGACTTGGAGGGGCAGCCAGAAATTTTGGTTGATGCAGATAACGTGACAGACACTTCGAGGGGGACGACAATTACTCAGAATGGTGCAAGTGTTAGTACAATTGAACATTTGATGGCGTCGTTAATTGGTTTACAAATTGATAACGTCCTGATTGATATAGATGGTCCCGAGATACCTATCTTAGATGGAAGTTCAGCTATTTTTGTAAAGCTGCTTGAAGAGGCAGGGTTTGAGGAGCAGGATGCTGATAGAGATTATTATGAGATTTCCAATAATATCCATTATGCAGAGCCTGATCGTAAAGTCGAGATATTGGGGATGCCGATGGATGGCTATAGGATGACCTGCATGATCGATTTTAACTCGCCGGTGTTGGGAAGCCAACATGCTGCGATTACGTCAATTGACGATTTTAAATCCGAAATTTCATCTTCACGTACCTTTTGCTTTTTGCATGAGTTAGAAATGTTGGTGGATCATGGGCTTATTAAAGGCGGTGACCTAAGTAATGCCATTGTTATTGTGGATAAGGAGACTTCACCTGAAGAATTACAGAAATTAGCTCATCTTTTTCATAAAGAAACCGTAGCAGTTGCCAAAGAAGGAATATTAAACAATAATCAATTACGCTACCAAAATGAACCTGCCCGACATAAACTGTTGGATATGGTTGGAGATTTGGCACTCGTTGGGCGACCGCTGAAAGGCCATATTATGGCTGCTCGGCCGGGGCATGCCGCCAATGTTGCGTTTGCGAAAAAGATAAAGGAGCAGATTAAGAAAGATAAAACACGTAAAAAAATTAAAGTTTACGATCCTAATATGCCAGCATTATACGATACGGTAGAAATTATGAAGATTTTGCCGCATCGTCAACCTATGCTTATGGTGGATAAGATTCTTGAATTGACCGAAACACATGTGGTGGGCTTGAAGAATGTTACCATGAACGAAGATTTATTTATGGGACATTTTCCCGGAGCGCCATTATTTCCAGGCGTGTTGCAAGTAGAGGCTATGGCGCAGACAGGAGGAATTTTGGTTCTTAAAACAGTTCCTGATCCGGAAAATTGGCTGACTTTATTTCTGAAAATTGAAAATGCCCGTTTTAAAGCGCAGGTAACCCCCGGAGATTCTGTTATTTTTAGATGCGATTTGATGGAGCCGATTCGAAGAGGTATCGCAAAAATGAAAGGTGTGGCCATGGTAGGAGAGAAGATCGTATGTGAAGCCGAGCTTATGGCTCAGATCGTAAGAGTAAATAACAACTAAAGTAGTATAGATGATACAGCCATTAGCTTATATTCATCCTGAAGCAAAGATTGCTAAAAATGTGGTCATCGAACCATTTGTAACCATTTATAAAGACGTCATCATTGGTGAAGGCACTTGGATAGGCTCAAATGTGACGATTATGGATGGAGCACGAATAGGAAAAAATTGTAAAATATATCCCGGTGCCGTAATTTCTGGAGAGCCCCAAGATTTAAAATTTGATGGTGAGATTACAACAGTGGAAATTGGTGATAATACGACCATACGGGAGTGTGTAACAATCAATAGAGGCACCAAAGATAGATATAAAACAGTCATTGGGAAAAATTGTTTAATTCAAGCATATAGTCATGTTGCGCATGATTGTGAAGTAGGTGATAATTGTGTTTTCTCAAATAACAGTACGCTTGCAGGACATATTACCGTGGGTGATTATGTCGTACTGGCTGGGATGGTAGCTGTTCATCAATTTGTCAAAATTGGTTCGCATGCATTTGTTACCGGTGGTTCATTGGTACGTAAGGATATCCCCCCCTTTGTTAAAGCGGCGCGCGAACCTATTTCTTATGCAGGGATTAATTCGGTTGGATTAAGAAGAAGAGGATTTTCGGAAGATCAGATCGCCGAAATTCAGAACCTCTATCGAATTCTTTTTGTCCAAAATAGAAATTTAGCTAAGGCTATAGAAATTATAGAGGCTGAATATCAAGCAACAGAAATTCGGGACGAAATTTTGGATTTTATTCGGAATTCGGGCCGAGGTATTATGAAAGGATTCAATAATAGAGCGATGTAATCGCGTTATCGGTTCTTGTGAATTTGAAAATTATATTAAAGGATATTGGTAGGAGGTATAATAATGAATGGATTTTTAGGCATATAAACTATACCTTTGAGTCCGGAAAGAGTTATGCCATCCTTGGTCATAATGGCTCGGGAAAATCTACTTTTCTGAAAGTGCTTTCGAGTAGTTTGACACCTTCTGAAGGTGAATTGGTCTATAACTATGGAGACGAAGTCTTAGGTGTGGATCAAGTATATCAGCAACTTTCTCTTGCAGCTCCATACGTTGAATTGATAGAGGAATTTACTTTAATGGAGCTGATTGATTTCCATTTTAAATTTAAAAGCTATCTTCCTTCTTTTGATAAAGAAACTGTTATCAGCTTATTGGGGCTGGAACATGCGCTTGACAGAGAGATACGTTTTTTTTCATCCGGTATGCGACAGCGGGTGAAGTTGGTACTAGCATGTTGTTCCGCATCTTCGTTGGTCATGTTGGACGAACCTACAAGTAATTTGGATAGTTCCGGTGAAGAGTGGTACTTAACTTTAATCGATCGCACGAAGTTAAAATCTAGAATTCTTGTCGTCTGTTCAAATCAGAAAAAAGAATATGAGTTTTGTGATGAACATATTTCAATTCTGGACTTTAAAACCTAAGTATTACTGGTTTCCATGACCCTTTCCTTCACCTCGATCGCTGTGTACATAAACCCTAAAAAAATGCATTTTTAGTGTATTTACCTTCCGAACGCTAACGCTGATTTTTCTTCCTATTGAAAATAGCTTTTTCCATAAAAAGTAGTGAAGGAAATTTTTATAACACAATTAGTTTTTGTATTTTTGACGACTCAATAATGAGATAACCGTTTAAAGTTCAATTCAAAGAATGGCTAAGGCATCAGAGGTAAAATCAGGAAATATTTTAAGATTTAACGGAGAATTAGTTTCCGTGGAAGAATATATACACCGTACACCAGGCAATTTGCGCGCGTTTTATCAAGCTAGAATGCGCAATGTTAAAACGGGTAAATTAGTTGAGTATCGTTTTAGAGTTGACGAATCTGTGGAAATTGCACGTGTAGAAACAAACGATTATCAGTATTTATATGAAGATGGTGAATTCTTCGTTGTAATGGATAATAGTACCTACGAGCAATTTAATATTCCTAAGTTTTTGTTTGGTGATTCAGCCCGTTTCTTGAAAGAGGGAATGACTGTCATTATTGCTTTTGAAAGTGATGAACCTATCATGGCAGAAGCACCGAAAAGTGTTGAATTGGAAATTACATATACTGAACCGGCAGTAAAGGGAGATACGTCTACAAATGCATTAAAAAAGGCAACTGTAGAGACAGGTGTCGAGATTATGGTGCCGTTGTTCATTAATCAAGGTGAGAAAGTAAGAGTTGATACGCAGACTGGTAACTATATCGAGCGTGTAAAATAACATAAAGATTTTAGGTTTAGGTTGATTATTCGGTCTTGTTAGCGCTCGCTACAAGGCCGTTTTTTTATCTTTATAAAAAAAATTATTTAGATGAAATCGAAGAATGAGCTTAGGCATACATACAGAGCGAAGAGATGTCAATTGTCTATCGCTAGAGAGACAGCCCTCAATAGCATGCTTCTGAATCAATTTATGAAAATTGATCTCTCCAAAGTAAATCTTTTACATGTTTTTATTCCTATTGAAAAATATCACGAGCCAAATACGTATGCTATCATAAATTACGTTCAAGAATTTCATCCTCAGATAAAAATCGCTGTTTCAAGATCTAATTTTGAAGACTATTCGATGAAGCATTATCTATTTGATAAGCAAATGAGATTTGAAAAGAATGCATGGGGAATATCAGAACCAACTGCAGGTGCTGAAGTTGCTCCGTCGGATATCGATATGGTTCTTGTGCCCTTGTTGATCTTTGATCTTTTTGGCTATAGAGTGGGATATGGAAAAGGCTTTTATGACCGTTTCTTTTCTCAATGTAAAGTTGATGTTCAGCGTATTGGATTGTCTTTTTTTGAGCCGATTGACGTTATTACGGATCGAAACGAACATGATGTTCAGTTAACTCAGGCGGTAACACCCTATCATATCTATCATTTTGTCAATGAATAGGATTTAGTTGAAATAATCAGGCCCTATCCTGCGCATATCACTAGTATACGATCTGTTTTCTATAATAGCCTACGGTAGGTGGATCATCCTCCAATTTTGGTTTGATTTGGCCCCATGGTGATTTAATTAAAATTATTTTTTATTTTTAATGCGATTTTCAATGCCTGCGCCAATATGTCTAGATTTTTTCTAATTGTTTTTTTGTTAGCGATTATACCGTTTCACATTGCTCGTGGAATGGGGCTGATGAGTTCAAACTCCTCGATGGAAGAAAAAAATTTTTATGAAACAATCATAAAAGAATCCACGAAACATCAATCTTCCAATTTGGCGTTGAGTAAATATCTAGCACCGTATTTTAGCCAAGCTGTACGAAAAAATGATAAGGCGCTTCTTGCAATCTATTATTGTTTGCTGGCCGACCAGTCTTTTAATGATGAAGGAAAGCGAAATAGCTTTAGCGATAAATACTATCTTAAAGCATTGGATCTAGATGGGGGATACAGTTATCAAAATGTGAAAACTTGGGTGAAAGTCATGTATGGCTTTTATCTTTATAGATGTTTAAAAGCATCTGAAGCTTTGCCATTTATTCTTGAAGGCGAAAAAGGCCTTGAAGATATACCGAAAGAACTGGTGTTGGATATCATACAGACCTATAAAAAGCTTGGTTATTTTTTTGGGACCTTGGGTGATTATACGTCTGGAATCAAGTACTTGACCTTAGGCCAGCAACAGGAAATAATTTCGCCTAGATTGAGGGCCGAAATTCTAGACAATTTAGGGATGTTGACGCTTAAAAGTGGGGGGGATACATTGCAGGCCATGAAAAATTTTGAGCTCGCTCAATCCTTGGCTCTTGCGGAGAATGATTCATTGCGCTACGCGAAGATTTTGGGCAATCAGGCCGCTGTCTTCGAAGGTATGAAAGACTATCGTAAGGCCTTATCACTGTTAGATAAGGATCTTGAAATTTCTAGATCAATAGGTGATAAACGAAATACGATTTTTGCCTTAATGATGCAGATTAGACTAAATATTGCCAGACAAGAAATAACTGATGTTCCTCACATGATTAGCGAGGCCGAGTTGCTTTTATCAGGTTCAGATGATAAGAAGACAATATTGGAACTTGAAATTCATAAATTACATTTGGCCATTCATAATCGGGAAGTTGGGCATGAATTAGATGCACGTAGGAGGATTGAATGTCTACAGGACTCGTTACGATTTCTCGATGGAGATCCTGTATTATCCCAATTGAAATTTATGGCTGATAAACAGAAGTATGCGGATAAATTATCTTTAGCGCAGGCGGTAATTAAGAAAAAGCAAGCCGAAAGAAGATTATGGCTCATATTAAGTTTATTGGTGTTGGTGTTATTTTTCTTTGTTTACAACGCCGTTCGCTATCGGGCAAGGAAACGTATTCGCGATTATGAATATCAGCTACTCAACCTGAAGTATACAAAGGCTGAACTAGATAGGGAACTAATGAGTTCAAAAAGTCAGGTTGAAGAATATGTGGCTTATCTTAAGCGAAACAATGAACAGATCAATGTGCTCTCAGCATTACTAGAGGAAAAGGGCAACAATGTTGAAAGAGATCGCGAGGAGCTTAAAATCTTATTGCAGTCGCACTTGATTACAGAGGAAAAATGGCAGGAATTTAAGCTGCTGATTATGAAAGAATTTCCTAATCTATTACAAGAAATACAATCTAAATTTTCCGATATCACCGAATCCAATTTACGTGTAATTGTACTGATGAAACTGGGACTTAATAATAAGGAAGTCGCCAATGTTTTAGGGGTTACTCCAGATGCGATCAAAAAATCGATGCAGCGTTTGAAAAAGAAACTTGGAGATCAGGCTGGGGTGCTTATGGAATACATTTCCGACAAAGAATTTGTTTAAATGGGCGCGATCACTAGTGGAGGAGTTTAAATTAATTCGCTTCTTGATGAATCATATGAATACAGATGACTCAACTATGGGATCTCTCAAAAAGCTATAGTATAGCGTAGTTGGGGCACTCTAGTTTCGGCCTTCGGATGACAGAGCCGTTTGATAGGGGGCAAGTTAAGACCATGTTATTGCCAAGTTCGCCCTGTAAGCAGCTTGAGTGTACAGTGAGTCCACCTTGAGTCCACCTTTTAAGGTGCTTTCACTGTGCCTGCATGTTTTTTACTACTCGGAAGCAGGGCGAGCACGGGGCGAAGTTGTCCATACGCTATTCACAACAAAGTCCCCTGAAAATTACAAGATTTACAATTGTCATTTTACTCAAATTTGGAAATCCTTAAAAATCAACAAGATGCTTGACAACAGGGCTTTACTGTGGTATCTTTAGGTATGGGAATAAATGATAATGGATTTATCAGGGGCCTGGTCGGTCCGCTGGTGAATAGAAAAGTTGGCAATAAAAACTACCTGCAGAGCAGACCACATCGTGTCAAACAGACTGATGATACCAAAAGAGCTAGTAAAGATTTTGGAAATGTAAGTCGTGCTGGCGCACTGATCCGGATGTGTTTCGGCGAAATACATCAAGGGCTTCATGATGGGCAGATGGGCAATCGGCTAAATAGGCAGATCTACCGGGCAATAAAAACAAATCTTGATTGCGAAAAGGGAAGCCGCACACCGAGCAACAGCATATTGGATAGATTGGTGAATTTTCAGTTCAATGAAAACTGTCACATGCAGGATTATTTTTTTATCGATCCGGTAGTTTCCCTGAACAAGAAGAAAGATCTTAAAATATCATTCCCGGAGTTTGATATCAAAAGAGCGCTGGCCCTTCCTGACAAATGCAATGCGGTGGTATTCAAATTTCATGCCTTCTCATTTGATTTTGATGAGTTTGAGCCCACAGAGATAAAAGAGGTAGAGTGGGAATACGATATTAAGTATAGAGAGAATGTGATACCGGCAAAAAACTTGATCATTAAATGTGGCGATTTTGTCGGTAGTTCAATATTTGTTGGGTTTACGATGCTCTATCTGGAAAAAGGGAGCTATCGGTCAAATGTACTCAATGAAGTAAATTTTAATCCAGCTTCTATTATGGCTGCTTTTCAGCTTTGAGACGGATAAGATGAGCTGCGGATCGGGGAGTTTTTTCTGCAAAAAGAGAAAGGAGCCAAACAATCCAATTTACTATGACCAAAAATATGACCGTCTCAGTGCCCTGGACGGTCATATTAAATGTAGAGCTCAATGGGGCCTATTTAATCCAGTGGATTTTCTTTCAGATTTTTTTCCCAAGCCCAAGCAGAAGCCATCATTTCATCAATTCCCAGTTCGGCTTTCCAATGCAGTTGTTCCGCAGATTTGGTCACATCACCATAAACCTTGATGACATCACCATCCCGGCGTGGGCCAATTTCATAATTCAATTTTTGACCGGATGCTTTTTCAAACGCTTTGATGGCTTCGAGTACTGAATACCCCTTGCCGGTACCCACATTGAATACATCATATTTCCCGTTCGGATTTCCTTTGTCCAATAAGTTGATTGCTGCAACGTGTGCTTTTGCCAAATCAACCACATGGATATAATCCCTTACGCACGAGCCATCTATGGTGTCGTAATCGTCACCGAAAACTGTTAGTTTTTCTCTTTTACCGATTGCGGTCTGTGTAATGAATGGTAATAAATTCTGAGGCACACCGTTTGGCAATTCGCCTATCAGTGCGGACTCATGTGCTCCAACGGGATTGAAGTAGCGCAATGCAATAATATTATAGTTATCGTATGCAGTAGCTGTTTCTTCGAGAATTTCCTCCGCAATTTGTTTGGTATTACCATAAGGGGAAGTCGCTCTTTTGACAGGTGCACTTTCATTGACAGGAAGTGTATCTGGTTCGCCATATACAGTACAGCTTGAAGAGAAAACAAAATTAATCGGCTTATTTTGATAAGCTTCTAACAAATTGATTAATGAGAAAAAATTGTTGTGGTAATATTTTAAAGGTTTTTTGACAGATTCGCCTACAGCCTTTGACGCGGCAAAGTGGATAATCCCTGATATATCCGTATTTTCTTTAACAAATTCGTTCACACGGTTTGTATCACACAGGTCAAATTGGTGAAATTCGGGTTTAACCCCGATAATCTTCTCAATCTGATCCAAAATCTTGATGTTTGAATTGGATAGATCGTCTATGATGACAGGTATGTATCCTGCTTGATGTAGTTCGACTACGGTATGCGAACCGATGTAACCCGTTCCTCCTGTGACTAATATTTTTTTGTTCATTATTGTTGATTATAGTAAGTAAAGTCTTTCTGTCTTGCAGGTAAGGCAAAATATAAGATATTGTTCCCTATGCTTCGGCACGCGGATAATTTTGATTTTTATTTTCCACTCATGGCTTCCTTTTAATGAAATGGGTTTAATATCTTTGACTAAGATAAACATTATTTTAAAAACATGCGTTTGCTTTATTCAATTGGAATCGTTCTTTATGGACTCTTACTGCGTATTTTAGCTCCTTTTCATGGTAAGGCCAGGCTCATGGTAACAGGGCGGAAAGACTGGTATCAAAGGATGAAACAAACGGTTGATTCTACCCAAAAACATATCTGGTTTCATTTTGCTTCGTTGGGAGAATTTGAGCAAGGAAGACCTGTTTTGGAGTCTGTAAGAAATACGTATTCTGATCATAAAATAATTGTAACATTTTACTCTCCCTCGGGCTTTGAGATCCGAAAAAATACGGCTTTGGCCGATTATGTGTTTTATCTTCCCTATGATACGGCGCAGAATGCGCGACTTTTTCTTGACCTCATCAACCCAAGCTTCACCGTATTCACGAAATATGAATATTGGTATTATTTCTTTGAGGGTCTGTATAGACGGGGCATTCCTTTGTTTTTGATCTCAGCAATATTTAGACCCGATCAGATCTTTTTTCAGACATATGGTAACTTTTTTCTTAAGATTTTAGGCTATGTGACTTACTTTTTTGTGCAAAATGAAGAAAGTGCCCGTCTTTTAAAAGAATTTGGGATACGCAACGCCGGGCTTGCAGGAGATACCCGATTTGATCGGGTAGTAGACCTCCCTAAAAGTAAGAAAATGATTCCTGAGGTCATCCAATTTATTGGTGAACATCCAACTTTGGTGGCTGGAAGTACCTGGCCACAAGATGAACAAATGCTAAGAGAATTGTTTGCGGATTATCCGGCCTATAAACTCATCTTGGCTCCGCACGAGATTCATGAGTCACATTTGGCGAGTATTTTCGCTCTTTGGCCAAATGCGCTCCGCTTTTCGAATATGGCTAGTTATGATGCTGTTACAATAGCAGACGCTCGTGTATTGGTTATCGACAACATTGGTATGCTTGCTTCGTTGTATGGTTATGGCCAAATAGCCTATATTGGTGGTGGATTTGGGGTGGGAATACATAATACGCTGGAGGCCGCAACTTATGGCATACCGGTTCTATTTGGTCCAAATTTCAAAAAGTTTCAGGAGGCGAAGGATCTTGTACAGAATGGTGCAGGTTTTTCTATTGAAAGTGGTAAAGAACTCCATAAAGCTTTTGCTGCTCTTCAAGATTGCGGTTTCCGCCAGGAAGCGGGAAAGTTGGCCCGTGAATATGTGCTGCAAAACGCTGGAGCAACGCCGATTATTATGAAATACCTTAAAAGTAATCTTGTTAAAGTATAAGCGGCGGCTATACAGCTACCGCTTATGTTTTACAGTTTAATAGTAAGTATATCTTCTTACACCGGTTATATGGCGGGATAAGCGCATTACCTGATGTGAGTATCCATATTCATTATCGTACCAGATATACAGAACAATGTTTTTGCCGTCTGCCGAAACTATTGTTGCCGGAGCATCGACTATGGCAGCGGCACTGGTTCCAATGATATCCGATGAAACAAGTTCATTGTCTTTGGAAAACATAATCTGTTCAACAAGGTTACCCTGCAGCGATGCCTTTTTTAAAAGGGCATTGATTTCGTTGACCGTAGTTTTGGATTTGATTTGAAGATTTAATATCGCCAATGACCCATTTGGGACGGGAACACGAATAGCGTTTGAAGTCAGTTTGCCCGTTAGCGAAGGCAACACTTTTGCAACGGCGTCCCCTGCTCCAGTTTCGGTGATGACCATATTGAGTGCGGCGGCCCGGCCCCGCCTGGATTTCTTGTGCATATTGTCGACAAGATTCTGGTCGTTGGTATAGGAGTGTATGGTTTCAATATGCCCTCTATCTATTCCTATTGTATTTTCAAGTACAGCTAAAATGGGAGATATCGCATTAGTGGTACAAGAGGCCGCGGAAAAGATCTTATGTTTTTGCAAATCGCTATCATTTTCGTTGACCGCATATACGATATTTGGGACCCCTTTACCGGGAGCTGTTAATAATACTTGTTCGGCGCCTTTGGATTTCAGGTGGCGACTAAGTTCCTGCGCATCGCGAAAAGCCCCTGTATTGTCGATGATTAAAGCATTTTCTATACCATAGATTGTGTAATCAATATCCTCGGGTTGTTTTGCGGAGATCAGATGGACGGTAATTCCATTGACGACGAGTGCCGGATTTGCTATATCGGCCTGCACATCGCCTTCGAATGCACCGTGTATGGAATCCGTTTTTAATAGTGCCGCTCTTTTCAGGATCGATTTGCTATCATTGACGTCGCGAGTTACAATGGCGCGGAGACGAAGCTGCTGTCCCGCACCGGTGTTAAGCATAAGTTCGCGGGCCAGTAAGCGACCGATACGACCAAAGCCATAAAGCACCACATCACGTGGCTTTAATTTCTCCTGTTGATGCATGTCCTGTAACTCCGCAGTAATGAAATTGTGTAGGTCATTAGCGGAAAAGGTTTTTTTCTTGGCCTGTAAAGTGAGTTTCCCAAGGTCAATACGAGCGGGAGAAAGTGGCGATTTTTCCAATAGCTGTGCGATTTGCAGTGTGTCAAGAATGTCGACCGGCTCGTCGGTAAGCAGGGCACTTTCCTGAATCAGGTTTAGGATAGCACTCGGTTTTGCATCAAAGAGTCGATTTCGAAAGAATACGAGCTCTACGGCGTGGTTATACCACAGGTTGCTGACAATTTGAATTAAGTTTACGGCAGCATTATGTTGCTCTCTGTAACTTTTGATTTCTAAGTCAAAAGATGGCTTGTGTGACATAATAATTTTATAATAGATTATGTTACAAACATAGGACAAAGTAGGTAGAAAACTGTCTTAAATTTCCATTTTCACAATTTTTAGCGCTAAATCGCTTTTTGTATTAATGATTTTATAAAATATAATATCTTTATTTGCTAATCTTCTATTATAAATAAATCAGACATGATGCGATCGGCCATTAATTTACCCGCATCTGTTAAACGTAAGTTGTTTGGCTCCAAAATAAGATTCTTTGCTGCTATAAATGGTTCAGCTTCTTTTAAGACGCGATCTTTAACGGATCGTCCAAACTTACTTTCCAGTGCAATTAGATCTAGTCCCCACATGGTTCGCAACGATGTCATGATATTTTCATTGATCTGGTCAAGCGTGGAAAGCTCCTCAATTTCCAGGGGAAGTTGGTCTAAATTAATGGATGTCATATATTTAGCATTATTAGAAACATTCCATGACCTTGAAGTTCCATTGAATGAATGAGCTGAAGGGCCGATGCCAAGATAATGTTTGCCTTTCCAATAATTTGTATTGTGACGAGCATAACAGCCGTTTTTTGCAAAATTGGAAATTTCGTACTGCTCATATCCCGCGGATTTCAAGGTATGAATAAGAAGACTCATCTGATCAGCTGCCTGATCAGAATCTATGGCTGGAGTTATCCCTTTATTTATAAAGTGATCTAATGCTGTTTTCTTTTCCACAGTCATGGAGTAGGAAGAAATATGAGGAATTTCAAAGTCAATCAGTTGTTGCATATTATGACGCCATTTTTCCGTTGTCAATAACGGATAGCCATAAATAAGGTCACAGGTAATATTTTCAAAGCCTGCATCTTGCACACGCATTATCGATGCGACTGCTTCCTGTTGATTATGCGCTCTGTTCATCCATTTGAGATCTTCCTCAAAGAATGATTGTATACCTATGCTGAATCGATTGATTGCTGTATTCCGCAGACTGTTTACTTTGGCGGCATTTAGATCGTCTGGATTGGCTTCTAGTGTAATTTCAGCGTGATCTGCAATATCAAAATGCTTCGCGATCGTCTCGATGATCCGCGCGATCTCATCCGCTTCCAATAAGGACGGTGTGCCGCCGCCAAAATAGATAGACTCGATCTTTTTGTCTTCCAAATACACTGCTCTAAGCGCAATTTCCCGTTTTATAGCATTGATCATCTCGCTTTTGTACTGAAGTGAAGTGCTAAAATGGAAATCGCAATAATGGCAAGCCTGTTTACAGAATGGGATATGGACATAAATCATAGGTACAAATATACCAAGACCTAATCAACTTGGCTCTTTATTCGTATGATTTCTTCTCCTATAGGCTCTTGTCGGCGCAATACGTGTTGTATTTCACTGGATAGCCCTTAAAAGTAGCCATCCATGTATTGGCTTTAGCATAGGATGAATATTTTATGACTTCCATCACGGGCAGCCAAGCAAGAGGGATTTGCGATAATGGGTATCCAATTTGCGACGAAAGTGTCCAAAATAAAAAAACAGCTTCCAAACCGTATTGAATATACTTGGATTGGAAGCTGTTTTTTGTCCTTTATGCTGCGATAGCCTGTGTTTCGTTATTTGCTAAAGGTGTTATTTGACGATTCTACATCTGCCAAGCGCAGTGAAGGATCAATTGTTACTGCTTTTGGTGTCTTTGATAGCGGAATGGTATAATCGGGTTTAGTCCAGAACCAGTCTTCGAGCACGGTTCTTTTAACACCTTTGTAAATGTCAAAATGTTCTTCCGGTTTTTCTCCACGCATTTCACGCAAAGGGATATAAAAGAGTTCCTTGCTTCCATCGGTGTATTCTACGAGAACATCCAGTGGCATGGCGAAATTAGACTTGTTAGCCAAAAGAATTTCTTTATCTGTTACTTTTTCAATGGCGTAATCGATTTGACGGGTGGTATTGATAAACAGGTTGAAATACCATTTCAGGTTGATCCCCGAAACTTCTTCAGCAACGCGTTTGAAATCATTAGGGGTCGGATGTTTAAACTTCCAGAGATCATAAAATTTCAGAAAGGTTTTCTCTAAGTTTTCCTGTCCAATAATATAACCCAGCTGCTCTGCAAGTACAGCACCTTTGTTGTATGCTTCGTTGCTGTATCCATAATTGGTGTTATAATAATCGGCCAATAAGCTCATCGGTTCTTCTTTACCAGAAAGCGCTAATTTGTAATAACCACGGTAAGCTGCAATTTGCGGGTTGGATGCTATGGCTCCTCTTTTTTCAAAGATATGCTGCATGGCAAGCTCTTCGACATAGGAGGTAAAGCCTTCATCAAACCACTCATCTACAGTTTCGTTGATTCCAAATAATTGCTGGTACCAAGAGTGTGCTGATTCGTGGAATATTACACCAACAAGGCTTTTTAGATTGCGTCCACCGGTGATCAGCGTAGCGGTACCATACTCCATTCCCCCATCGCCACCTTGAATAATGGTATATGTTGGCCAAGGGTATTTTCCAAACTTTGCACTACAGAAATCGAAGAATTCGGTGGATAGACCTATCGCTGTTTTCCAATTGGATATCACTTCTTTGTCGGTTGGCAAAAATACGGTATACACTTTTATTCCGTTTTTACTTGAAGCTGAATCTACGACAAACTTGGGATCCGCGGCCCATACAAAGTCATGGATATTTTGGGCCTTATAATGCCAGGTAGCTTTATTGCCGTCTAGTTTTATCTTTGCCTTCGGTTGATAACCTTTTACTTCTGCTGGGTTCTGAAGAACACCTGATGCACCGACTACATAATTTTTGTTGAGCCGTATGGTCACATCGAAATTACCAAAGGGAGCAATGAATTCACGGCCTGTATATTCATCTAAATGCCAGCCGAATTCATCAAATTGAGCCATTTTTGGATACCATTGCGCCATAGAGAGTGCTACTCCTTCGGCAGAATTTCGGCCAGTTCTTCGGATTTGTTCTGGCACTTGAGCGGTCCACTCCATGTCAAAACGGACTGTTTCGCCATCTTGTATAACCGACGGTAGAGTGACCTCCAAGATGGTCCCATCAATTTTAAATGAGGTATGAGCCCCATTCATTGTTAAGCTTTTGATTTTTTGATAACCTATTTGATTGGTTTGGAGCTCTCCGATACGGCTTTGATATATTGGTTTTTCTTTCGTACCTACATTAATCACCATGCGCTTGTCGGGATCACTGATGTTTTTTAAGCGATAATCCATCATCGATCCTGGTTGAAAAGCATTGAAGTATAGATGGAAATAGACCTTTTTTAGGGACTGACCTGAATTATTGCTATACTTCAAGATCATTTTTCCATCGTATTGATATGCTTTTTCATCCACGTTGACGTCCATTTTGTAGTCAACTTTCTGTTGCCAGAATCCTTTCCTTTGGGCCTTCACTACTGCCCCCCAAATATTGAATACACATGCAAGTGTAAAAAAGGATATAATTTTAATTTTCATGTCTCAAACTTACAAAATTGTCTCAATAAATGGCGCTTATAGGTGCTTGATGACGCTAATGTCATCAAATCTTGACGAAAATCCATCATTGGATGTGGAATTGGCTTGGTTTTGGTTATGGGATTTATTTATTGAGTTAAAATCAATTTTACTTTTTATTTATGGATAATCTATATTATAAGCCCTCTGGAAAGGCTCCTGCGTTGGCTATTATTGGCTCCCTGATACTAGGTACTTTGGGTGCCATTGTATTGGCTATTGTTTACATTGCTTTACAATGGTTTATACCCATTATTTACTTTAATGTATTTATTACCTTAGGTTTTGGTGCTGGAATATTCTATGTGCTGAATTTTTGTTTCAAACAATGGAAATTAAGGAATAGGGGGGTAGCCATTTTGATCACATTATTGGTCGCCATTTTAGCCTTTTATGCACAGTGGGCTCTGTTTGTATCATTAATGTACAATGCGGAAGGAACAATGGGCGGAGATACCTGGGTAAAATCGTCTTTTAATCTTGAAGGTTTTAAAGCTTTTTTCTTACACCCGACATTTATTTGGGAAGCGATGCAAGGTTTAAATGAAGTAGGTACGTTTACCCTGAAAAAGAGCCCGGTTTCGGGCGGTATGTTGTGGGCCGTGTGGGCTATTGAAATGGGTATTATTTTGATTACTCCAATCATTATGGCTTTCCGCGGCATCACTATCTATCCATTTTCTGAAAAAGACGAAGTATGGATGAATAAACGCGCTTTGCCGGGAAGGTTAAAGTATGTGGCTGATAAAGATACCGTAGTCAGCTCGTTGGGCAACCATGATTTTGCCTATGTATACGACTATCTATCGGAAGAAGAAGAACATCTCTCTTTTGCTACCGCTGAATTATATGAATCTGAAACGGACGACCATCAATATTTGACCATCTATAATCATCAATTTACGGAAAAGAAAGGCAAGCTGGAAGAAAAGAAGGATGAGGTGATTGAGTTCTTGCGAATAAACAGAAATAGTTTGTAGACTAGTTGGAAAGGTAATCTATTCGGGTGCCTTTCGGCTCTGCTTCGCCTTTTGTTCGCCCCTTGTTCGCCTTGCGTACTCGTTTTCTCCACCTTGCGCCCACTGTGCGCCCACTTATTAGGTGGACGTACAGTGGGCGCAAGGTGGGCGAACAGTGGGGGAACTCCGAACCAGTTACGAATAAGGGGCGAATGAGTCGGCAACAAGAATACCGCCCTTTGATTTCCATTCATTAATAGAAGGGCTATAAATTTTGACTTCCTCAATACCATTTTTCGCCAATATCGATGCCGCTATGGTTGCCCGGTCTCCCGATTGACAGTGGAGATACAGCTGTTTACTTTGGTCCACTTTGCTGAGGTTGTCCTCAATTGTTCCAACAAAGAGATGTGTTGCATTCGGTAAATGGCCCTCTGCGAACTCACTGGCGTTGCGCACGTCTAGAATTTGCGTGTCAGATTTGTCCAAAGCGCTCTTCATTTCTTCAAACCCGATGAGCTGTTGATGCGCTAATGCGATGTCTAAACTGGGGATTGCATCCGGTGTAATATATCCGGTAACGTGATCCAATCCGATGCGCATAAGTTTACGTGCAACGTCGTCCAATTGGTTTTCTTCTACAATGAGTATAAAAGGATCGGAGTAATTAAGTATCCAGCCTGCCCACGTATTAAAAGTCTTGTTGTTTTGAATATTGACGCTACCTGGCAGATATCCCTTTGCAAATTCGGACTTGTGTCGTGTATCAATGATTGTTGTTCCTTCGTGGTATAAATCAAGAAAGGCATCATTCGTTAACCTGTTGTATCGAGGTACTTCTGTTTGTAACGGCCGCACTATTTTGTTGAGTTTTTTCATCATAGCAAAGTAGCGTGGTGGCTCGGGTTGTCCTGATAAAAGCTCATCTACAAAAGCTCCTTCATTGTTTTGGTATTGAAGTGCCCAATTCCGTATTTTCTCATATCCAACGGTCGAACTGGGGACGGCGCCGAGTGCCTTTCCACAGGCGGATCCGGCGCCATGAGCAGGCCATACCTGAATATGATCGGGTAAAGTCAAGAAATGTTGCAACGAACGGTACATTTGCTGTGCTCCAATCTCTTTGGTTCCGATCATTCCAGCCGCATTTTCCAATAGATCAGGGCGGCCAATGTCGCCAACAAATACAAAGTCACCAGTAAAAATCATAACAGGTTCCATCGTTGCCGGTGTATCGACCAGTAGAAAACTAATACTCTCAGGTGTATGTCCGGGAGTATGGATAACCTTGAAAATAAGGTTTCCAACTTGAAATTGATCGCCATCTTTTAATCCTTTATGTGGAAATGCGTATTGCCAGTCTGCCCCACCTTCATCGGATAAATAAGGTTGGGCACCTGTTAATGCGGCCAATTCCAGTGTGCCTGATAGGTAATCGGCATGGATATGTGTTTCCGCAATATGCGTTATGATCAGATTATTCTTTTGTGCAATCTCAAGATAGGTATCTACATCTCTTTTGGGATCAATAACAATAGCTACTCCTTTTGCCTGACAGCCAATGATATAACTCGAATGAGCAAGAGATGATTCAAAAATGTGTTGAAAAAACATAACGTGTGATTTTAATGATTTACAAATTGCATGAATTCGAAAGCAAAGATTAGGATGCCGATGCTAATTAAAAAATATCCAAAAATACCTTTCAATTTAGCGGCATCTAATTTATCTTTCCATTTGGAACCAATTTGGAGGCCTATTAATGTGATTAATGTAAAGGTTACTAATATAAACCAATTCATATGTTGTAAGAAATGATAATTCGCGATCAAGCCGAATGATGCGTTTAATCCAATAATGAACAGAGAAGTGGCGATAGCCTGCTTCAGTGGAATACCTAAAAGTAATACTAGGGCTGGTACAATTATGAATCCACCTCCTGCACCGACCAAGCCCGTCATAATGCCAACCAGTGAGCCGACAAGGATAACGTTGAAAATTTGTGCAGGTCTACCCTTGAATGTGGCGTTCTGTACCTGTTTTTGTCTTCGTACCATCGCAGTCGCAGAAATTAATATCACGATTGCGAACAATAGCATGATGATATGGTTTCTGGAAATCTCCATACTCGCGATGTTGAATGACTCGGGTATAGAAACGAGAAGATAGCGCTTGGTGAAATAAACTGAAATTAGCGAGGGAAGTAGAAAAATAGTTGTGGTTTTCAAGTCAATTTCCCTCTTTTTTAACGGATAAATTGATCCGACCAAGGCTAATATTCCAATGGAAAACAGCGAATAGTCCAATGCATATTGAGGTTCAATATGGAAGATATAGACAAATATGGGGAGTGTTAGGATGCTTCCGCCGCTACCCATTAGGCCCATCGATAGCCCGACGACGACAGCTAATGTAAATCCAGCTATAAATATTAATTCCATTTTCTGTTGCTAAAAATTTAATTTTTGATGGCGTGGGCTTTCAAAATAGTAGACTACCTGTAGGTTAATGGGGCAATTTGTTGCGCAAGATACCGTAAATCCATGTACCCAATAAGGCAAACAATAGTACAATGCCAATCGTCCAGTAACCGGCTCCGATTAAAGCAAACATGGGGCCTGGGCAAGCACCAGTCAGCGCCCAGCCCAAACCAAAGATTGTGCCGCCCACCAGATACCGGGTAATGCTTTTATCTTTATCTGCAAAGGTGATGTGCGCTCCGTGGCTGTCCTTAATTTGTTTCCTTTTAATGATCTGTACAATAATAATGGCTGTTGTTAGCGCTGTTCCAATGATACCATACATGTGAAAGGAGCGAAATTGAAACATTTCGTATATTCTATACCATGATGCCGCTTCCGACTTATATAAGATAATGCCAAATAATATGCCTATTAATATGAATTTTAATGCTTTCATTTTATGCAAAGATTAAGGGAAATAAAAAATGGATCATGATTATTCCACCTAGGAAGAAGCCGATTACAGCGATCAACGATGGAATCTGGAAGTTGCTGAGCCCTGAAATGGCATGTCCAGAAGAGCAGCCGCCAGCATACCGCGTTCCAAAGCCGATTAATATACCGCCGATACTTAAAATTAGGAATTGAAACAGAGATCCGTTAAAAACAAAAATGGATTCGGGGAGGTAACCTTGTATATGGTCGATAATACCCAGTTCTTTCAGATCTGCCACACTTTTCGCATGGATTTGTGTTGGTGTGCCGTCGTCGAGAAAATAATGTGCGATAAAACCTCCGATAACGGTTCCGAGTACCAGCAGAAGATTCCAGGATTGTGTCTTCCAGTCGAACCTAAAAAAAGATGAAGTTTTGCCCGCACCTAGTACAGTGCACATTGTACGTAAATTGTTGGACATGCCAAAATCCTTACCCTGTTTGAGCAGAAGGTACATGACCAGTGCAATTAAAGGACCTGAAATATACCAGGGCCACGGTTGTTTGATGTATTCCAATAACATAACAATGTTCTTAAGTGATGTTACAAAGGTACATACTGCCTTTGCAAAAGCCTGTAACAAATGTTACTGAAGGAACAAAGAATTTATAGGTCGTAATATTCGATATCGGCTGCCCTCAGCGCCTCGCTCAACAGTGGAAGATCATCTTCCTTTTGGAACAATTTGTTGCGCCATGTTCGAAAAGCCGGGCCTTTGACCGGGTGGATGATAATTAGGTTGCCGCCAGAGCGCTTCAGATTTCGGATATACGAAATACTGCTTAAAGGAAAAACGACTGTTTTCTTGGCATTGCTGATGCGGAGTACTTCTTCTTCCAAAATCCATGTCGACGATAATGTCGAACACTTAATAGCCAAGTATAAGGCAAAAGGGATCATTAAAAGAGCGATAATAATCTTGATGATTTCCTGTACCGGAACTTTAGACATGCCTATTCCAATGAGCAGGATTGAAGTCAACAATATAAACATGTATTTTCCACGGTGCAATGTCGACAAGTGAAATGTCTGCGAATTACTCTTCATATTTTGATAAACTTCCCTTTGGCGTCAATATAGGAAAAATTCTCCAAGTCTTCCCTTCCATGTGTCTATCCATTTTTAGAAACCTTCGCTATTGTGGATAAATTAATATAGTAAGAGAAACCTTGGGATGAGGTAATGCTTGGAATAGGCAAAAATTATGCATTTTTGTGGCTATGATATTTGGTGAAGAATTGCAGGCATGGTATCAGGAGCATAAGCGAGATTTACCATGGAGAGAAACACATGATGCGTATAAAATATGGCTTTCGGAGATTATTCTGCAACAGACGCGGGTGGAGCAGGGCATGCCGTACTACTATCGTTTTGTGGAGCGATTCAATACTGTAGTAGATTTTGCAAATGCGGATGAAGACGACATTCTTCACCTCTGGCAAGGTTTGGGATATTACTCCAGGGGGCGGAATATGCATAAAGCGGCTCGAATTGTCCGGGATCAATTCAATGGGATTTTTCCAGTGGATTATAAGACCTTACTAAGCCTTCCTGGTGTAGGGGAATATACTGCTGCAGCAATATCTTCTTTTGCTAATAATGAGGCCCAGGCAGTTTTAGACGGAAACGTGTTTCGTGTACTTGCACGCTATTATGGAATAGAAACTCCCATTAATTCAACGGAAGGGAAAAAGGTTTTCGCTGCGATAGCGAAAGAAAATCTGGATCAAAATCATCCGGCCCAATATAATCAGGCTATTATGGATTTTGGTGCGATCCATTGTAAGCCTAAGCAACCGCTTTGTGAGCAATGCATGTTTCGTCTTTCATGCTATGCCTTTACACGCGGCGAGGTCAATCAATTGCCTGTAAAGCTTAAAGGCAAAGGAAGCAGAGATAGATATTTCAATTATTTTATTTTAAAGGATAGCAATCGTCTTCTGATGTCTAAACGCGGTGAAGGTGATGTTTGGCAGAATCTGTATGAGTTTCCACTCCTGGAATCAGATCATACGATGGATATTGTTGATATTCTGAACGATGAGTGGTTTGTGTCTTATTTTGGGAAAGATGCTGACCTGAGCATCTTGCAGCAGCAGACTAAGCATATTTTAAGCCATCAGAATATTTATGCCACATTTTTTGAAGTGCGGTTAAAAGGAGATTTAATTCAAAAAAAATCAAATTGGGATTATGTAATTCTAAAAGATTTAGATAAATTAGCTAAACACAAGTTGATCTTTACTTTTTTGGAAAGGTCAAATTTTTAACCATTTATGCTTTTAAATTATGTCAGGAGTTAACAAAGTCATTTTAGTGGGACATCTTGGAAAAGATCCCGAAATTCGTTATTTAGAAGGCAATGTCTCTGTTGCCAGTTTTCCATTGGCAACATCAGAAACCTATAATAAAGATGGAAAAAGGGTGGAGCAAACCGAATGGCACAATATTGTTATGTGGCGAGGTCTGGCTGACGTGGCTGTGAAATATCTAACAAAGGGGAAGTTAGTTTATATTGAAGGCCGATTAAGGACGCGTACTTATGAGGATAAGGAAGGTATTAGACGATACGCTACGGAGGTCGTTGCAGAAACTTTTACACTTTTAGGTCGTAAATCAGATTTTGAGCCGAACACTGGTGCAGGTGCGGGCAATACACCCAATACGCAAGCACAAAAAGCGGAAGATAAAGAAGTTGAAGTTGATTTTACCGAAAATGACCAAGAGGATAATCCGTTACCATTTTAATCTGTAATAAGTTATGGTTATGTAAAAACTTGACTTTGGTAATCAATCGATGATAGTTAGAATAGCAGGCAAATGAGTCTGCTTTTTTGTTTATTGGACATTTTTGACTACTCGTACCGCGTAATTGGCTGCAGTTCGTTTTTTAGTTGTCTAAATTGATGTTTTTGTTCATGATCGGCGAATGCCCAAAATTTCTTTTTCGACGAAATTTTGGCTATGTTTGCTCTAATTATGTTGCAAGATAGAATTACGCAGTATACTGAGGAAATTAAGGCGTTTTCGCCGACTTCTTCAGCCGATGTAGAAAATTTCAGATTGAGGTTTTTGGTTTCAAAAGGGATTGTGAAGAATCTTTTTGATGAATTCAAAACCGTTACACCTGAAGAGAAACGTACTTTGGGTAAAGTGTTGAACGAATTTAAGCAGTTGGCAGAAAATACGTTTAAGGAAGCACAAGAAAAATTCGGACTTGGAGAGAAGCAAAAATCCGAACAGCTTGAGGGCGACTTAACATTACCGGGGCAGGGATTTCAGCTAGGATCTAGACATCCAATCTCCCTGGTTCGTAAAGAAATTGTTGAAATTTTCAAGAAATTAGGTTTTATTGTTTCGGAAGGTCCAGAAATCGAAGATGACTGGCACAACTTCTCGGCGTTGAATTTCCCTCCCGAGCATCCTGCGCGTGATATGCAAGATACTTTCTTTATCAAGAAACAGGAAGGTAATGATATTACTTTAAGAACGCATACTTCTTCCGTTCAGGTACGTTTAATGGAAGCTGGCAAACCTCCATTCCGTGCCATTATGCCCGGTCGTGTTTATAGAAATGAGGCTATTTCGGCCCGTGCACACTGTTTCTTTCATCAGGTGGAAGGTTTGTATGTAGACGAAAATGTTTCTTTTGCTGATCTGAAACAAACCTTATATCATTTTGTCCAAGAAATGTACGGGGAAGGTACTAAAGTACGTTTCCGTCCTTCATATTTCCCTTTTACGGAGCCTTCAGCAGAAATGGATATTTCTTGTACCATTTGTAAAGGTGCTGGATGTAATTTGTGTAAATACTCTGGCTGGGTAGAGATTTTAGGTTGTGGTATGGTGGATCCTAATGTTCTTGACAATTGTGGTATTGATAGTAAAAAATACGCTGGCTTTGCATTTGGTATGGGTATTGAACGTATCACTAATCTGAAATATGTAATTAAGGACTTGCGTCTTTTCTCTGAGAACGATACCCGTTTCTTGTCGCAATTTGAGACGGAATTAATATAAATTAATGTTCAAAAACAATTATTGCATCATATTATTCTCCATTATGACGAAGTCTGGGAATAATGTGATGCTTTTTAGTCTTTGATCTTGTCGCTGAAATTCGATATGCCTATTATAAAATTACATGGAACCAGATCATATCATTGAATCAATAAAAAGAACGGCACGAGAGCTTTTTCGTCAAAATGGTTATCATAAAACCAGTGTGAATACTTTGGCGAAAAAGGCCAAGATAGCAAAAGCTACTGTGTACAAATATTTTGATAGCAAAGAAATGATTTTGCATGCCATCTTGATGGATTATCTTCGCGCGAGCTTGCAGGATATTTTAAAAACGACCAAATATGAAGATGATATGGCTTCTTTTTTGGGTTTTACGATTTTGCGGGTAAGCCGACTAACCTACACCGTTTGCAATGAGTTGATCGGATGGGAGTTTATTCGGGAGTCTGCGAATGCTCAGGAATACCTAAAAACCCTTTCTGAAGATTTGGAGTTTCTGCTCTTAAGTACATTCATTCAAAATGAAAAAATTAATGAAGCGATTAGTGAAGAAAAGTTAACCTTTCTGATTAAATCCAGTAAAAGTATTGTATTTTCATTTGCGTTTACTGCGGTTTCGGATGCTGATGTGCGTAAAAATTTTATTTCCTTTCAGAAGGAAATCCTGCCTTACCTTGTTCAGGCAACTGTTCAATAAGTTCCCTTTAACGCTGTCATTCTTGTTCCAATGGCCGGGGCTCTCCTCTTTCAATGTTTTTTCTTTCTTGTGATTTGCTTTTTTTCATATTTACGTTTGTAGATATTCGATTGCGCTATTATAGTCTGTACGAAGCCGATAGCACGTGAAGAGTTCCTTTATAGTCGTGATAATCAATGCTTATAAATAATTTGTGCAGGTGAAAAATCGTTATAAAAATTGTATTTTTGCATCCTATGAGTAGAAGAATTCCACAAGATAAAAAGTTCTTGAAAGATATTGCCATCATTGATATTGCCGAAGAGGGTAGAGGTGTTGGAAAAACCGAAGATTTGGTTTTGTTTGTTGAAAAAGCTGTTCCGGGAGATGTTGTTGACGTGGAGCTTATGCGCAAGAAAAAGAATTTTGCAGAGGCTCGTGTAACTGCTTTAAAAGAGGCCTCGTCTTATCGTGTAAATCCTTTTTGTGAGCACTTTGGAGTTTGTGGCGGATGTAAGTGGCAACATATGACATATGATGCTCAATTGAAATTTAAACAACAGTCTGTCGATAATGCTTTATCGCGTATTGGGAAGGTGGATACCTCTGCTATGGAACGTATATTAGGCTCGGTGCAAACAGAATATTATAGGAATAAATTAGAGTACACTTTTTCAAACAAAAAGTGGTTGACTTCTGTGGATGAAGATGCGTCTGTATTGGAAATGAATGCTTTGGGATTTCACGTGCCGGGACGTTTTGATAAAATTTTAGATATTGATCATTGCTATCTGCAAGAAGACCCTTCAAATGAAATTCGCAATTCAATTCGTGATTTTGCACTTGGCCAAGGCATTACGTTCTACGATTTGCGTGAGCATACAGGTGTTTTGCGTAATTTGATTATCCGTATTTCTTCTACTGGCGAGATGATGGTGATCGTTGTTTTTGCTTATCCAGAAGAGGGGCAGGTAGAATTGCTGATGAATGATGTCAAAGAAAAGTTCCCACAAATCACTTCGCTATTATATATTGTCAATCAGAAACGCAATGATACGATCTTTGACCAAGATATCCATATCTACGCGGGGCGTGATTTTATTTATGAGGAGATGGAAGGATTACGGTATAAAGTTGGACCTAAATCTTTCTATCAAACGAATTCTGCACAAGCTTACGAGTTATATAAAATCACCCGTGATTTTGCCGGTCTGAATGGCGATGAATTGGTATATGATTTGTATACGGGTGCTGGTACGATAGCAAATTTTGTTGCTAAGCAAGCTCGAGAAGTTGTGGGTGTAGAGTACGTTCCTACAGCTATTGAAGATGCACAAGTCAATTCGTCCATCAATAATATTACGAATACAAAGTTCTATGCTGGAGATATGAAGGATGTTTTGACCCCTTCCTTCATTTCCGAACATGGTAAACCTGATGTAGTGATTACAGACCCGCCACGTGCAGGAATGCATGCCGATGTTGTGGCACGTTTGTTGGAAATGGAATCTCCGCGTATCGTATATGTGAGTTGTAATGCTGCGACGCAAGCGAGAGATCTTTTGTTGTTAGCGGAGAAATATGAGGTAAAGCGTATTAAACCGGTGGATATGTTTCCGCATACGCAACATGTTGAGAATGTCGTCTTATTGGAGTTGAAAAAGTAATTGTACCATTATGGAAGTAGAAGATTTATTTGCAGGGTCTGCAAGAGAAGAAAATACAACATCTACAGGACAAAGTCCATTAAAGAGCCTGCAGGTCGATCTCGATTTTTATAGTGAATCAATCCGCGAGGTAGCGTTAGAAATTGTGGAAGAAGGGTATTCTGAATATCCCATTTTTATAGCTCATCAGCATGAAGTCTCTGTTGGCGAGGTTATATTGGATCGCAAAGAGCTGGATACAAAATGGACAATTAATGCGTCTACATTGGAAGAGTTCGTTTCGATGGATATCATACAGGAGGATCGCAAATCGTCCTTCATTCAGAACTATAAACCTGCTAAAGATTTTATGTGTCTGTTTGTTGTCGTTGCGGAGGGGGCCAATTTTGTTTTTTATCCTTACAAGTAGCGGACATAAGAATATTTAAACTTTTTTAACAGTACAAGTGTCCAACTATTATTAATTTTAGCCAATAGGTAACGTGTAAATTACAATATTGTACGATTGAAAATAAGTGTGCATGCGATCTTGAGCATGCGCTATTGGATTCAATGAAACTGCTGCTACACGCTAAAACTAATCGGGATAATTGAAGAGAGCTAATAGGATGAAAATATTACAGATACAGATAGTAGGTTTTTTTTTACTTTTATTTACCTATTTCGGCGCTACTGCTCAGCAACAGCAGAAGGTTTCGGGTATGGTTTTACAAAAGGGTAACGGTAATCGCATTGGAGATGCGGTGGTAATTAATCTCCGTACGCACAGATCAACGCTGACCAATTCTTTTGGTGTTTTTACCATCGATGCATCAGTAGGAGATTCGTTATCTTTCACTAAAGTGGGTTATTCCCCTGTAAAAACCGTGTTAACCAATTTGAATGAGTTTTATGTGGAATTGCAAGAGGGCATACGATTGGAGACTGTCATTGTTGAAAGGAAAACGAAAGAAGCTGAATTAAACGATGCTATGAATAACTATTCCAAAAAGGGTGTTTATAATGGCGGTAAAAATAAGTTTGGAACTTATTTGGGTAGCCCTGCCACTGCACTTTATAATCTTTTTGGGCGAGAGGCTAAAAACGCAAAGCGCTTTGGACGATTCATGGATAGAGAGAAAGAGGAGTTGCAAGTTGACCGTATTTTTTCCCGTGAAGCTGTTAAGAATCTAACGAAACTGGATAGTGCTGAGCTGGATGCTTTTATGATACGTTATCGCCCATCTTTTGATCTCGCTGAACATTGGGGACAATACGATCTGATGCATTACGTGCAACAGTCTATGGAAGATTTTGATGCAAAGGGGAGACCTAAAGGTTCATTATTGCCAGATATTGAAGTGAAGACACAGGAGAAGTAGAACAGTTTATGCTCGAGCTCATGTTCTATTTTAAATAAATATGAGTAGATAATGTAGCGTTTTGACTGCATGGAGGAAGTTTAATAGCGCTTTTTTCCTCGTTTGGTAACAAAAAAGTTGATAAAAATATCTTTTGGCACTTAGTTTGATTTTAGTAGAGCTGTATTAGTTTAAATATAAAGTCTTAGATCGCATACATATGAAAATGAATAGAAAATTGGCTGTATTTGGTTTGACAGTCGCAACCTCAGCTATGTTATTTGGAAGTTGTTCTACCATCCAAAATACGAATAATGCCACTAAAGGCGGAGTCATTGGTGGTGTTGCCGGGGGTGCATTAGGTGCATTAATCGGTGGGAAAGCCGGTAATACGGCAATTGGTACTTTGGCCGGTGCTGCAATCGGTGGCGCTGCTGGTGTATTGATTGGTAAAAAAATGGATAAGCAAGCAGCTGAGATTTCTAAAACTGTTGAAGGAGCCGAAGTTACGCAATCTGCAGAGGGTATCGTTGTTAAGTTTGATTCAGGTATTTTATTTGACTTTAATAAATCAGACCTTAAAGCGTCAGCCAAAGATAATATTGCTAATTTGGTCACTACATTGAATAAAGAACAGGGTACTGAAATTTTGGTAATCGGACATACCGATAATGTAGGTTCACTGGCTGCAAATGAAAAAGTGTCTTTGGACCGTGCGAATTCAGTGCGTGCTTTTGCAGTATCTAAAGGTTTGGCTTCATCACGTATCCGTACTGAAGGCAGAAATTTCTCTGAACCAATTGCAAGTAATGATACAGAAGCTGGACGTGCACAAAACCGTCGGGTCGAGATCGTCATCGTAGCGGGCGATCAAATGAAAAAAGAAGCGAAGCAACAAGCAGGACAATAACTCGATTTAAGACGTTCGTCTTTCCGATTTGTTCTATTTGATGTTCAATCATAAAAAAGCGTTGATAAACTCAACGCTTTTTTTTTTGGAATAAAGTGGGTAAAAATTTCTAATGTGATTCATTTAGACCTGAAATGTGATAAATCATAAATCATATTTCTGTCTGACAAACTGTCATTATATGGATTTAAATTTCTAACTTTGTAATCTTTGAAACAACTATTGGTTGGAAATTAATTCATCAAATTATGGATTTCTGAACGGGTTGACTTCATTAAATAATAAAAATTATATTCTATTGAATAGCGAGCTATGCTAGATTTAACACATACCACTAAGGAACACGACGAATCTCGTCAGGGTGAGGCATTATTATTGGAACAGGATCCGACTTTAAGCACTGGACGTAAACTTTATATTGAAAGTTACGGTTGCCAGATGAATTTCTCGGATAGTGAGATTGTTGCTTCTATTTTGTTGGATAAAGGATTTGAGACTACCAAGAATTATCAGGAGGCTGATGTTGTTTTTATTAATACCTGTTCGATCCGCGAGAATGCCGAACAACGTGTTCGTAACCGGTTAAAGGAGTTTGAAGCTGCTAAAGCAAAGAATCCTGGAATGATCGTTGGTGTATTGGGTTGTATGGCCGAGCGTCTAAAGTCGAAGTTTCTGGAAGAAGAAAAATTGGTTGATGTTGTGGTGGGACCAGATGCTTATCGTGATCTGCCTAATTTGATTGATCAGGTTGACGATGGTGCTAAAGCCGTAAACGTTTTATTATCAAGAGAGGAAACGTATGCTGATATCAATCCGGTTCGTTTGAATTCAAATGGCGTCACCGCTTTCATTTCAATTATGCGCGGTTGTGATAATATGTGTTCTTTCTGTGTGGTTCCTTTCACACGGGGTCGCGAACGTAGTCGTGATCCGCAGTCTATTGTGAAAGAAGCTCAAGATCTTTTTAATGCGGGCTATAAGGAAGTTACGTTGTTGGGACAAAATGTCGATTCCTATAAATATACTGCTCCAGTAGCAGAAGGCGATGTTCCCAGCGAAACTGTCACTTTTGCTACTTTGCTTACGATGGTTGCGGAAATCAGTCCACTTCTGCGTGTTCGTTTTTCAACTTCTCATCCAAAAGATATTACAGATGAGGTATTGTATGCGATAGCATCACATGAAAATATCTGTAATTATATTCACTTGCCCGTGCAGTCTGGGAATTCCAGAGTATTGGAATTGATGAACCGTACATATGATCGTGCGTGGTATATGGAGCGTGTGGATGCAATTCGTCGTATTATACCGGATTGTGCTATTTCTACCGATGTCATTACTGGTTTCTGCACCGAAACGGAAGAAGAGCATCAGGATACACTTTCTATGATGGACTATGTGAAGTATGATTTCGCTTATATGTTTGCTTATTCGGAAAGACCGGGCACATTGGCGGCGAAAAGATATGCAGATGATATTCCTGAAGATATTAAAAAACGGCGCTTGACGGAAGTTATCAATAAACAACGCGATCATAGTTTATATCGTTATCAACAATTTGTTGGAAAAGTCTGTAAGGTACTCATTGAAGGGTTTTCAAAACGATCTGAGTTTGATTTTTGTGGACGTAACGACCAAAATGCATTAGTTGTCTTTCCAATAGATCCTCGATTTAAGCAAGGTGATTATGTGAATGTCCTTGTTGAATCATGTACATCTGCGACGCTGTTAGGGAAAATTGTTGATTAAGCTAACTTAGATTATTTTATTTCCAACTGGAAATTTATGGATAACCAAGATATAAAGAATAGATTTGGAATTATCGGTAATTCGCCATTGTTGAATCGGGCAATTGATATTGCGCGGCAAGTGGCTCCGACTGATATTTCCGTATTAATACAAGGTGAGAGTGGTAGTGGTAAAGAAGTTTTTTCGCATATTATCCATCAATTGAGTTCACGTAAGCATGGCCCCTTTATTGCGGTCAACTGTGGGGCTATACCAGAAGGAACCATTGACTCTGAGTTGTTCGGTCACGAAAAAGGTTCTTTTACGGGAGCACATGAAGCTAGAAAAGGCTATTTTGAAGTTGTTGACGGTGGAACGATTTTTTTAGATGAGGTGGGTGAGTTACCTTTGGGTACGCAAGCACGATTGTTACGCGTATTAGAATCAGGTGAGTATATAAGGGTCGGATCATCCAAAGTGCAGAAAACAAATGTGCGTGTAGTTGCCGCTACAAACGTGAATGTTTTTGAAGCTGTACAAAAAGGTAGATTTCGCGAAGATCTTTATTATCGTTTAAATACTGTACCCTTGCGTGTGCCCTCTTTACGTGAGCGTCCTGAAGATGTCAACTTGTTATTCCGTAAGTTTATTGTGGACTTTTCTGAAAAGTACCGTACTCCGGGCGTTCAATTGACGGACGATGCTCAGAATATGCTACGCAACTATAGTTGGCCTGGAAATGTGCGTCAACTGAAAAACGTTGCCGAACAAATCGCTGTTTTGGAGAAAGAACGTGTTGTAGATGCGTATACACTTCAAAATTATTTGCCCAATGAATCCCGGACGAGTCTTCCTGCAGTGGTTCCGTCAAATAATGGAGGGAAGGAGGATTTTTCAGAAAGAGATTTGCTGTATAAAGTTTTATTTGATATGAAGAAAGATATGGTTGATCTGAAAAAACTGGTGGTTGAATTGATTCAGAAGGGCGTTGACTCTAGCACATTTGATCAAAATTCTCCATACATTAATCAATTATATCAAGAGATCGAGCCACACTTGAAATCGGAGCCGGAAAATTATACAACACCGACTTTGACGATACATTCGCCGGCAAATGCTGCAAATGTGTTAAAAAATCCTGTTTCAAAGGATGACTATCTGCAGGATGCAGAAGAGGTGGAGGAATCTTTATCACTTGTTGATAAGGAATCTGATTTAATCAAGAAGGCGTTGAAAAAACACCGTGGTAAGCGTAAAGCTGCCGCACAAGAGTTGGGAATTTCTGAAAGAACTTTGTATAGAAAGATTAAAGACTTAAATTTAGATTAGGGGTTACAGATGTTGTCAAAAAAAATAGTATATACTTTTCTCACGACAATCTTTTTGTTTGTCATGAATAGTTGTGGGGTAAAATATGGATTTACTGGTGGGTCTATTCCTGAGGGAATGAAAACCGTTAATATTCAATATTTCGAAAATATCGCTCCATTAGTTTACCCGACATTAAGTCAGAATTTTACGGAGGCACTTAAAGAGCGTATTCGTAATCAGTCTCGATTGAGTCAGGTGAACCAGGATGGTGACGCTAACTTTGAGGGGTTTATCACGGAGTATACGATAAGTCCTGCTGCTGTTGAAGCGGGGACTGATCGTGCTGCTATGAATAGATTGACGATCACAGTCAAAGTGACTTATCATAATAAAATTAATCCTAAGGACGACTTTGAACAGCCATTTACACGTTTTAAAGAGTTCGCTGGAAACCTTCAGAGTGCACAGGAAGAGACTTTGGGTAAGGAAATTATTCAAATGTTAACGGAAGATATATACAATAAAGCTTTTGCTAATTGGTAACTCTATTTATAAGATGAATCTTAATGTATCATTACCCAATAAGGAGCTTTTTTTTCGAGCACTCAACTACCCTGATACGGTAGAGGAAGATTTGATTTTGGCCTTGATTGAAAAATACCCTTATGCACAGAGCTTACGATTCGTTTATGAACGTAAAGTTTTTGAGAAACATCAAACTGTTCAGAATTTATCTTCCACGCTGTTATATGCTTGTTCCCCGAGTTGGCTTTATGAATTTGTGCATGTTAAATCTGCCGTAGATTCTGAAGCAATAACGCAATCGGATGAATTATTAGTGGATGAGGAATCTATTGGCGATGATCGTGTTGTCGAAATTGCGGCCGATGGAGGAATAGAGGAGGATGAGTTGAATCGTTTGATTGAGGTTGGGGTTGCAACAGATTATTTTCGGTCGAATAATCAACAGGATGTAGCTATGGGTGATTTGCAGGAGTCTCCAGTTGTGGCCACGGCTCCTCAGGAATCTGTTGCCAACGAAAGTAATGATAGTCAAGAGCATGTTTCTGTTTATGATGATGATACGATGCCATACAGTTTTTTGTGGTGGCTACATAAAACAAGATTGGAGTATGCTCATACTTATCAGCCCTACGTTAAATCACCTTTGAGCCCAATGAAGCCATCAAGTGATGATGTCGCTAAAATTCACGAAAAATTAGATAGTCAGCTATTAGATCAACAGATTCGTGAGAATATTTTTCATTTGCAACCGCCTGAGGCGAAATTAAGTGATGAGGTTAAAACAACAGTCGCTTTTCAGATACCGCGCAAGTCTGACAAGGTCATTGAGAAGTTTATTCGCGAAGAACCTATCATTCAACCGCTACAAGCGGAGAAGTTGGATTTAGAGAATAAAGCCAGGAAAAGTTCGGAAGATCAGTACTCACTCGTTACCGAAACGCTTGCAAAAATCTATGTGGAACAGGGCTTATATCCAAAGGCAATAGAGGTTTACAAAAAATTAGTTTTGAAATATCCAGAAAAAAATGCTTACTTTGCGGCACGCATAACAGAATTAGAAAAGAAATTAAATTAATAACATAAAGAGATGCAAGGATTATTAATCGGTCTAATCATATTGGCTAGTATTATTTTAGCGTTTTTGGTTTTAATCCAAAATCCAAAAGGAGGAGGTTTGTCATCTGGTTTTTCGGGTGGAACGAATCTTATGGGTGTAAAACGTACAGGTGACATTTTGGAAAAAGGTACTTGGATCATGGTTATTGCCATCATGGTGTTTAGCTTGGGTGTAAATATTATTGGAACATCGCCAAGCACATCCAAAGGAGGATTGGGGGGGCAAATTGAAGCGCCTGCTCAGCAAGGTCCATTGAACTTAGGTACTGGACAAAATCCTGCTGGTGCTCCTGCTGGACAAGAGCAAACAGCTCCGGCTCAATCTCAGGAAAAAGTACCAGCGACAGCGCCTACCACGAAACCAGCGGAAGAGGCTAAAAAATAGGTGTCAATAAAAAATTATACGCCCTGTTTGTGAAAGCAAACGGGGCTTTTTGTTTTCTGTATTTTTTAGACGTTGTTGTCAATGAGTGGTTCGTGAAGGTTTTGCTAAGCGGATTAAGCGTATTAAATCGAATGGATATTCGGTAAGCAGAAGTAAGACTGGCAGACATAAAATGACAGTGTGACAGCAAAATGAATTTTTGTCGATTCGGATGTTAACTTTTGTGTGAAAAATTGTCTTAAAAGCCCTTCCAATTACAATTGGCATAAAAGATGATGTGCTTATAGCGATTATAACATAAAAATAAATTCAAAACAGATAAAAGTAAATTAATTATGGCATTAAGTATCAAACCTATCGGAGACAGAGTAGTAGTAGAAGCTGCTCCAGCAGAAGAAAAAACAGCTTCAGGGTTGTATATCCCCGATACAGCAAAAGAAAAACCATCTCAAGGTACAGTAGTTGCTGTAGGTACAGGTAAAGTTGACGAACCGTTAACTGTGAAAGTTGGTGACAAAGTATTATACGGAAAATACGCAGGTACTGAAATTACTTACGAAGGAAAAGAGTACTTAATTATGCGTGAGTCTGATATTTACGCGGTCATCTAATTCATACAAAAGATTATTTAAAAAAGAGCTTACTGGCTCGGTTAAAAATTCAAGTTTATTTTAGTGGAGCTGTAAATTTGGATGTTAAAAGATAAAACCGGTTTGCGGTTTAGTATAATATCTTCATTACACTTCTTGAAATACTTAATACTTATAAAAAATGGCAAAACAAGTAAAATATAACGTTGAGGCTCGTGAAGCCCTTAAAAAAGGTGTAGATACTTTAGCAAATGCAGTTAAAGTAACATTAGGTCCTAAAGGACGTAACGTAATTATTGAAAAGAAATTTGGTGCTCCAGTAATTACTAAAGATGGTGTCTCGGTAGCGAAGGAAATCGAATTGAAAGACGCTTTAGAAAATATGGGTGCGCAAATGGTAAAAGAAGTAGCTTCCAAAACAGCTGATCAAGCGGGTGATGGTACCACTACTGCTACAGTATTAGCGCAAGCAATCGTTGCTCCAGGTATCAAGTCTGTGGCTGCTGGTGCTAACCCAATGGATCTAAAACGTGGTATTGACAAAGCGGTTGCTACTGTAGTTGCCAACTTGAAATCACAATCTCAAGAAGTTGGTCAAGATAACAATAAAATCAAACAAGTTGCTACAATTTCAGCTAACAATGACGAAGTAATTGGTTCGTTAATTGCACAAGCGATGGAAAAAGTTGGTAATGATGGTGTTATCACTGTAGAAGAGGCTAAAGGTACTGAAACAGAAGTTAAAACTGTCGAAGGTATGCAATTTGACCGCGGTTATTTGTCACCATATTTTGTGACAAATTCCGATAAGATGGAAGCAGAATTGGATAATCCATATATTTTGATCTATGACAAGAAAATCAGCAACATGAAAGAATTGCTGCCTATCTTGGAGAAACAAGTTCAAACGGGCAAACCTTTATTGATCATTGCTGAAGATCTAGATGGTGAGGCTTTGGCGACCTTGGTGGTTAATAAAATCCGTGGTTCTTTGAAAGTTGCAGCTGTCAAAGCTCCAGGTTTCGGCGACCGTCGTAAAGCCATGTTGGAAGATATTGCGATCTTAACTGGTGGTACGGTGATTTCAGAAGAAAGAGGTTTCAAATTAGAAAATGCTGAGTTATCTTACTTAGGTCAAGCTGAGAAAGTTCAGGTTGATAAAGATAATACAACCATCATCAATGGTTCTGGAAATGTGGAAGATATCAAAGCACGTGTTGCACAGATCCGTTCACAAATTGAAACAACAACTTCAGACTACGATCGTGAAAAACTACAAGAGCGTTTGGCTAAATTGTCTGGTGGTGTAGCTGTATTGTATGTAGGTGCAACTACTGAAGTTGAGATGAAAGAGAAAAAAGACCGTGTTGATGATGCTTTGCATGCAACTCGTGCTGCTGTTGAAGAAGGTATTATCGCTGGTGGTGGTGTTGCATTTATCCGTGCTACTGAAGCTTTGTTAGATCTAAAAGGTGAAAATGAAGATGAGCAAATTGGTATTGATATCATCAAACGTGCGATTGAGGAGCCGTTACGTCAGATCTGTAACAATGCAGGTATCGAAGGTGCAGTAATTGTTCAAAAAGTAAAAGAAGGAACTGCAGATTTCGGTTACAATGCGCGTACAGACCGTTATGAAAACTTAATTGCTGCTGGTGTAATTGATCCAACTAAAGTATCTCGTGTAGCGCTAGAAAATGCTGCTTCAGTTGCTTCAATGCTATTGACTACTGAGTGTGTTTTAGCTGACGAAGCTGAAGAAAACCCTGTAGGTGCTGGTGCTCCTCCAATGGGTGGTGGTATGGGTGGCATGATGTAAGATCATCCACTTTAAAAAAAAATACGGGCTCTTTTNNAAAAGAGCCCGTATTTTTTTTGACCTTAGTAACCCTTTGCCGTATCGTCTCCACGCGGATCGGCTCCGGTCTGTAATTTACCGTCCGGTAATACCACGATATTCTCCACACGACCGATTGCCCCCCTCTGATTTATCGTATAGCCATCTTTTGCCAATTGATTACGCAGGTTGGCATCAATGGCATTATGCTCGACATCGACATGATCAGGAAGCCATTGATGATGAAATCTTGGCAAGCTAACAGCTGCCTGTGCGTTCTTTCTGAAGTCGATGACGTTTAGAATAGTCTGAAAAACAGACGTAATAATCGTCGATCCTCCTGGGGTGCCGACAACCATAAATAGCTTGCCATTTTTTTCTACAATAGTAGGTGTCATCGAACTGAGCATTCTTTTACCTGGCTGAATCTCATTTGCCTTTTCACCTGTCAAACCGTACATGTTAGGTACGCCGGCTTTCACCGAAAAATCGTCCATTTCATTGTTTAATAGGAAGCCTGCGCCGGCTACAAATACGCCCGATCCATACGAATCATTAAGTGTCGTTGTAATAGACACCGCATTACCTTGTGCATCAACAATATTAAAATGCGTTGTTTGCTCACTTTCATAGCCAGGTATGATGTCAGCATTGATCTCTTTACTCAATGCCGCTTTATGGAAATTAAATGCATGCAGTTTACTTGCATTGGAACTGGAGTCTATGAGATGTTGGATAGGTACCTTAACAAAATCAGGATCCCCGAGATACTTCGCTCTATTGGCATAGACATAGCGTTCGGCCTCCACTATAACACGAATAGTTGAATCGGTCTGAAACCCCCAACGTTGTAGCGGAAACTGCTCAACGGATTTGAGTAGGGCTAAAAGAGAAGTTCCTCCACTAGATGGTGGCGGCATCGAAATGACTTTATATCCTCGATAGTTTGTATGAATTGGACTGCGCCAAATTGCTTGGTATTCCAAGAGGTCTTGGTGCGTAATAATTCCTTTTCCTTGACTCATTTCAGCGACCAGTAAGTCTGCTGTTTTCCCTTTATAGAAGCCATCTCGACCCTCATCTGCAATTCTTTCCAGTGTTTTTGCAAGTTCCTCTTGAAGAAATAGATCTCCCGATTTCCATGAGGTCGTTTTGATAATCGCCGCGCCAGACGGGTTTAGCCTGACAAAACGATCTTTATGGCTTTCAAACTCATTGGCTTGTCTTTGACTGATTTTAAAACCTTTTCTGGCTAGCTGGATTGCGGGGAGTAGGAGATCTTTCCACTGTAATTTACCATACTTTTTGTGTGCTTCCCACATACCCGCGACAGAACCAGGAATACCTGATGCTAATTGACTATACAGGCTCAGCTCTGGAACAACATTACCTTGCGCATCAAGATACATATCTCGTGTTGCTTTTAAAGGAGCTTTCTCGCGAAAGTCCAGCGCATCTAATTCGCCATTATGATCACGATAGAGCATAAAGCCGCCGCCGCCAATATTTCCGGCATTTGGATAAACCACTGCAAGGGCAAATTGTACGGCAACTGCAGCATCTATTGCATTTCCACCTTGTTTTAAGATCTTTACACCAATTTCTGAAGCCAAAGGGTGAGCAGTTACTACTGCCGCCTTATTAAATGTACTGGGTTGCTCAACGCTGGAATTTAGCCGCTGTTTTGTTGTACAAGAAGCAATGAACACGCTAGCTATGAGCGAATAGGTTATGAATTTATGCATCGTATCCGATTTACAATTTTAAATAGCATCTCAGGGAGTTGTAGAAATCATCTTATTAAGTCATTATTTGAGCTTCGTGTTATTTTTATGCCGGTCGGCATCCCGAATTGATTTCTTTTGAAGATTTTGCTCCAGGGCTTCCGTCAAGTCGATGCCAGTTTGATTGGCAAGGCACATCAAAACGAATAATACATCAGCCATCTCATCTGCTAAATTAACTTCTTTATCAGATTTTTTGAACGATTGTTCCCCATATTGCCTTGCCATAATGCGTGCAACTTCACCAACTTCTTCCATCAGTATGGCTGTATTTGTCAATTCGTTGAAATAACGTACTCCGGTACTATTGATCCATTTGTCAATAACTAACTGTGCTTCTTTGATGGTCATATTGTTGAATAAAAAATTAAAAGTTTTCCTTATCTTTTGTATCCATGATGATGGTAACTGGGCCATCGTTCAAAAGGTCTATTTTCATATCGGCACCGAAGATACCAAGCTGAATTTCTTTTTGAAGTAAGTGACTCAGTAGTGAAGCCATTTCTTCATACATTGGTTTAGCTTTATCAGGTTTTGCCGCTCTGATGAAGGAAGGTCTGTTGCCTTTTTTTGTTTGGGCAAAGAGCGTGAATTGTGATATGAGTAGGATATTTCCGTCTACATCTTGTATTGATTTATTCATCAAACCCTGCTCATCCTCGAAAATGCGCAAGTTGATAAATTTTTGCCCTAGCCATTTGAGGTCGTCTATCGTATCAGCCTCTTCAACTCCTAATAAGATCATTAGTCCTTTTTGGATATGGCCTGTAATCTGATTATTTACTGTACAAGAAGCCTTGGTAACTCGTTGTATAACTGCGCGCATAATGAAAAGTATAAAACCAAAGGTAAAAATTCCAATTGTCAAACGCGATCAGAAATTTAATTTTATCTACCATATAAAAAGAAATCTCTCTTTTTTCCTTCGGAGAAAAGAGAGATTTCTTTTAGAAGTGTTTGTTCAGAAAACATCTTCAGTGCGGTTTGTCCGATGTTATCGGCTTTGGGATGATCAAGTTCTTATAAAAATATGCTAGAATTTGAAGTTAAGGCCCAATAGGAAATTCGTTGGTGCTTGTGGGAAATAAAAATTATAGTATTTCCGGCTATCACCTTCCATCCAGCCAAAAGTGTAGCCATTAGCCTCATACTTCTCGTTCAATATGTTGTTGACCTGTAATGTTGCACTGATGTTTTTAAAGCCCAATGCTGTAAAGCTATAGTTTGCCAAAAGATTGTTGACAAAATAAGAGGAAATGCTTCTTTCTTTTGTAGATGAATTATCCAAGTATTGTCTAGCTACAAATTTGGATAAAAGTGAAAATGTAAGCGGTGTTATAGGGCTATAAGAGAAATTACTTGACAAGATAGTTGCTGGAGACAATGCGATGTCCGTTTTTGTATAAAAAATTCGTGTATCACCAATTACCTCTTCAAAGTTTTTGATTTTATTTTGGCTAAAACTCGCAGTTGCTTTCCAGTTGAGCTGTTTACTGATGGTCCATGAACCATCGAACTCGATGCCAATCCGATAGCTATCGTTGACATTTTGGCGAATCGGAGAGCCTGTATCACTGATTTCGCCAGTTGGAATCAGCTGATTTTTGTAAAACATCCCATATCCGTTCAACCCGATGTTAAGTTTTTCGTTTGCAAATCGGTAACCAAATTCTATATCCTGCATTTTCTCAGGTGTTGGATCAGGTAAACTGCTGTTTTTTTCTATAAAATCTTTGCGAACAGGCTCTTTCTGCGCAAAGGCATAGGAAGCATACACATTTGAATAATCATTTAAGAGATAAGTTGCGCCCGCTTTTGGGTTTAAGAAATTGAATTTTGGGTGATAGTTATAGTTTTTGACCTTATCGTCATCGCCATATATGTGATAGTCTACATTTCTATATTGGACATCAGCCATAAGAATCCATTGGTCCAATTTGTAATCGATCTTTAGGAAATTACTGAAATCATTTTTTTGTGATTTTCCGAAGTAGTAGTTGTCATCCAAAAATCCTGTTGAGGCATATTGTGCCCATATGACTTGACCATAATGCTTCCCTCTGTATTGATTGTAGGCTCCACCCCAGGTAATCTCCAGCTGATCGTTGGGTTTATAATTGAGGGAGTAGGTCAGGCCATAAAAATAGTTGTCCAACCATCTTCTGCGGACTAGATCTGTTTTTTGTATGGTATCTTTTCCGATAATCACATTGGGCAGGCCATATTTACTCAATTTATCGCCAGGTCTCATTTCTTCATAGTAGCCATAACCTCTGGTATAATGGAGGGCGGTATTAAATGTTAACTTGTCGCTCAAGATATTGGTGTAATGAAGCTGATGATGTTTTTGCGTATAATTATCAGTTTGGTTTTTATAGGTGTACAGGTTATAGTTTCGACCAGCATTCATAAACCGATCTTTTTCAGCTCCCGATATTTCGAGCGCGTTATCGGCATAGTCATCCATACGTGACCGATCTCCAGTAATTAACGGTTCGGGAACGCCATTCCAGGCCTGATATGTTTTTTCTTTTCCCCAGAATACAATTCCTTTTAGGATGTGTTTCTTACCATAATAACCACCATCCACATAGAAAGATTGTAGGTCTGAACTCCCCCTTTCAATATAGCCATCGCTACTGATTCGCGATAATCTGGCATTGAATGCAAATTTGTCATTTATTAGTCCAGTGCCCACCTTCACTGTATTTTTCCACGTGTTGTAAGAACCAAAAGAATTATTAAGTTCTGCATAGGGATTTTCGGCCAGTGTGTTGGACTGAATATTTAATGAGGCTCCAAATGATCCCGCGCCGTTCGTTGAGGTGCCAATGCCACGTTGAACTTGGATGCTCTCTGTGGAAGATGCAAAGTCAGGAAGATTGACAAAAAATGAGCCCATGCTCTCCGCGTCATTTAGTGGAATGCCATTTAATGTTACGTTGATTCGTTGATTATCTGATCCGCGGATGGTCATCCCGGTATAACCGATGCCGGCTCCAGCATCTGAATTTACCTGTACGGATGGTGTTTGGTTAAGAAGAAAAGGGATATCCTGTCCGAGGTTGTTTTTGGTAATTTCCTCTTTTGAGATGTTTTTGAAGGTTGTAGGAGCATTTCTTTTAGCACGTGTGGATTGGACAAGTACCTCTTCCATTTGTATGGTAGTGGGTTCTAATTCGACCAGTAGTTCCATATTATCTTTTACGTTTACATTGCGGATCCATGTTTTATATCCGACAGAGGAAATCTGTATATGATGTTGCCCGGTATTGAGATGATAGCGCTTAATTATTCCATGGTTGTCTGACTGACCGTTGAAGGAAGCTTGTCCATCAATGGATACGGAAACGTTTTGTAAAGGGTTTTGGCTGGTCTTATCTACAGTTTTAATTGTCAGATTTTGCTGCGCAATGGCAATTTGGGTCGAAATAGTAGCTAAAGAGCTACAAATCAAAAATTTGATCATGGTAATGTATTTTGTTTGAGTTAAACAAATCATAGCAAGGGGTTACTATGATCGCACTATTTAACTAACCTCTCCCTACGCCAGCATTATCTGGATCAGGTGTACAGAATTTAATCTGTTGGGTATAATCTCAGCCTGTATTTGTGTTCCTGACAAAACAAGGCACCCCTATTTGATGCTGCGAATATATAGATTAAAAATTGAAATGTTATATAAAGAAGTATTTTATGACAAATTAAACAAGGAAGATGTTTGTTGTTATTTCTTTTTGGTTAATATTTTATGTAAATTGTTGTTTTTGGTATATATTGTTCTTTTTAGGTACCTTGGCATGAAATTTTCTACTAGTGGTATGTATTCATACAGGTCAAAATTTTAGTTACTAAATCGATAGTGAGGAGATAAAATGTTAAAATATTTAAGCGCTAATTATATTCTACCGATTAGCTCGATGCCGATAAAAGATGGTATTGTTGCGGTAGATGAGGAGGGGGTAATTCAAGGGATCTTTGACCCAACGTCATTTACACCGATGGATAACGGTCAGGTCGAGAAATACGAAGGGGTTATAATTCCGGGTTTTATCAATGCACATTGCCACATTGAATTGTCGCATATGAAAGGTATTGTTGCCAAAGGTACAGGTCTTCCGAGCTTTTTGAGTAAGGTGATGACAACGCGTTCGGCTTCGATGAAGAAAATAGATGAAGCGATGGCAAAAGCCGACAGAGAGATGTACGAAAATGGTATTGTCGCAGTAGGTGATCATGCTAATACGGATAATTCTTCAAAATTGAAGGAGGATTCTGAAATCCTGTATCACACGTTTGTAGAGGTGATGGGAATTGAGCCAGACGAAGCTGATTTTAAGTTGAAGGAAGCGAAATCATTGATCCAAGAGTTTAGGAATGGTCATGTATCTATCACGCCACATGCTCCCTATTCTTGCTCTAAGGTACTTTTTAAAAAATTCAAGAAAATAGTTCCGGAAACAAACATTATCAGTATTCATAATCAGGAAAGTGAGGAAGAGAATAAGTTGTTCCGTTATAAAATGGGCGAATTTTTAGACTTTTATAAAAGTATTGGAAAAAATGCAGATACGATAAAAGCGCAGGCAAGAAATTCAATTCAATCTTATTTGCCTTATTTGCCTTACCCAAATAAATTGTTGTTGGTTCATAATACCTATACGTCTTTAAAAGATCTTGATTTTGTTGAGCGTATGGGGCGTGACGTCACGTGGTGTTTATGTCCGAAAGCTAACCTTTATATTGAGGGGGTTCTACCTAAAATTCAGAATTTTTTAAATGCAGGACAACGTATTGTGATCGGAACCGATAGTTTAGCTTCCAACGATACACTGTCCATTCTGGAGGAACTAAAGGTGTTACATGCACACTTCGAGGATCTTGATTTCTTACAGACTATACAATGGGCCACGATTAATGGTGCTATTGCGTTAAATATTCAGGACGAATTTGGATCATTGGAGGTCGGTAAAAAGCCAGGTGTTGTATTGCTTCAGGGGATGGAACATATGCGCTTGACTGATGATGTGAAGGTAAAACGCTTAGCCTAGTATTTTATTCCCCAAAACTTCTGTACTTTTGTTTTTAATGAACAACCCATGACTATACGAATGAAATTATAGTCATGGATTGCTCCATCTGACAGATGGAAGAAAAAATAAGTTACAGATGAAACATTTGAATATTTCAATAAGAGGTAAAGTACAGGGGGTCTTTTTTAGATTGACAACCAAGGCAGTTGCTGATCAAGTTGGTGTCAGGGGCTTTGTGGTCAATTTAAAAGATGGTTCCGTTTATATTGAAGCTGAGGGCGATGATTTTGCACTGGATTCACTGTTGGAGTTCTGCCAAGAAGGCCCCGAAGGTGCAATTGTTGAAAGTGTAGAAATAGAGGAAGGCGAACTGAAAAGCTTTTCTAATTTTGAAGTAGTTAAAAGAGTTCAATCCTAAGCCCAGTGTCTACGATCAAAAAATTTCTCAGCGATACCTTCATTTACGGTATAACGACTATCGTTTCAAGAATGATAGGATTTTTGATGACGCCGCTTTATCTGAGGAAATTTAAAGATGCGGCAGTCTACGGCATCTATTCTAATTTTTATGCCTGGATGTCTATGTTGAATGCTGTGCTGGCATTTGGTATGGAGACGACATATTTTCGCTATTTGCAAAAGGTCGAAACACAAGATAGATCTAAAGTATACAATAATAGTTTCTTTATTACGTTAGTCACTTCGTTTATTTTATTGTTATCTGTCTTTGTATTTACGCGGCCCATTGCAGCATGGTTTGCAGATGGTGGCGATGTTGATCTGTATGAGCGATATATTAAATATTTCGCTTTTATTCTTGTTGCTGATGCGCTTGCCGTTATCCCATTTACAAAACTTCGCGCTGAAGGAAGGCCCTATAAATATAGCGCACTAAAATTCGTTAATATTGGAGTTACGGTGATTTCAAACCTGTTCTTCATTTATTTCTTGCCTGATTGGGTTCACCAGTATAGCTTTTGGGCTGATTTTGCCGGAACATGGTTTAAAGAAGGCTGGATTGGCTATGTCTTTATTTCCAACCTTTTCGCGAGTATTGTTACATTAATCCTACTACTGCCCGAGTTGCTCACTTTCCGATTCAATCTAGATCGAAAATTACTGCATGAAATGTTAACGTATAGCTTCCCAATTTTAGTCGCTAATATTTCATTTATTATTAATGAGAATCTAGACAAAATGTTCTTTCTGAAATTGTTGCCCGGAGAGACTGGGAAAGACGAATTAGGTATCTATGGTGCGGTTGCCAAATTGGCCGTATTTCTAAGCTTATTTGTTACGGCTTTTAGGCTAGGGGCAGAACCATTTTTCTTTTCGTATTCGAAAAATCAGAATGCATCGAAAACCTATGCGCTAATCATGGAGTATTTTGTTATTTTGATGGTCATTGCAATGGTTGGACTAACCGTTAATCTCGATTGGCTTAAGTACTTCATTAAAGGAAATGAATCGGAAGTTGCTGTCTACTGGACCGGACTCAAAATTGTTCCAATTCTACTGTTTAACTATGTACTACTAGGGATATATATGAACCTGTCAATTTGGTACAAGTTGACAGACCAGACACGATATGCACTCTATATTTCAGGAATAGGAGCTTTATTAACGATTATGCTGAATGTTTGGCTGATTCCAGTGTATTCCTATGTTGGGGCTGTTTTGTCTACGACAGTGGTGTACTTGGTGATGATTGGCTTTTCACTGTACTGGGGTCAGATGTATTATCCTATACCTTATAAATTGATAAAAATTGCCATTTATCTTGGGGTAGGGCTTCTGATTTCATGGATGAGCTTTCAAGTTTTTCATAGTAACATCTGGATAGGCAATGGGATGCTATTGTTATTATTGGGCTTCACTTTTATTCTTGAAAAGAATGGGCTGATGAAATTAATTCGAAGAAAATAGCTGGTTTGTTCAATACATAAAAAAGGCGANNTCGCCTTTTTTATGTATTGAAAAATCTTAAAATACTTCAGTTTCGAAGGTATGTTCAATATCATGGAGTACATCCAAAATCTCGTCTTGCGTTTGTAAGCTGACAAGTTTCATTCTGGATTCTTTGAAATTTGGAATTCCTTTGAAATAATTTGCGTAATGTCTCCGCATTTCAAAAATCCCTAATTTATCACCTTTCCATTCAATGGATTTGTTTAAGTGTGTTTTACATACCTCGACACGTTCGGCAATAGTAGGCCCCTCCAGGCGCTCACCTGTGTGGAAGAAATGTTTGATTTCTCTAAAGATCCATGGGTAACCAATTGCAGCACGACCAATCATAATGCCATCAACCTCATATTCTTGTCTCCAGGCCGCGGCTTTCTCCACCGAATCCACATCACCGTTACCAAAAATTGGAATCTGAATGCGCGGATTGCGTTTGATGTCACGGATCATGGACCAATCAGCCTGACCTTTGTACAATTGCGCACGGGTACGGCCATGTATTGCTAATGCTTTTATGCCAACATCTTGCAATCGCTCTGCTACCTCGTATACATTTTTGGTATTGTCATCCCAGCCAAGACGTGTTTTTACTGTAACGGGTAGATGAGTTGCTTCAACAACAGCTTTGGTCATGGCAACCATTTTATCAATGTCTTGCAATAAGGAAGAGCCGGCTCCCTTACAGACCACTTTCTTAACAGGGCAGCCGTAATTGATGTCGATTAGATTTGGATTTGCTTTTGTGCAGATTTCAGCTGATTGGCGCATACTTTCAATATCTCCACCGAATATCTGGATACCGATAGGCCGTTCATATTCAAAAATATCAAGTTTTTGAACAGATTTAGCCGCATCACGAATCAGCCCTTCTGAGGAAATGAATTCAGTATACATTAAATCAACACCATTTTGTTTGCAAACATACCGAAATGGGGGATCGCTGACATCCTCCATCGGAGCAAGTAACAAAGGGAATTCACCCAAATCAATATTTTCACCAATCTTGACCGACATCTTCAATTTTTTTTTACAAAGGTACAAAATTTGGTATTAGTATAAAGTTAGCGAACTGTCATGAGTTTAGAGTCGACTTTTGATTTCTTCGGAACCCGTAGTGCGTTGTGCCGTTGTGTTTTGAGAACCACCGAAACGGTAGCTGAAAGATAGGATGGCAGTTCTACTGTCGGGATTAGATCTACCAATGAGCCTGATCGTTGGCGAGATCGTTTCATATCGTCGATTATTGGTTCTGAAAATGTCATTAACCACTAATTTCAGCGTGGCTTTTTTATTGAGGAAGTTTTTTTGGATGCCGCTATATAACTGGCCATAGCTCTTGATCTGGCTTAACCCTATCGTCAATCCGGAGGTGTAGCTCCCGCCCACTTCTATGGACCAGTCGTTCGGTAGTTTGAATGTATTCTGGCTATTCAGGGTCAGCGTATTGCCTTTACGGCTAATCAGTATGCCGTCCTGTGGAATTTCATATTCATTACGGTAGTAGTTTGTGAAGTGCGTGGCTGACCACCAACTTGTCAATTGGGTCGGAGCGATAAAAGAAACGCCAAAATTTTTGAATGAGCCGATATTCTCTGGCCGTTCGTAAGTTATATACGGATTGGATAAATCCCTTCCTAGGATGTCGTTGACAACGTCAGTTCGTGAAGCATAATTCAGTGTGAAAATATATTTGTTAGAAAAAGTATATCCCAGCTCAAATGCATGTTCATATGCAGGGTTCAGACGGGCATTGCCTTCCGAATAGGAGAAAGGATCGGTGTATACACGAAATGGATTGAGATCCCAAAATGATGGTCTTTGCACACGGTAGCTGTAGCTTGTCTGCAATTTGTTTTTTTCATTGACAGCGTAAGTTAGAAATGCTGATGGAAATAGTTTGAAATAGGATTTTTCAAAGTGTTCATTCAGCGTAATTTGATGGCCTGATGTATGTGTGTGTTCTCCCCGCAAGCCAACCTGAGCCGAAATTTTTTTCCAACTTTTGGAAAGATTAATATAGCCTGCCTGTATGGTTTCTTTGTAAATGAAATGATTGCTTGTTGTCAGGTCAGAGACATATTGATCATTTTGTAAGGTATCGTAATGTAGGTCATTTTCTGTACGGACATGACTGGCTTTCCAGCCAGCCTCCAGTTGATACGCTTTGGTTAGGGGCAGTGTATAATCCAACTTGGCGACGTACACTTTATTGTCTGAGGGGATGTCGCCTCGACGTGAAGAAGGCCGATTGAGCGGAGTGCCATCTGCTTTTATATAGTTGGTGTTCAGTTCTTGATCCATTTTGGAATAATGGTCTACAAGATCAAGATCGATTTTTAATTCGTGTCCTTTCTCATTAAATTTAATGCCGTAGTTGAAATTATAAAGCATATCCCGCCAGCGTTCTTTTCCTTCCGTTATCGTAGATGAAGACCATATTAATCGATTATCGTCAAAGGTACTGAAGCTATTTGTCGTGGGTTCATACTTCGGGTATTTGCCGAATCCACCATTAATCAGCACGCCCAGTGTTTGTCTGGAATCTATGTTGTAATCTATACCAGCTCTAAAGTTATTAGATCGAAGTTTGGGCTGTATCTTATTTTCCTGTTGTGTATAAGATTCGGGGCGGTTACCTTGATCCGTATAGAAGTAGCGTGTGAGGGAATTAAAGTACTCCAGGTTCTGATGATACTGATTATAGATTCCGAATACATTTAGTTTTTCAGTGCGGTAATTAAGATTAATACCTCCGCCAAAATGCGGCCCTCGGCCTGCACCACCGTTGAGGGAAATAGAACCATTCCATCCCTCTCTTATTCCTTTTTTCAAAACAATATTGATGATTCCGGCCGATCCGGCCGCATCTTCTTTGGCACTAGGATTAGTCATGACTTCAATTTTGCTGATATCAATGGAAGATGTGCTCCGTAATAGATTGGCCAATTGGTCACCAGAAAGATAAGTCAGTTTTCCATTGATCATTACCGTTGCACCTGATTTCCCTTTAATGAATAATGTTCCGTTGTCATCTGCTACTACGCCCGGTAGCTTGTTGAGCAATTCAAGCCCGCTATTTCCCTCCGCAAGCATGGAATTTTCAATATTAAATATTAGTTTATCCCGTTGCTGTTCAATAAATTGCTTTTTGCGTACCACAAGCACCTCGGCTAAGTATTCATTATTTGTTAGCAATACAATCTGACCCAGGTCGTATCCACCGAGTTGTTCATCCAAACTGAAATGTGGACTAAAGGTCTCTTGGTGTGTGATGCTTTTTACTTTTATATAATAACGGCCTGCCTTTGTGTCACCGAAAATAAAATGCCCGGTACTATCAGCGGTGATAGTTTTTGCTAATGTGCTGTCTTTCGCTTGATGAAGGCTGACATTCACATATGGAATTGCCTGCTTATCTTCACCGATAATTTGACCTTTGATGTGGCTTCTTTTTTGGGCAAAGCTACTGGATACTGTGCAAATTAATAGTAGACTAAAGATATGATGATTGAAGTAGAGCATAATGGTATAGTTACGGTATTGCTATAATTTAGGGTGTTGCTAATGGAGTGCGTTTCGTTTTTTTATCGCTTTTCTTTTCTTCCCCCACCAGATATAAAATCCTGTTATTGGTAAAGTTGCGCATACAAGTGAGGCAACAAAGTAGATGATTTTGGTTGTCATTCCACCGATAAAACCCGTGTGAAGCGCATAGTTGGATCGCATCAACCATTCTGTCGCGTTGGCCTCATCAATGGGTCCTTGTTTCCGGCCTGTAAGTTCAAGTGTATTTCGATCGAAATTGAGATCTCGCCAGGTGCCGCCTTCCATATCGGTACATGCGTATACTGTTTTGTCTTCGCTCTCGGGATAATGGACAATAACTGCTTCTTTGTTGTATTTGGCATACTCATGGCGTACCTTATACCAAATTTGGTCGGCAACTTGTAGCGCGTCATTTAAAGGCTGATCGATTTGACTGCTGTGGTCTACTTTTTCTATTTTCTTGTCCTGAGGATAACCGCCTGTCAGCCAAACAACAGAATTTCTTATCCAAGGAAAGCTCATAATGAGTCCTGTTAAACACATGACAAAAGCTAATGTAAGTGAATAGAAGCCGAGTACATTATGTAAATCATAGTTGACTCGCTTAAACTTAGCTTTCCATTTGATTTTAAAACTTTGTTCTTTTGATTTTTTATTCCATTTTTTTGGCCACCACAGAATAAGTCCTGTGATCAGCAAGATAAAGAAAATGAAAGTACTCCATCCAACAACCTGCCGGCCTATTTTAACAGGCATCCATAGATGGCGGTGCCCTTCATCCATAAAATGAAAGAAATCTTCATGATCGACAATAGCCAATACTTCCGCTGTATAGGGGTTTACATACACCAGACTGTCGGAATGATCCAAACTGACCTTGACAGATTTATCAAGTCCATAATACCATGAACTTGCAATTTCTTTATCTGGAAGGATGTTGTTTACGGCCTTGTAAATCGCTGAAGGTGGAAGTTGCTCATCTGCCCTTCGTGGTTCGATGTGGATATAGTTTGTTGTTAATTCTTTGATGTCATGTTCAAAGACAAGTACGCAGCCTGTAATTCCTAATATAATAACGGGTATACCGGCAGCAAGCCCTAACCAAAGATGGAGCCAGGCATTAATTTTACTTAGCATAATTGACGGATTTGATCATCGTCGCCCAGTAAGGACTGAGGTAAAGTCGCTTTGTAGGCATTAGGAATAGTGTTTCCATCATGCTTACAAAGTGACTTTCTTTAATTATAGTTATAATTTGACCATTTTATTGACGGCATTTATACCTTCAAGTTTTAGTCCTCTAGAGACAGCTTGAGAAGAAGTGTTGTATTGATACACATAGTAGCCCTCTGCTGTATTCGCAGCAATGTAAATATTATCCCCATCCGACACTACGTTTTCGGCAAAAGGAGTTCCTTTGGCCAAAGGGATATTGATTTTTGACTTGGTCTGTGCTTTTACGTCAACCAAATAGAAGCTTGTGATATATGCTGTTCCATAAGAATCTGAGTCCTTAATTTTAGTTTTATCCAAGATTCTAACAACAGCCTTGTTGTTACCGACATAGGTAAGTCCAACAGCTTCTTCTTTTGTGCGGTCGGTCAATTCGTAGAAATAGGTTGGATCGATCTCTTTTGAATTGTTCTGTACCCTAAAGATTCCGAAAGGTTCACCCGTTGTTTTTGTTGACCAAATTGTAGGTGAAGTAATAAAATAAGCTGTCTGATCTTGCGTGAATGAGGATTGTACATTCAGGGTGTAATGACTTGGGAAGGTGAACCGGTCATCTTGTGTCACTGTAATGTTGCTCATCGAAGGATAGTCCATACTCGCCAGATACGTTTTGCTTACAGAGATGCCTGTATCATTGTTTTCCTGTGTGTAGGATAAATACAATTTATCACCAATAAAAGCGGCATTGTAAGCCCAGAAATAATATCCGTCCATTAGGCCGGGAATATTCAATTTACCACTGCTGGTAATTTTCATATTCTCGACATCGAGGATAGCATATTCAAATTGAATTGCAGCATCTGAACTAAACAAGACCAGTGTTTTGTCATCTTTCCATTTATAGAAACTGGAGTAATATGCCCAGCTTATTGCAGGAAATGGAATTTCTTTGACAACTGTAATTTTGGAGTTATCACTTGTGTATTTGACTAATGTTTTAGAATCTGTGTCTATCCCGTAATAAAATTCACCTTTTGAGGTTATGGCTGCGTAATTGGATTTTGCACCGTTAGCGGCAGTGGTAAGGATTCCTTCTGTTAGGGAGTTGGCAACAAGATTGTAAGTTGCGGCTGGTGTTCCTGCCTCGACAACAAAACCATATGTTGCACTTTCCTGCGCAGGAGGCTCTACTTCGCTACCGGGATTGCTTTTGGAACATGCGGCCAATGTTACCATAAGACTCGCGCTAAAGAGAACTGCTGTGGATTTTAAATTTGAAAACATAATTAATTGTGATTAAAGCTATTTAAGAAATATCGGAGTTTGACGTGAAATGAACGCCCTGGTTTTTGCAACCTAAAGTTGTCATAAGCCAGCTCATTGGTCAGGTTTCTGCATTCGACAGAAATATTGTATTTGTCTTTTGCAAAAGAATAGGAGAGAGCTGCATTGTGGATAAACTGTGTAGGTATTTGGTTTTTAGATTCCTTACTACCCACACTTTCCCAATCCAAGTAATACCAGTGGGTGTAATTTGAGGACCAGATAAACTGCAATTTCGTATCCGGTGCCAACCAATTATTTTTATAGATGCTCAAATTAAGATTCCCATACAACCAAGGTTGATTGGGTACTCTGTCGTTATAGGTTATGTCGGGGTTAGCGGTTTGCCCATCAATGTATTTGGATTTATTCGTTGAATTTTGGTACGTACCGTTGATCGAAAAGTCCAGCAAATTAGCATACTGATATTTTAATTCTGCTTCAAGGCCATTGATTGTAGTCTTGTCCAAATTTTGGTAACTGGAAAACTTTCCACCCGTGGGCTTGAAATAGATAAAATCGCTTGCATACCGTAGGAAATAGGAACTTTCAAAGTTAAGGCTGTGTCTACCGAAGTGTTGATTGAGATAGAGCCCAGCATTGATGTTGTTGCTATTCTCAGGTTTTAGCTTGTTATTGGCAATGATATTGATCCCATTACCAAACATTTCTTGCGATTCCGGGAGACGATAGGTGCGTTCGTAGGATGCCTTGATTCCGAGATTCTGCCTTAGGCTGAACCGGGAGGCAAGACCATAACCGATATAGTTTTTATTGAACCTGTTGTCTTTATTTGTATAACCGTTGCCATCGCTGCCACTGAAATAGACGACGTCTCGGGCAAATGTTCCCAAATTATATAACTTCGTAAAAATGGATGTACTAAGACGTTTGTCCAGTGTAAGATTTTGATAGGCAAGTCCTAAAATATTTTTGGATATGGTGTTGGGAGTTCCCAATGGATTGCTTTTCGCATTACCAAGTTCTTCTTCTGCCGACCTGCTGCTATGTGCAAAATTATAGTTGAGGTTGAGCGCGTTGAATTCGTCCAACTCATAACTAAAGTTTGTACGTATTAGTGCGCTTTTGTTTTTATAATGATAGATGGTTTTGATGTCATTGAGTTCTCCCGAAATTGCTAATGGGATTCCTGTTCCACCGCCCCAGCCATAGCTTTGGCTAGCTGTATCGATGACACGGTATCTGTCGATACCATAAGAAGCATAGCCGTTCATATTTAGCTTTTCGATCAAAAAGTTGTCTTTTTTGTATTTGAAAGAAGGCATTATATAGTTGCCCACAGTACGGAGTTCACCGTATACCGTATTTTGGGTAGCACCGGTCTGTATTTCTTTGTTGAAGTCCGAATATGTCAATCCGAATGAAATCTTATCTGCCCAAGCTTTGTCGGATAAGGATATTTCGAATTGTGCCATATCGGAACGGTACCTATCGTGAAAGCGTTTGGCATCGCGTTCTATGATTTTTTCATTTTCAATCACTTTAATCGGTGCCTCATTTTTAGGATTGTTGCGCATCCAGTAATTATTGTCGGAAAGATTATGGAAGGCTCCTAATTGAATGGACAGGCCAGTTTTGTGATCTGTAAATCGACCATTTACTGCAGCACGCATGGTATTGAAGGAGCCATAAGCAAGGCTGGCATCCAGCATATTGCCGGCAGACTGATTGGTGATGATATTGACGGCACCGCCGAGTGCATCCGAACCAAGATATGCTGGAACGGCACCTTTAAATACTTCGATGCGTTCAATTAGGTTAACAGGTATGTTGTTTAACGTCAATCCTGATCCGAAGTTTTCCATTGGAATGCCGTCAATAAAGAAGCGAACCTGTTTTTCTGAAAGTCCATTGATAGAAAATTTAAAATCAGAACCGAGACCCGCCGATTCGCGGATATTTACACCGAGACTGCGGGATAATACCTGATTGATGTCGAGATTTAGATTGGCAAATTGTCTTGTTTCTATCGCATTAACAGCAAAGCCTGTTTCCTTCAGTTTGGTGCTTTCCGATTTTCCATCCACTTGAGCTGTACCCAATTGTTGCGCTGTTGGATCGAGATCAATGTTTAATTTTTTTGTAGCAATAGCAGATATATCAATTTGAACTTCTCGACTAGCGTAACCTACGGTAGATATAAGTACTTTATATTTCCCGAAGGGAATATGCGGCAGTTGAAAATTTCCCGATGCATCGGATGTTGTTCCTAGTTGCGTATTTTTTATTTTGATACTAACCGAATGTAATAAGCTCCCATCTTTCGAGCTTTTTATTTGTCCTTGCAATACGCCGTATTGTTGTGCAAAGAGTGCGGAAGAAAACGATAGCAATGCACAGGTAGATATCGCTCTAAAATTTGACATACACTTATTTAGATTAAATACATATTAACTAAGTAGCGTATGCCTAGATTTACCGAAGGTCTTGCGTTGAAAAAAAAGAATATTTATTGTAATCACCTGTTTTACAGGTGGAATTAATTTAGTCGATCTATCCTTACGATAAAGTCCGTAGCCTGATCCAGTTGAAGCCCCGCCTTTATCTCTTCTGATTTTATATCATAGATCCAGACCTGATGTCGGTCTGAGCTGTCGTCGATAGCAATATAGGCTTTGCCATTTTCGACGAGAACAGATTCTTTGCGGGTTCCTTTGTCGAAAGGGAGGTCAAGTTTGTGCGTAGTCTTTTTGACGAGGTCAATGCGGTAATATTCGAATTGATAGGTTGAGTGGTGGTCGCTGAAATCTGTATAACGATCTTTGCGTTCGCTTCGTATAATAGCTTGGTTGTTACCTAAATACCAGATTCCGTAGGCGTGATTGTGGGTTTGTGCTGTTACATTAAAGAAGTAATTTGGATCGATCTGTGTGGATTCTTTCTCAATCTTAAAGATTGTTGTGGGCTTTGAAGGTATATTGCCCAAGGCAATACCGGGACAGGCCATAAAGTAGTAATTTCCGTTTTCATCATTGAAACTGTAAGATTGGACGGTGTTTATTCCACCTGGATAAGTAGATCGGGTATCTTTTTGGACTCCCTTTAGCTTTAGTGTTGTTTTATCTAGGGTAGCCACATATAGGGTATCTATTGTGGTAAAGTCTGTTTCATTGATAATTTTATTAAACGTGTAACCAATTAGCAGCTGTTGCTGGTGTATGGTACTAAAACCAACCGAGATAATATTAAAGTCAGGAGCTGAGGAAGGTATTTTTAATTCTTGTTGCTGAACGATTTTAAAAGGTTTGATAGTGATCTTTGTGTACCATAGACGCCGGTTAGTTTTGTTGTCTGATGTAAATAAGAGCAGTGTATCGTTATTTATCCAGTTGATATTTTCTATATGCTGGTCGGGCATTGGCAGTTGTCCAATTTCTTTTAGACCTGATTTTTCGAGTGTATATTTTTTGAATTTCCCTTCATTGAGGAAATAAAATTTACCATTTTTAACAATGATACTGCGATCGAACTCCTGCGTAGGAATAGCCACTCCATTTTGGTGGATAGTCAATTTTCCGCTATTCATGCTGTTAGTCGTGACGATAGTGTTACCTAAATCCTTATCCATTGTATAGAGGCTATATTTGCCTACTAAGCTCTTCTCCCTATGTTCTGATTGGCAACTTATCATTAAGCCAAAAAGCAAAAGTGGGAGAAATAAGATAAGGCGGCTTGATAGCATAGTACTATGGGTGGTGGAGTTTTGTCGATTAAATGATGTTAAATTGCAATTTAAGTTCGTGTTGTAATGTCGGCGCCAGAAAGGTTAGTTCGGATTTTGCAATAATAACCTGTTTCCCATTTTTTTGTGGCTGCAGAACAAAATAGATTTCGCCCGTTTTTAATTCTTTCTTTTTATCAGCCCCCGGCATGCTAAAAGCAAAGTTCCTTTTGGGGATAAAGAGCATATTGCCTGTAGTCTTAATTATCCCTGTATCGGTATTGATCTGAGCCGTCGCATTTTTACCCAAAACTATTTTATAATTTTGTTGATTGATATATTTCAAGTTCCCATTCCGCGCGTTGTCAAATGTTGCATCAGTTTTCTCCTTCATGTTATTGAACTGATGGAGGCCAAAGCTAAGCAGGATTAGGAAGGAAGCTGCAATGCCAACATATTTAAGCGGGTATTTTTTGCTCTTAATTTCTATCGGAGCTTCTGCGGTCTCGATATAGGTGTTGATATCTGCCCAGATATCGTTTTCCAATTTATTTTTTTTAGCTGTTGAAATCGGTATTGGGTTGGATTCGAACGTATCATCCATCAGCCATTCTTCTACCAGCAGTTTTTCTGTTGGAGAGCATTGCCCCAAATGGTATTTCGCTATTAACTTATGATCTATTTTCATCCGTATATTCAACTCAATAACAAAAGTACGAGATTTCTCTTTTCTGCATCAACAACTTATGATATATATTCTATTAATTCTGTCTTCAATGTTTTTAGGGCTCTAGAAATATGATATTCTACAGCTCTTTCAGATATTACCAATTTCTCTGCAATTTGCTTATTTGTGAGTCCTTGCTCTCTACTCATCTGAAATACTTTTCGGCATTGGTTAGGCAATGTGGTTACCAGATAGGAAATTTTGTCTGCAAGTTCTTCGGCAATCAGTGTATTGTCTGAATATTGAGATTCCGTTATGTTTGAAATATTGTTCAGATGTTGTTGGCGGGATACTTTATTACGTATATATTCAAAAGTCTTGAGTTTGACAGATCGGATCAAATAGCGCTCAACCTCCCTCAGACGGAGTTCTTCCTTGCGCTCCCAAAGTGATTTAAAAACATCCTGTACAATTTCTTTTGAATGCTCTTCATCGTGGATATTGCTAAGGCAAAAAGCAAACATACCTTCCCAGTGGCGAAGATATATTTGCTCAAAACTCTTTCTATCGATAATAAAAAAATCCGTTTCCAAAATACAAAGACCTTAGCATATGTCTTTGGCAAAGATAGTTTTATTTAGATTGGTTTTAAATAAGTTTTTAGATTTCTTTTACGAATTCCTTGATCGCTCGACCAGGATCGGCTGTCTTCATAAAATTTTCACCAATTAAGAATCCCTGGAATCCAGCTTTTTTAAGTGCTTTAATGGTTGAAGGATCCGATATACCGCTCTCCGATACCCGGATATATTCTGTTGGAATTTGGTCTAAAAGATTATAAGAATGTTGAAGATCCACCGAAAAGTCTTTCAGGTTTCTATTATTGACACCAATTGCATCAATGTCGTCAAAAAGATTGTCTAATAGCTCCTGTTCATTGTGTACTTCGAGCAAGACATTTAAGCCAATTTGTTTAGCATATGCGGCGAATTCCTGTACTTCTTCCTTTTTCAGGCATGCAGCGATTAAAAGGATGACGTCTGCACCATAGGCTTTAGCTTCAGTAATCTGATATTTATCCACGATAAATTCTTTTCTTAAAATAGGGATACTGATTGCTTCACGCGCTTTAGATAGATCCGCTAAATTTCCTTTGAAAAACTCTCCATCAGTGAGGACAGAAACTGCTGAAGCACCGGCTTCTTCGTAGGCCTTAACAACATCTTCTACGGTGGAGGTACTGTTGATTTCTCCTTTTGATGGTGATGCTCTTTTATACTCGGCTATTATTCCTGTTTTTTCAGGATCAAGAATAGACTCCCTCAACGATAGGCAAGCAACGCTGAAATAGGGATAGTTTAATAACTCCTCCAAGGGAACTGAAGCTTTTGCTTTTTCCACTTCTATCTTTTTTCTTTCAATGATTTTATCCAGTATAGTCATTTTTATAAATTTTAGATTCCCAACCAGTTTTCAATTAACTTTTTTCCATTCGTCGTCAATACCGATTCGGGGTGAAACTGCATCCCTCGGACATCGTATTCGGTATGTGTCAAGGCCATGATAATGCCATTTTCGTCGACGGCTGTTACTTTGAGGCAGGTTGGAAGAGTATCCTGGCTAACTGCCCAGGAGTGGTATCGCCCTATTTTCGAATCTTTTGGAAAATCTTGAAACAATTTTTCCGATTGGTCAACAACGGTGATATTTGTTGCTACACCGTGCAAAGGTTTTTCCATATTGAACAAGGTCCCACCAAAAACCTCTGCAATAGCCTGCTGACCTAAGCAGATACCCAATATACTTTTGTGAGGAGCATATGTACGGATGACGTCAAGCAATAACCCCGCCTCTTCTGGAATACCAGGGCCCGGCGAAAGAAGTATTTTATCGAAAGCATCAATATCTTCCAGTTTAAATTTATCATTTCTCCATACAACGTACTCTTGGTCTAACTCCTGTAATAAATGGACTAAGTTGTAGGTGAAGGAATCGTAGTTATCTATAACGACTATTTTATTGTTGCTCATAACCTTTTGCTATAAAATCTTGATGAATGTAGTGTTCAATTTCTTGGAATATGGATTGAATAAATTCAGTAGGCAAATTAAATTTTTTTGCTAGTACCCCATAATGATTGTTTAAATTCCGAATTGGTGGCTGTTCTTCTGCTTGCTCATCATCTAGCGATTTGCCTTTGTCAATATAGGATTTTCGCAGGGCCAATAGCTCCACAATGCGGTTATCAATGGTATCTATTGACGTGCGGATATGATGCTTATCGACGCAGTATTCCAATGGTCTGATCATAATGTTTCTGCTAGTTGTAGTGCTTTTCGCAATGCAGCGATTTTGTTATTTACTTCTTGAAGTTCCATTTCAGGATCTGAATCGAGAACAATACCACCGCCTGCTTGGTAATGTAAGGTGTTTTGTTTGCTTAGGAAGGAACGAATCATAATGGCGTGATTAAAGTCTCCGTTAAAACCCATAAATCCAATTGCACCGGAATAAAAAGAACGTTGCAATCCTTCATAGCGATCGATTAAGGTCAGCGCCATATGTTTTGGTGCCCCCGACAATGTGCCGGCGGGATATGTATCGCCTACAATGTCAAACGGATTGATGTTATCTTTCAATCTGCCCGTTACTTTGGAGACCAGATGGATAATATGGGAGTAATATTGCGGTTCCATATAGGACTCAACTTTAACTTGTGTACAATGTCTACTTAAGTCATTGCGGGCAAGATCGACAAGCATAACGTGTTCAGAAGTTTCCTTTGGATCTTCTTTGAGTCTAGAGGCAATTTTCTGATCTTCCTCCATGTTGCCCGTACGTTTGAATGTTCCTGCAATGGGGAAGATGGTTGCCTGTTTTCCGTGAATGCGTAATTGCGCTTCTGGCGAGGATCCGAAAAGTTTAAAATCACCGTAATCGAAATAGAAAAGGTAAGGTGAGGGATTGATGGATCGCAATGCACGATAGACATTGAATTCATCACCAGAGAACGGTGTTTTAAACCCTCTGGATGGAACAATCTGAAAAACATCGCCACGTTGGATATGTTCTTTCATTTTCTTGACCAACTGACGGTGCTCTTCATCGGTACGATTGGAGCTTTCTTCACCGGCAAGTTTAAAGGAATATTCAGGAAAGTTTTTGTTCTGAATTAGAAACTGCATTCTTTCGAGTTCTGATTCTTCGTCATCCAGCAGGTGTTCAAAGATGTAGAGTTGGTTTCGGAAGTGGTCAATAGCAATAACATATTTGTAGATATGATATTGCATAAATGGTATTTTCCGCGCCGGATCTGGCGAAGTGGTCAGTTTGATATCTTCAAAGTGTTCGATACAATCGAAGGTGAAATATCCAAATAAGCCATTGGAAATGAGGTTAAGTTCGGCGATTGTATGGTCTTCGAAGGAATTCCTAAAATCGGATACTTCCTGACGTAATTCAATTTCTTTCGCATTTTTTACGATACGCTCCCTATTAGGATACGTAAGCGTTAGCTCTTTTTCATCGAGCTGGATTCCAGCAATTGGCTGGCAACAGATGTAGCTAATGTTATTGTCGCGACTATGATAGTCGGAGCTTTCCAATAGCAATGAGTTTGGAAAGATATCTCTTAGACGAAGATAGATGCTCACTGGCGTAGTTGTATCCGCAAGCAACTTTCTGCTTTGTGTTTTGAATGTATACTTCATTTTATGTGTCTTATCTTCTTGTTGTAAATTCATGCATAAAAAAACCCCGATACTGGTTAGCATCGGGGTTGGAATTTCCATAAATGGTTTTGGTTGATTATGAAATATTATAACAATACCAATTGATTCCCGATGCTTATTGCTCCAGGCCACCACCAATTTGTATTTGTATATCTTCGTGTCATTATTACACAAATTTATAAAAAAAAATAAATAAGCAAACTTTTTGTGACAAAAAAACAAAAATTCCGCTTATTTCTTAATCATTTAATAAATCAGGGCGTCTTTCTTGTGTCCTTTTCAACTGTTGTTCATCTTTCCATGCGGCAATTTTTGCTTCGTGACCGCTGAGTAGAATATCGGGTACTTTATGGCCTTTCCACTCTGCAGGGCGTGTATAGATAGGTGCGTCGAGCAATCCATCCTGAAATGAATCGGAAAGAGCGGAAGTTTCGTCTGATAATACTCCAGGGATTAATCTGATAATAGCGTCTGTAACAATTGCGGCCGGAAGTTCTCCTCCAGATAGCACGTAATCGCCGACCGAAATTTCTTTTGTTACGTAGATATCACGAATACGTTGGTCAATTCCCTTATAATGTCCACAGAGGATCATCATATTTCCTTTTGTAGATAGTCCGTTCGCAATATCCTGATTGAATGTTTCACCGTCTGGAGTCATATAGATGATCTCATCGTATACACGTTCGGATTGCAGTTGCTCAATACACTTTGCAAAAGGCTCGATTTGAAGAACCATACCGGATCCGCCGCCGTAGGGATAATCATCGACACTTTTGTGTTTATTGGTTGAATAGTCTCTTAAGTTGTGAACATGTATTTCAGCCAAACCTTTATTCTTCGCTCGTTGCAAAATTGAGTGTGCAAATGGACTTTCAAGTAGGTCTGGTAAGACCGTAATAATATCAAAACGCATGGCGCAAAGATACACAAAAATGCACCATTGTCTATTTATAAGATTGATTCGCTTATCTTTGTGCCAAAATTAAGTGAACATACAGTGATTGACGTAAATAATATTTCCGTTTCCTTTGGGGGAACGACTCTTTTTTCAGATGTGTCTTTCTCGATTAATGAGAATGACAAGATCGCATTGATGGGCAAAAATGGTGCTGGTAAATCTACCTTGTTGAAAATTATAGCGGGGGCAGGAAAGCCTACGACAGGTCATGTTTCGGGGCCAAAGGATGCGATTATAGCCTATTTACCGCAGCATTTGCTGACACAGGATAATGTGACTGTTTTTGAAGAGACATCTAAGGCTTTCGAAGAAGTCTACGGAATGCGTGATGAGCTGGAAGGCTTGAATGAGCAGTTGAATATTCGTACGGATTATGAATCTGATGATTATATGCAATTGATCGAACGGGTATCTGAATTAAGTGAGAAGTTCTATTCGATTGAGGAAGTTAATTATGATGCGGAGGTTGAAAAGGTCTTGAAGGGTCTTGGTTTTGAGCGTACGGATTTTACTAGACAGACTTCTGAATTTTCCGGGGGCTGGCGTATGCGCATCGAGTTGGCTAAGATATTACTAAAAAAGCCAGATTTGATTTTATTGGATGAGCCTACCAATCACATGGATATTGAGAGTATTCAATGGCTTGAGGACTTCTTGGTCAATTCGGCGAAAGCAGTTATTGTGATCTCGCACGACCGGGCTTTTGTCGACAATATTACGAATCGGACCATCGAGGTGACGATGGGACGGATTTATGACTATCGCGCCAAGTACAGTCATTATCTGGAATTACGTCAGGAGCGTCGTCAGCATCAGTTAAAAGCGTATGAAGAGCAGCAACGTTTTATTGCGGACAACCAGGAGTTCATAGACCGTTTTAGGGGTACATATTCAAAGACTTTGCAAGTACAGTCGCGTGTAAAAATGCTGGAAAAATTGGAAGTTATTGAGATTGATGAAGTGGATACTTCAGCGCTGCGCCTTAAATTTCCGCCATCTCCACGTTCGGGCCAATATCCGGTTATTGTGGAAGATCTGACGAAAGCTTATGGCGATCATGTCGTCTTTCAGAAAGCAAATATGGTTATCGAACGTGGAGAAAAGGTGGCTTTTGTAGGGAAAAACGGTGAGGGTAAATCGACGATGATCAAAGCAATTATGGGTGAAATCGATTTCGAAGGGACGTTAAAGGTTGGGCACAACGCGAAAATTGGTTACTTTGCACAAAATCAGGCGGCATTGCTGGATGGTGAAATGACCGTTTTTGATACCATTGATCAAATCGCAGTAGGTGAAGTACGTGTTAAGATGAAAGATCTTTTGGGCGCTTTTATGTTTAGTGGCGATGATACGACCAAAAAGGTGAAAGTGTTATCTGGAGGAGAAAGAACACGTTTAGCCATGATAAAATTATTGTTGGAACCGGTGAATGTACTTATCCTCGATGAGCCGACCAACCATTTAGACATGAAGACCAAGGACATTATTAAAGATGCTTTAAAAGATTTTGATGGTACGTTGATCCTTGTTTCGCACGACCGTGACTTTTTGGATGGCTTAGCCGAGAAAGTTTTTGAATTTGGAAACAAGCGTGTACGTGAGCATTTCGAGGATATCAAAGGTTTCTTGGAATACAAGAAAATGAGCAGCTTAAAGGATATCGAACGTTAGCCTCTAGATAAACGGCATATAAAACCGATAGGGATTCAGTTGTAAAAAGCGGCTTTTATATAAAAGAGCCGCTTTTTTGCATTTCAAAGGAAGATTCAATTGAATCTTCAAGCTTTTTTCGTTTAATCCCAAAGTGTATGAAAGATGCCTTCTTGATCAATCCGTTCATAGGTATGTGCGCCAAAATAGTCTCGTTGTGCTTGTATCAGATTTGTCGGTAATTTCTCCGATCGGTAGGCATCAAAATAAGCGAGTGCGTTTACGTATCCGGATACGGGGATCCCGTTTGCGATAGCATCTTTGACTACCTCGCGAACGCTGGCCTGCGTGCTCAGTAGCTTCTGTGCAATGGTGCTATCAAGTAGGATATTGCGTAAGCCCGGATTAGTCGCATAGGCTTTTCTAAAATCTTCGAGCAAAGACGCGCGAATGATACAGCCGCCTCGCCAAATTTTGGTTACCACCTGTAAATCTAGCTCATAACTATAGTTCTCTGATGCGACAGTGAGCTGTGCCAAACCTTGCGCATAGGTCGTGATGATCACAAAGTACAATGCATCTTTTAAGCGAGCAATAAGCGTTTCGGCGGGCAGATCAATAGGCTGTCCATCCCATTTAAGTAGTTTTGCCGCCTCCACACGTTCGGGTTTGTATTTGGACATATCGCGCATATTGACCGCTGCATCAATCACCGGCACTGGCACCTGTAGATCCATCGCATTTTGCGAAGTCCATTTACCCGTTCCCTTTGATCTTGCCCAATCTGAAATCAGGTCCACCAAATACTGGTCGCCCTCTTTTTTCTTCAGAATCTGAGCGGTAATCTCAAGCAAGAATGCGTTTAAATCGCCCTTGTTCCATTCTTCGAAGGTCTGCTGTATGGTTTGGGTATCAAAACCATATAATTTTTTCATCAGGTCATAGGTCTCTGCAATTAACTGCATGATACCATATTCGATACCGTTATGTACCATCTTTACATAATTTCCGGCCGACCCGTTGCCTAAAAATTCCACACAGGGTTCGTCGGCTACCTTGGCCGAAACCGCCTCGAATATTGGCCTTAGTCTTTCGTAGGCCTTTCTGTCGCCTCCGGGCATCAAGCTTGGGCCACGACGAGCGCCACTTTCTCCTCCAGATATGCCCATTCCGAAGAAATGTATACCCTTAACGGAAAGTTCATTAAATCTTCTGTCTGTATCCGCGAAGTATGTGTTTCCGCCGTCGATGATTATATCTCCTTTATCTAAAAGCGGAACAAGACTGGCAATCGCCATATCAACCGGCTTTCCGGCCGGCACCAACAGCATAATTGCTCTGGGCTTTTGCAAAACTCCTATAAACTCTTCTACTTGGGTTGTCACTTTGATGCGATGTCCTTCACTTGCTTCAGCTTCCAATGACTCAGCTTTGCGTGGATCGAGGTCTAAGCCTGCTACCGCGAAACCGTTGTCGGCGATGTTGAGCAATAAATTACGTCCCATTACGCCGAGTCCAACTATTCCAAAATCGCAGTTATTCTTTTTATCTATGCTCATCGTTTAATATCGTTTTTCTAATTTGAAATTTACCATTTTTGTTGATACTATGAAAGACAAATTATCAGCAGATCGTTATAAGGCGTTTTTCTCCCTTCAATTACTCCGCTGGTAATGAAGCTTTTGTTGTAAACCCACAGATAATCCGTATATTGAACTCTCCTAAACATCAATTTTATTTATGATTATTGGATTAGACATTGGTACATCATCTGCGAAAGCTGTTGCATTTGACTACGCGGGGAACATCTTGTCACAGCATAGTATATCTTATCCCATATTAAATCCGTCGGAAGGCTGGTATGAGCAAGATCCAGAGATTGTTTATGACGCATGTATTGATTCTATTAGGTATGTCATGATTAGCCTAAAGCGATCTATTGCTGAGATACCGAGACCTGTGTGCATTGCGGTGAGTAGTGCTATGCACGGGCTGATCGCTGTTGACGCGACAGGGAATCCACTTAGCAATTGCATGATATGGGCAGATCGCAGAAGCGAGGATATCGCGGTTGCCTTAGAGACGAGTGAGGTGGGCCGACTGCTTTATCAGCGGACAGGAACGCCAATACATCCCATGTCTTTGCTTTGCAAATTAATGTGGATGAAGTCCAACGATCAAAAATTATTTGCTCAGTCGCACAAGTTTATCGGTATCAAAGAATTTCTTTTTTACCGGCTCTTTGGCGTTTATGTGGTCGATCATTCCATTGCGTCTGCAACAGGGCTTTTCGACATACATCAATTAACATGGTCTGATCAGGCGTTAAGGTTGGCCGGCATATCTGAAGAGCAATTAGCATCTCCAGTTCCGGTCGATCATGTTTTAAATATGCCTAACCGAGAAATTGCGGCCTTGATGCACATCCCTGAAAATACCCCTTTTGTGATAGGTGGTAGCGATGGTTGTTTGGCTAATCTCGGTGTAGGAGCTATACGTCCTGGAGTGGCTTCGGTAACTATCGGTACGAGTGGAGCTATTCGCGTAGCGAGTTCGCAGGCAAATCAAGAAAAAAAGCAAAGGCTATTTACCTACCTACTGAGACCAAATGAATATATAATTGGTGGCGCGGTCAACAATGGCGGTGTATTACGCAACTGGTTTCGAGACAACTTTTTACGCGAATTTATTCAAATGGAAGCAGATGGAGATCCTTCCGCGTCGTTAGATGTTTTGATCGACTCCGTCGTTCCCGGGGCAGAGGGCTTGATATTCTTGCCCTATCTCACTGGTGAACGGGCACCACATTGGAATTCCAATGCAAAGGGCGTTTATTTTGGAATACAGTTGCATCACGGCAGGGCACACTTCGCACGTGCCATGATGGAAGGGATGTTGTTTGCAATTTACAGTGTAGGAATCGCATTAGAGGAGAACACCGGGCCAATTCATACGCTTTTCGCAAGTGGCGGCCTGGCGCGTTCATCATTGTTGGTGCAGATGCTTGCAGACATTTTCAATAAACCTGTATTCACCAAAAATACAGTAGAAAGCTCTGCATGGGGAGCAGCATTGATCGGCTTGGAAGCATTGGGTATACAGGGAGGTGAGCCCACTATAAAAAGCAAACAAGCGCAAGGAAAGCTAGATCCCGAACACTATTATAGACCGAGTGAGGAGAATCACGCCGTATATATGAAAAACTTCCAGAAATTTGAACGCCTGTACCATATATTGGAAGGTGAGTTTTAACTAGATATAAATTATTATGCCGCTAATCATCGTTATTTTGGGAGTAGCTTTATTACTTCTCTTAGTTACTGTCGTCAGATTAAACACGATCTTTTCATTACTGATAACTTCTGTTGCGGTCGGTTTTGCTATGAATATGAGTGCTGTCGATATCCTTAAATCTGTTGAAACCGGAGTGAGCAGTACCATGGGCCAGTTGGCACTTTTGTTGGCTTTCGGGTCTTTACTCGGGAAATTGATGGCGGAGGGTGGTGCTGCAGAGAAGATTACAACGGTATTAACGGCTGTGTTTGGGAGAAAGAACTTACCGTGGGCAATGGTTCTCACGGGCTTTTTAGTAGGGATTCCCTTATTTTACAATGTCGGTTTTATCGTTTTGGTTCCGTTTGTTTTCATGGTATGTGCTTCCAATAAAATGCCTTTACTTTATGTCGCTATTCCGCTGCTCGCAGCGCTTTCCGTGACGCACGGGTATTTGCCGCCACATCCGGGAGCTACAGCCATAGCGGTTACTTACAATGCGGATATCGGGTTGACGATGGCCTATGGCATTGTTGTGGCCATTCCTGCCATAATTATCGGAGGACCACTCTTTGGCAGGATGCTTAAGCACATTCCGACCAACCCACCGACCGAGTTTTTTCCTGAACAGAATAACGCAGATAGAAAAGAGCTCCCCGGATTTGCAATTAGCATATTTACGGGTCTTTTTCCAATAGTTTTAATTGCTTTTGGTTCATTTTCACATCTCATATTTCCAGCAGGTTCTTCTTGGTTGACGGCACTACGTTTCTTGGGTGACCCAGTGGTGGCTTTAATGATCGCATCGCTAATGGCGATGTACACAATGGGTATTCGTCAAGGCAAAAGTTTGCGGGACCAGTCCGCAAGTGTGGAAGAAGCAATCCGCGGGATCATGATGATCCTTTTTATCATTGCAGCATCAGGCGCCTTCAAGCAAATTTTGGTAGATAGTGGTGTAGCGAACTACATCGCTGACCTAACCGCAGACCTGAGCTTGTCACCTCTTGTGCTTGCATGGTTGATAGCTGGTATCATCCGTCTAGTGATTGGTTCGGCTAGTGTTGCTGGGCTAACGGCGGCGGGCATTATGCTTCCCATTGTGCAGGCAGGCGATGTTACTCCCGAATTAATGGTGCTAGCGACGGGAGCGGGTAGTCTCATGTTCTCGCACGTCAACGATCCGGGATTTTGGATGTTTAAATCTTATTTTGGAGTGAGCATGAAGGATACGTTTCGCTCATGGACTGTGATGGAAACGCTCGTCTCTGTTGTTGGATTGATCGGTGTCTTGATTTTACACTGGCTTGGTCATTGACAGCGATGAAATAGTTTCATACGGATACTTTCACCCTTTTTCTAGGCATCGCCCTTTAAATAAACAACATAAATTTTTTTTTCTTAATATCGTGAAAATGAACCGAATTTTGCTGTTCTAAAATTATGCTGAAGTTACATCGATTTTATATCTTTTTTTTGTTGTGGTTGGGAACTTTCCTAACTGGACTAACATCTTTTGGACAATCTACTGCTTATACAGTAGATAATTTGCCCAATCCAAAAATAAAGGGGCAGGATTATTTTGTGTCCAATCCCGATGGGATTCTATCTTCGGGTGCTGTGTCTGAGTTAGATGGTTTGTCGTCACAGATTGAGGCCGCTACAAAAAGTGAATTTGCCATCGTTGTTGTTAACAATTATATGGGTGACAGTGATTTTGAATTTGCTTTAAAATTATTCAATACATGGGGTATCGGTAAGAAAGAAAGCAACAATGGGCTTTTATTGTTTATTGCAAAAGAGAGGCATGAATACCGCTTTATTACTGGATATGGTATGGAGAGTATCTTGCCAGATGCTTATCTTAAACGTATAGGAGAGAAGTATCTCGTACCCAACTTCCGAAATGAAGATTATGATCGCGGTGTTTTAGAAGCTTCGGGTTTTATAAAAACAATACTGACGGCCGCAGACAGCAGGGCTGAACTGGAGCGCTTAATGCCGGAAGCGATACCTGTTTGGAGCTTTAAAAGTCCTATCCTGCGCAACTCTCTTTTGGTCTTGGGCTTGTTTGCAATATGTTATATCTGGCTGGGTGAGGTGACTAGAGCAATAAAGGGGCAGCTTACGAAAAAGAGTAAGTATTTTCCACCTTTGGTAAGCGGATGTGGCTGTATGGGGATACTCATGTTTATCAGTGTGTTTATCTGTGCCTTTGCCTTAAACAATTTTGAGGTGGTTTATCAGTGGAAAAATTTACCCTATTTTATATTTGTATTTGGCAGCATCACTTTGGCGATGAAATATAATGCTAGCCGCACACAGATTGTTAACTCCTATCGCGATGAGGAGAATATTCAGCGGGCCTTACGTAAATTTCGTGTGTGGGGACTTGTACCACTATTGCTTAGTCCATTGGCCTTATTTGATCTTATTGGATTGAATAAACGGATTCGGAAAAATGAACTGCGGCTGGCCCCGCCTGATAATTCAGGACGTTGGTTACGGATGAATAAGGATGATGTATCTACGCGAGAAAGCGCATATCTGGATGCTGGCCAGCTTTTGGAAGAGAAAATTGGCAGTCGATCTTACGAGATCTGGATAAACCAGACAAGCAATGAAATCAAGCTGGTTCCATGGGATGAAAATGCTGGCTTTGTCGATTGTCCTGCATGCCATTATAGAACCTTTGAAACAGGGCGTACTAAAACGATCCGAGCCGCAACCTATAGTTCACAAGGGCTAGAAGAACGTTTTGACCTCTGTAAGAATTGTGGACATCGTGTATCTCATGGGGAGCATTCAATTCCTGTGAAGGTGCGGTCTACATCAAGCAGTTCTGGCGGTGGATCTAGTAGTAGCGGTGGTGGCGGTAGCTTTGGCGGTGGATCTTCTGGCGGCGGAGGTGCCGGCGGACGATGGTAATCCATAATTTAAGGACAAAAAAAAAGGTTTTCAAACGGGGAGAATGAAAACCTTAAATAACCAATTATAAACCTAAATTATGATGATACAAATATAGTGTATTTATTACACTATGCAAATTTTTTTTTAAAAAAAATAAAAAAGAGAGCTATAGCTCGTACACTATGATTTCTGTTTATAAATTAAAACCAAAATTTCAGCAGTTGTTGATGCCCATTTTGAACTTTTTGCATCGAAAAAAGGTGACTGCAAATCAAATTACGATCGGGTCGATCGCACTGTCTATTCTTATAGCGCTGCTGTTTTGGTATGCCGATCGTTTCCCGGTTTTCTTTTTGGCATTGCCAGTCGGATTATTGTTACGAATGGCGTTGAATGCATTGGACGGTATGATGGCCCGTCTTTTCAATCAGATGAGTAAAACAGGTGAAGTTCTGAACGAGGTGGGCGATATTGTCTCCGATGTCCTGATCTTTTTCCCTTTGCTGAAATTTCATCCCGAGAGTTTATACCTGGTTGTATGCTTTATTATTCTGAGCGTGATTAATGAATTCTGTGGTCTAATTGGAAAAGTGGTTGCCAATGACCGTCGTTATGACGGGCCCATGGGGAAAAGTGACCGTGCACTGCTGTTGGGGTTATACGGGATTTTGTGTTTGTTGCATATTTCGATCACTGCATTTTCGAGCTATTTTTTTGCGGTGCTATGTTTGTTATTGGTCTTGAGTTCCATAACGCGATTGAGAAAGGCATTGGTGGCACATGAGTGAAGTATCTAATCCGAAGGACAAGTTTGCTGATGTCCCTGTAAGAGTCAGAAGCTGGGGCTACATTGTACTTGTATTGGCGATTGCTTTCGTCCCCCAGACAACATCTTTGCTGTTTGTTTCTTGGCTTACCTTTCAGGGCCTGCGCGAATTTATGAAGATGTTTGTGCCCAATTTTAGTTTTGCGTTGCCCTTTGCTGTTGTCGTTGGTCTATTGCAATTGCTACTTTTAATCTACTGCTCGTATGGAGCTTACTTGTTATGGGCTGCACTGTTGTGCATAGGGATTGGGCTTTTTTTTCGGTTGGAACAGAAAACAACGGTGAGCGCCGCGATCGGAATGACTTTTGGAGCGGCTGCCTGCTTGCTTGCATTCAGCCAGCTGACCTTTATCCGGGCAGTAGAAATTCATCAGAATGAGTGGATGGGATTGCAGCTTTTGGCCTATATCATCGTTTTAACGGAACTGAATGATGTATTCCAATACCTCATGGGCAAATTCTTTGGTAAGCGAAAGATCGTTCCGCGCATCAGCCCAAATAAAACTGTTGTCGGATGTATCGGCGGTATCGGAGTGACGATAATTCTGAGTAATATCTTGGGCTATTTGTTATTACCCTTCGGAGATTTTATCTGCTTTTCTTTGTTAGGTCTACTCTTTGGTGTTTTAGGCTTTTTCGGTGATGTGCTTTTTTCCTTTTTGAAACGTAGGACGGGAGTCAAGGATACGGGAACATTAATCCCCGGACATGGTGGATTGTTGGATCGGATAGATAGCCTACTTTTTAATGCGCCTGTTTTCTATGGTTTGATTTGTTTGATAGAAATGACGAATTTGTAATGGTGACTAAAAAATTGGGATTAGGTCTTGACCTTGTAAAAGGATACACGCACATCTAATATATCGCGAAATGCATTATCAACGGGCAGTTTTATTTTCAGGTGGTGGTACTCGTTTTGGCTTGTACCTAGGAATGTATGCGGCGTTGGGCGAACTGGGGTTAAAACCGGATTTACTGATAGCTACCTGCGGTGGATCATTGGCTGCTGCGATTATTCAGGCTTTTGAAAGGGATGCAGAACGGAAATCCTATCTCCAGTCCGAAGAGTTTTACCGCTTCTTCTGTGGACATCAGCTTACGGAGCAGCGCCATCTGGGCAAACTTGGTTTATATGTATTGAAAAAGCAATGGGATAAACGATCGGCTCCTTATCTGGAAGATGTCTTTGATCGCTACCTGGTCAAGATGGAACATGATCTTTCCCCCTTATTACCGACTTTGAACCGCCCATTTTCCCAGGAAATACCCTCAATTATTATTGGTTCGAGAATGCTTTTTGACCGTTCGGAAGTTGGGGAGAGACGTGGCGAACGTAAGCTCTATCAGAAAGTCCTGATGGGGAATGCAACTGCCCTGTCGAACGTAAATCTGGATGGTATTCAACTCCAAGGTGTAAACTATGCACAAAGTGCTGTTGCTCCAACGACAGTGATCAATAGAACGGTAACATTGTTGGAGGCTGTTCGTATTTCGATGTCCGATATGTTTTATATTGAGCCAATAGAGCGGAATGGGGAGTATTATGCCGGCGGAGCCATTGATCTGGTGCCTGTGGAGCTCGCGCAGTCTTTGGCGACAGAAGTGATCGGTGAACGGAAGCAGCTATACAAATTGCAGGAAGAAGGATTGGTCAGAGCTGTATTAGGCTTCAGTGGGAATCAACGTCTGAGGGATATTAATCAGCAATTTCGGGAAATCCGATGGATTGATACAAGGGATGCTGCGGAACAGCTGGTAGGAAGCTATTGCAGAAAAGGTATAGATTGGCGTAAATTTGAAATAACATTGTCCCTGCCGACCAGTCTGGATGAATTTGCGGCTGCTATGGAAACACAGTGGAATTATGGATATAGCAAGACGATGGAACTGGGGATGGGCTAAGGCACGACGGATTGGAATAAGTGGAATTCGGGGGAGGTTCTGAAGAGGTGGAAATAGTATATGATTTGATCATTCTTTTAATATGAAGGTATTTATCGCAGGTGGAACAAGTGGAATAGGTCTAGCATTAGCAAAAAGCTACCTCCAACAGGCGGCGGAAGTTGCCGTATGTGGCCGGGACCTTTCAAGGCTGACTAATCAGCCAGCATACGATGCGCTCGTCAAGTTTAAAGCAGATGTATGTGATCGGGATGCTTTGGCTGCTGCTGTTGATTCTTTCTGTCATCATGAAACATTGGATCTTTTTATCAATTGTACAGGAAGCTATGCCGATGATGTAGCACAGTGCATCAGTTATGAGGAGGCAAGTGCTATGCTCCGAGTCAATATGTTGGGTACCTTAAACTGTTTTGAAGTCGCCCGCGAAGTCATGCGTGGACAATCAAAGGGGCAAATTGCAACAATAGCATCCGTCTCGGGAACTTTAGATTTTCCGAATTCCAGTTTGTACAGCAAAACAAAACGAGCCGCAATCCAAGTGGCTGATGCTTATCGGAGGGCATTGCTTCCGCTTGGGATTGCAGTGACAGTCATCGCACCAGGGTATGTGGATACAGCCAAGCTCCGTCAGCTTAACCAGCAGGATCTCTCCAAAAAGCCCTTTTTGATCGATGTAGATGATGCCACGCAGCGCATCTTAAAAGCGATACAGCAAAAGAAAGAAATCGTGATTTTTCCGAAGCGTATGAAATGGCTGATGGGATTTTTAGGCCTTATCCCCCATGTATTATTAAGTAAAATCATGTTTAGGAAAGCCAAATGGATGAAAAACGATTAAATAAAGTAGGAGGGCAGCTCTTTGTTGCCATCTATTGCCTGTTGCTTTTTCAATTTACCTATCCCTTTACAGCAGCCTACGCGTCTGGTTTAGCTGCGGTCCCTTCTTTTGTATTCGACTTTGAACAGCATATTCCGTTCATTCCATGGATGATTTTGCCTTATATGAGCAGTGGACTTTTTTTTTGCATTGTGCCCTTTTACTGTGGGGAAAAGAAGGAACTTCTGTGCTATGCAAAGCGATTTACGTTTGTCACCTTGATTGCAGCTCTATGTTTTCTTCTCGTTCCGCTGCGGTTTTCTTTTGACCGGTCGCAGGTCGAAAATCCTTTATTTGCAATTTTCTTTTCCTTCTTAACGGAACATGATTCGCCTTTCAATCAGGCACCCTCCCTTCATGTCGCTTATGCCTGTCTTTTTTGGTCGGTGCTGCGCCGGAGGTTCAACGGATGGAAGAAAATAATCTTGGGCATCTGGATACTGATGATGGGCTTAGGGACATTGACTGTATATCAGCACCACGTGATCGACCTATTGACAGCTTGTATACTGGTTCAGTTCAGTTTTATCCTCTTCCCGAATGCCATTGAACAATCGGCACAAAGGGTGTCTATAGCGAATAGTTATTACCTCGTCGGGTGGATATTCACGCTGCTAGCACTCCTCTGCGAGGCATATGTGTTGCCCTTGATTGTTTTTGCTTGGATAGCTTTTGTCTGCTTTGCGGTAGGTTACAGTTACCTGCGCAATAATACGGGGTTTTTAAAGGGTCATCAGGGTCGAATACCGCTGATAAAGAAAGTATTTTATGCTCCTTACCAATTTGCTTACTGGTTGATGTGGCGTTTTTTTAGAAAGAGAAATAATCCGCCGCTGATGGAGTTACTTCCGCGCTGTTACGTGGGACCAAGATTGAGTGATTCGGAGCTTGTATACTTGGGACTAGGTCGCGATCTGGTTGTTTTTGACCTCGCAGCTGAACTGCAGGAGGTAAAACTCTTAGGTGCCATGGGAAAATATTATTCTTTTCCTTTACTGGATGTTGCGGAGGTCGATGTGGAAGATGTCCATGTGATCATAGACGCAATGCTATCTGCTTACCGGAACTTGAATGCGCATGAAAATATGGTCATTCATTGTACCATGGGATATAGTAGAAGTATGATTTTTGCTATTCTTATGACGCGGGAATTTTTATCTTTAGACTTAAATAATGCTATAGATCACGTGAAGTCGATCAATAGGCATATGGTACTGCGAAGTCATGCGATCCAGTTGATGAAAATTATAGTCGCTGGCCGATCCTGATCAAAAAATGGTGGCTTGATCTTTGTTTTTAGTAGTCACAGCTGAATAGATACGGAAATTACATACTTACATACGCCATTGTATAGATGGGATAAATTATAAAAAGATGAAATCAGGTTATTTTAAGAGTTTCGATCAGGGGGAACTGCTATATCGTGTTTGGAATTATCAAGAGGGCCAAAAAGCTTTAGTTGTATTGCACCGTGGGCATGAACATTCAGAACGCCTGCAGGAGATGGCGACCGATCCGCAGTTTGCCGATTATTCCATCTTTGCATTTGATTTGCGGGGCCATGGCCATACTAAAGTGCCCGTATCATCAGTATTCATGGATAATGTGCGCGATCTGGATTATTTTGTCTCCTATATGCGTACCGAATATGCAGTTGACACCGAGGACGTCTTTGTCATCGCCAATAGTATTGCTGGGGTCATTGTAAGTGCTTGGGTACATGATTTTGCCCCTCCGATCGCAGGTATGGCTTTATTGGCCCCTGCCTTTGAGATTAAACTGTATGTACCATTAGCCAGCCAAATGATTGCACTTGGAACCAAGCTGAAAAAGGATCTCGTTATCCAAAGCTATGTTAAGGCGAAAGTACTGACCCATGATATTGAGCAACAACAGGCTTATGATGCTGATCCCCTGATCTCAAAATCCATTAATGGCGCCTTATTGGTCGACCTATTGAAAGCGGGTGTGCGTATTGTCGATGATGCGGCTGCAATCGATATTCCCGTGATTGTACTATCCGCCGAAAAGGACTATGTGGTCAAAAACTCAGTGCAAAAGCAATTCTTCGTGTCCATTGCTTCCAAGCTGAAGACATTTATTACCCTGCGCAATTTTTATCATGGTATCCTGTTTGAATCCAACAGACAGAAAGTCTATACCTATTTAAAAGATTTTATTACGAAAGCCTATGCAAGGCAAAAGCCTGAACAGGGGCTTGAGCCCGACGAATTTTCCGTAAAGGAATATGAGAAATTGTATCATAAGGTGATGCCTGCGGCTGAGAAGCTAAACTATGCTTTCCAAAAATGGACTTTAGGCAAGATCGGATCATTGAGTCATGGGATGAACTTAGGTCTTCAATTTGGCTTTGATTCAGGAATTTCATTGGATTACGTTTATCGCAACGAGCCAAAGGGTAGGTTGGGACTAGGTAAAATCATCGATAAAGGGTACTTGGAGGCGATTGGATGGAAAGGAATACGTTTACGCAAACAGCATCTATTACGTCTATTAGAAGAGAACATTGAGCAGGTCAAGTCTACAGGCCGACCTGTGAAAATTCTGGATATTGCTGGCGGTACCGGAAATTATTTGTTTGATATCAAAGAAAAATACCCAGAAGTGGAGATCGTGATCAATGAGTTTATGTTGTCAAATATTGCAGTCGGTGAGAAAATCATTAAGAGGAAAGGGCTCCACGGAATACGTTTCAGCAATTACGACTGTTTTGATCCGGAGACTTACGCAAAACTGGATTTTGTCCCTAATATTGTGGTGATCTCGGGTATTTTCGAATTGTTTGGTAACAATGAAATGGCGAGCAGGGCTGTACATGGCGCGACTTCCATTTGTGAGGAAAACAGCCATCTGGTCTATACCGGACAGCCATGGCATCCACAGTTGAAAATGATCGCTTATGTGCTGAATAGTCATCAGAAGAAAGACTGGGTCATGCGCCGACGGTCCCAGAAAGAATTGGATCGGATTATGGCTTACAATGGTGTGCACAAGGAGCGGATGCTTATTGACGATTACGGGATATTTACCGTTTCTTCGGGGACTGTGAAAGCCGGATAATCGTATTTCCGAACGATCTGTATATAGAATCGTAACCAGGTAAGCTGTTAAATTATTTTCATGTTCTTGGTTAATAGGATTGTACGTATGAAATGAACAGCATAGGGGGTGTGCTAAATAGATAGTGTTTAAGCTATGGATTTGGCGCAAGTTGACCCCCTTGTCTACGCAAAATAACCCATTTTCTGCTTCCATTGCTCAGAAATGCAGATCCAATCCGTTTGACAAAAAGACTTTATTCCACTTTTCAGCTCGAAAGATCTACGAAAAGTAGTTGTAATATCTATATACTCCAAATATGTTAAACGAGCTGGAGAAGACAATAGAATATCTTGAAGAGAGCTTTAGCGGAGAAGAGAACAAAAATTAGCTCAAAAGATTGAAAAGCTTATAGCCTAGTAGTAATTACTAATATGCTTGTATAAGTACACTTGTATAAGTACATCTGTAGGGATATTGAGTTTTTCGTGAAGTTTTCTAATGATCTCAAGAGAGAGTTTCCGCTTTCGATTTAATATTTCACTTGCACGGCTTTTTTGACCAAGAACATCAGCAAGATCATTCTGTGTAAAATTTAGTTGCTCCATTCTGAATTTGATGGCCTCAACAGGATCAGGGAGATTAATAGGAAAATGTTCGGTCTCATATTTATCGATGAGAAGCCCCAAAACTTCCAATTCATCTCCTTCTTTTGAACCTATTTTAGCATCAAATATTACTTCAAGGCGGTCTAAAGCCTGTGCATAATCTTCTTCAGTTTTAATAAGTTTTGCTTCCATCCAGTATTTTCGCTGAGTTTATTATCTACAGATAATGGCCTTTAAGAGACTGTATTTCGAGTATTGTTTCTCCATTTTCTTCGTATACTTCATAGATAAGTCTGTGCTCCTGATCTATTCATCGTGACCACGAGCCGGATAATTCATATTTCAACGCTTCTGGTCTGCCTATACCCTCAAATGGTGTTTCTAATATAGAAAGAATAAGAGTTTGAATCTTCTTCTGGATTATTTTGTTACCTGATTTTTTCCAGAATTTTAAATCTTATACCGCTTGCGGAGTATAAATTATTTCCATAGATCATCAATGCCGATTTTAGTCCCTTTGCCGTTCTTAACATCAGCTCGGCCATTTTGTATCTTTTTTACAAAATCTGGATTATAGGTACTGCCTTCTACAGTGGTAGTCTCAAATTTCATTTTCAATGCTTTGGCAATTGCCTTGATTGCTTCAAGTTGCTCTTTGTTTTGCGGATGTAAAAGTATTGCTTCCATGATTAAGTCCTTTAAGTTTGTTCTTCTGCTAAATATTTATCCAAAGATCCTTTGCATAAATCTGCTATCCAACTAGCGTGATCTACTTGTTAAAAAATTACAGCTAGTCAAACTCTTACAAAGATACTAGTTTTAAAACATGCTAACAATTTACAGGTCAATTACCTTATGATATTCTGCTGTTCAAATTCTCTCATTGACTCTATTCAAGTCAATGGAGAGTGATCGGGTATGTGGTTTTAGTTCTTATACTCCCGAATTGCCTGAATAATACCTTCCAGATTTTCATTGAAGTCCAGTAGCTGACCGAAGACTTTATCGTCTTTGGCCAGTCCTCCATGTTTATTGTTTTTGCGAAAGATTTCTTTGATGGCTTCCCAACGTTCCTGCTCGACAGGGTTCAGTAGTCCGGCAAGCTCTTTTAGTTTTAAAAGGTTACTTTCAGTGTCCGCAGTTAGTGTCTGCGATTCGCTCTCATAGTGTGCGAGAAGAACCTGATCAATTTCTTGCTCATTCATCATAGGGACCACCTGTGCAACCAGTTTGCTCATATTCCGATACGATCCCTGCATTTTAAATGGCGGTTCGGTACGGTAATTATCCTGCATCGCTGCACTCTGAATATAATTCTGATTCACTTTGATCACGACATTTCTGATTTTTAGCACATGCCGTAGCACAGCGATAAAGTCATCAATATCCTGTTTCAGATAGTTTCCCTCTAAATTGGGCAATTGATCCATAACAGACTGTGCATAGTTGACTAGGGCATAGAAGTCATTAAACGACTTGCTTGCAATCTTCTCGAGGTAACTGTTTTCAATCGCCGCATTTTCAATCAAACTGAGGTTGAATAATGCTTCGGTATCACCGATCACATCGCCGAGATTGTACACGTCGGCCCGATTGGCAAGCATGTCGGGAATCTGAAACTTAGAGCCGCTCTCGGTATACGGGTTTCCGGCCATCACAATGCAGAAGCGCTTGCCACGGAGGTCGTAGGTCTTGCTCTCACCCTCAAAAATACCATCAATCTTACGTTGACCATCGGCCAGAGAGATAAATTTCTGTAAAAACTCCGGATTTAAGTGCTGGATATCGTCCAAATATAGCATGACATTGTCAGCCATCTCAAATGCAAGATTGATCTTTTTGAGCTCTTCCCGTTCTCCGGATGTTTTCGCTTCAATCGGGTCAATGGATGTAATCGAATGACCAATGGTTGGGCCATTGATTTTGACAAAATGCAAACCCATAGTTTTGGCAAGATATTCCATTAAGGTGGTCTTACCGTAACCCGGAGGCGAGATCAACAGAAGCATGCCCATACGGGCCGTACGCTTGTTGTCACCTGCAGCTCCCAGCTGTTTCGCGAGGTTATTTCCGATCAATGGAAAGTAAACTTCGTTGATCAGCTTATTACGTACAAAGGAAGTCAGTACTTTGGGCTCAAACTCACCGATCTTTAGTTCTTTGGCATAGGACTTCGCAAGCTGCTCTTTCAATGTGGAGAAAGCCACAAAACGAGGTACATTATACGCACTGAATTGCGCGAGACGTGCTAAAAATTCATGATATTGGATATGTTCTTCTCCATTGTTCAGGATCGCATGATTGCCTTTTAATCCGCTGATATGCGCCTGGTCCTTTGCGATGATCAGGTGATATTCATGGGTCGGATATAGCAACATGATCGCTGCTTCTTCAATATATTTGCGTAGTGTAAGATATTCCGGATGCTCATCAACGAAGGAGTTGAGCCAGTTTAGGGTCAGGTAAAAGCGATCTACCAAGCTAAATTGTTCGTTCTGAATATCCGCTTCAAAAAGCTTGTAACTTTTCTTGGATTCCAGCAATCGAATAAAAGCCTTTTTCAGTTCATCGGACTGTTCACTGACGACAAAGGTATTGTAGCTCGTAAACGTCTGAAAAAGGTAAGTAGCCAGGTCAGGACCATGAATGCTGGAGCGATCCAAATGTGTCTCCCATGCATTGAATAACTTGGTCAGTTCATCAATGACAGACTGGTAACGATTTGAAGTTGGAAACGTTTTTAATATCGTGTAGGTAGAATGTATCAGTGCCCGCTGCTTTGTCCGTTGATCATCTGAAAGGGATTGCCAAAATAGCTGAGCCATCGTACGCAATAGGGGATCGTAGCGAAGCAGATCCAATTTGGTATCCAACTGTTTGACCGTATCATAGATCAACAGTGCATCCACATTGTGAACTCCTTTGACATAACCTTCCGAATAACTTTGCTCCACGGTCTGTGTAATAAACAACGGCGCATCAAAATTTTGTTGTCCTTTCGACGCAATGAAAGCTTTGTATGCAAGGTATTCTGCACGATAGACTTCCTTATTTTCAGAGACAAGTTCCTGATCCCAGATGTCCTGAAAACTGTTGATTTCCTCGGCCTGCACCTTTTGATAGAAACTTGTCCCAGTCAGGTGGAAATACAGTTCGTCATTTCTGCGTAGTAAGGTAAGGCTAAGGGATTGGTTGTTGACCGCAAACTTATGCTTGCCCAGCGCGATGATATTTTCGCCGTCCACAAAGAGGTCATTCTTATCCCGTAAAACCCGTAAAGCGTCTTCCTGTGATTTCTTTAATAGGTTTTCAAGATTTTCCGCTTTTGAGACATCCTGCAGTGTTTTTAGCTCCTGTACCAACTGTCTGATCTTGTCGATCATCAGATCCGAGGCAAAAAAGCTGAGGATCTCTTCCCGCGTTGCAAATGTCTTGGATTTGTTCTCAATATTCTTTAATACACGAAGACCGATCTGTTCGATCGAGGACGTACGCTTGTTGATCTGTTCAACGATTTGTTCTCTGCGGGAATTAAAAGCCTTGATAACCTCATCACGTTTGTCCGCGATCTTGAGGGCAAAATCTTCAAATTCGGAAAACTTACTTTCAAGTTCCTCCAGCTGAACGATCACTTTCGTGTAATACTCGTCTACCTTTTCGGTTGTCGTTGACAGTTCGAGGTAGTTGGTCACGGATTGCTCCAACAGCGTTAGCTGTGCCGAGAATTCGGCTATTGCCTCTGTACTCTTTAATGAATTTAGTTTTCGCGTAAGCTGTGCACGAACCTCATTTAAGGAGGAGAAGATAACCGAAATCTTTTCAATGATTTTGGTTGTCTGCGTGGAGTCGTCAATTCTTAGACTATTGAGGATATCAATCAATAGTTCCAGTTCACTTGAAATGGCCGAATTGGCTTCCTCAATCGCTTTGGCATCGTAGACCTTCACTATGGCCTCCACATTCTTCTTTTGCTGTTCTACTTTCTGTTCATAGGGAAGCAGCGATTCATCACGTAGCAGAAAAGCAATGGTTTTTTCGGCTAGCTCAGATGTGATGTCCTGCAGTTTTTCCAATAGGTTATCTATCCTGACCGTATCAATATATTTTACATTTTTAAGGTCAATGATTTCACCCTGAAGACGACGGGAGTCGGCCAATTGATGAACGAGCTGATCGAGTTTGTCTACAACGGTACTATTGATGGAGAAGGTGAGTTCTTCCATCTTCTTTTCCGCTGCGATATTTAATTCTGCGGCATGTTTGCGTTGCGCCTGTACTTTGAAGAACTCATCAATAGCGGTATTGGCGACTTCCTTGATCTGTGTTAATGGCTTGCCAAGATTTGATAAAGCGTCATCTTTGATCCAGAAATAGGAATCCAATAAAACTGTGGACTTTTTGAGGATATCTTCGTATAAACCTTCGTAACTGTCCTCTTTATTGATCAGTTGTATGACCTCCTGTGCCTCGGCCATCGCCTGCACGATCTGTTTATTGCCTACTTTATAAAGGGGGTCATCTTTCTTCTGCTCATTTTCTTTGAGCATGGCCATATAAGGTGTTTCCCAAATCTGCACCTGATGATGCCTGGTGGCTTCCGCCTCGGTACGGAAATAAATTAAACTACCATCTTTAAACAGTGTGAAGCCATTACAGATGATCGGAGTTTCTACATGTTGCTGAATAATGTTATAGGACAGTAGGATATAGGTATTGGTTTCTTCCTGACAGAATATATACAGAAAATCTTCACCATTGGGAGAGGCTATCCTTCGTAGAAAAGATACCTGTTCAAATTGGGCGTCAAAAACTTTATGTGTACCATTTTGTAAGTAATATCCATTCGAGAAAATAATCCCTTGGTTGTCTGGTAACAATATTGCGGATTCATTCAGTGATTTGAGGTTGACAACTTCCTTAGTCCGTTGGTTATAGACAAAGGCTCTGAAATCTTCCTGATAAGGCTTGATGCGAACTGCGATAAGATTGCCAAGATCAGCATAGTAATAATCTGCATCATCCAGTTGTTGGTCTGCATTGACCACTTTTTCGGAATAGATCCCTTTGCCGCTGTCTGTGTTGTTTTCGATCTTGAAGGTGATGTCACCATTGATTGCTTCGATAAAGATCTTATCCATAATCGATATATGGGGATGCTTACCGAGCCGACGGTCTTCAAGCGTGGTTTTCGTCCAGTCAAATTCAAATTGATTGGGCAATTTGACTTCGTGAATGCTGCGGTCATCCTGATATTGGAGCTGACCATCTTTGATTAACCATTTGAATGCTTTCAGATCAGCGGGATTTTTGCTGGTCTGAAAGATCATGTACAAATAATTCTCCGTCCTACGAAATTTGGAGAATATGGAGTCCCGATAGTATTTATATAGATTTTGATAATCTGAGATGAAATTTTGATCATTGATCAGGTCGAGGGGCTGCGGAATAAATTGATTATTCTCAAATGCGTAAACACTGAAAACATCTTCCAGCTTAATCTCGGTCCGCAGTCCGAAGTGCACATTATACCCAAAAATACATTGATTATCCAAGGCCAGAATGCCGCGGGCAACACAGTTGTTTTCTGTGGTGATCCGTTGATTGGCCTTGAGGACAAAGCTCGTTGAATTGAAGACTTCTTTACGGGCTTCATTCAACTGTTGGAGCTTGGTCGCAAGTTCTTCTTTTTGTGTAAGAAGTCGTTTTCGGATAATCTCATATGCACCTTGATCAAGGCTATCGTTCTGATTTATTACGTTTTCTTCTGGCATAAAATGGACAGTTCTCTACTGTATTGCTGTGAAAAAATCAATGTAGTGCGTGTGAGAAGTTTTCGCTTATCTCACACGCAGTATGTGTTGGCTTAACATGTATTAAGACAACTTCTTGTTTGAAATGCCTAAGTTTTTTGCCAACCCAAATAGGGAATTGATAAAGCCTGCATCTTCACCGTTCTCGGCATCTGTAGCTGCCTGTTGCAATTTGATCAACGCAGCAGAAACTGTTAAGTTCTTGATGTCATTGGATGAGATCCCATATTTATCTGCTAATCCACGTACTTTTTCAGCAAGATCACCTTTGCCGTCTGGGCCCAATAGTGAATTCTTGATATCAGTAGCATGTTTAGAATTGTCGATCAGATGGTCAAAACCTTTGGCATTGGATACCTGACGTACAATGTTTTCGAAGAACATGGTTTCACCACCAACGATGTCAATCTTCGCTGTTTTAAGTGCTTCGGACAATACACCAGCCTGTGCTTGTGCAATATCCTTTTGGATATTGATCTGTGCAAGTTCGATGTCACGTTCTTTCTGTAACTGTAATTTGAACTCCTCGTGGTCTTTACCCACACCATCCAGTTTTTTCATGGCCTCGGCTTTCTCTTCGATACCTTTTGCCTCCGCAAGTGCTTTTTCACGAACAACTTCCGCCTGTGCTAAACCTTCTTTGCGCATCGCTTCGGCTTTTTTCTCGATCACATTTGCCTGTACTGTACCTTGCTTTTCTTCGGCTTCGGCTTTTGCCACCATTACTTCGGCTTCTGACAAGCCTAATGCGGCTTCTTCTTTCGCCTGCGCTTCAGCTATGATCTTACGGCTTTCAGCCTCTTTGAGTGACGCTTCTTTTTTCGCTTCGGCGTCTATTAATAATTCCTGTGCACGTTTTTCAGCAATCTTACGTGCTGCTTCAGCGTCGATCACTTTTTTCTCAGCTTCTTGTTCTGCCGCAATTTTCGCTGCTTCAGCAGCTTTTACCGTAGAAATTAATTTCTCTTCGGCTTCTTGTGATGCTGCGATAACGCCTGCTTGTTTCTTCCGTTCTACTTCGCGGAATACTTCAATATCTCGGACTCCCTGTTGTTCTTCAATAACACCCTTCTCCAATTGTACGCGTTCCTTAATAACCCCTTGGATGCTTTTCTTTTCGGTCTCAATCGAACGTTCTTTGTCAATCTGAGCCAAGGTGACTATACGCTCACGTTCGGTTTGTTCCAATGCACGATCTTTCTCTACACGTTCTGCTTCGACAGCATCTGTCCGTTGTTTGTTTTTCTCGGCAATGATGATCTGACGTAGTTTATTTTCTTCCTGTACGGCCAGCTGCTCTTCGGTCGAAATGCGGACGCTTTCATATTTCAGGCGCTCTTCCTCACGTACTTTTGCGATCTCCGCCTCTTCCCGTGCCTTGATATTATCAATTTCACGCTTTTGTTTTTCTTCTTTTTCAGCAAGTTGGCGATCCAGTTCTAAGATAGCCTCGCGCGCTTCGACGTTCTGCTTTTTAATCAGTTTCTCTTCATCTCGACGGATGAAGTTGGCATTGATATTTTGTTTTGCAGTCAGCTCGGTAATTTTCTTAATACCTTCACTATCCAGGATATTGCTGGGATTTAAGTGTTCAATATCTGTTTGTTCGAGATAGTCGATCGCACAGTCATCAAGGATATAACCGTTCAGGTCTGTGCCAATGATGTCGAGGATTTCATCGCGAAACTCACGACGGGCTTCATACAATTCGATGAAGTCAAATTTCTTCCCTACAGTCTTGAGTGCTTCAGAAAATTTAGATTCGAAGATGCTCTTTAATGTTTCAGGTTCGCTGGCACGATCACAGCCTAGGTTCTGGGCAACGTTGATTACATCGTCCACATTTTTGTTGACGCGGACAAAAAAGGCCACCTTAATATCAGCACGTATATTGTCTTTACAGATCAGTCCTTCGCCTTGCATCCGGGCAATCTCAATTTTTTTGATGGAGATGTCCATGATCTCCATCTTGTGGAAAACCGGGACGACATACATACCCTTGTTGAAGGCAACTTTCGTGCCGCCGACACCTGTCCTGACAATCGCCTTACCCTGTGGTATTTTTTTATAGAATGCACTCAGTACAACAAAGAATGCAAAGATTAAAAAGACAGTTAAACCGACAATCAGCAATATAATTCCGTTTAAGCCGCTTAAAAATAAAAGAGGTTGATATAGCATATGATTCGTATTTATTTAGATTTTAGTATTTAAATTTTGCTTGCAGAAGCTTCTGAATGACACGGCGATTCTGTTTTCCGCATCGATTTTAAATATTGTCTATGGTGATTTCCTTTGTGACATAATAATATTTTTTGTCCCTAGATTCGTCGACAATAATAACGTCATCTCCATAAGCGATTTTCTCCCCATTGTGGCTGACTACATTGAGGCGGATGGGATCCTGTTGAATGATAAATTCTGCGGAGCCTATTTTTTTACCTTCAATGCTTGCGCGCATTTTGCCCATGCGACCAAGGAAATCATGGCTTTCTTCGCCATTGTAACCGATGCTTTTAAACATTTTAGCTAGTGGCTTAGTGAGAAAATGCATTAAAATAAAGGTGATAATGAATACCGGTATTAGGATTAAGACCGACTTTATACCCCATGAAGCAACGTCGATAAAGAGTGAGGAAACGATGGTAATAATCCAGCCTATAAATTTAAACAAGGTCACAATCAGCATGATCGGCACTTTTCCAACATTGATGTAATCCATCGCCTTTGCGAAGAAACCTGGTTCTCCATGACTATCGGTATTTGTATGATGATGGTTTGCATGATCGGATCCCTCAGGTGCGATATCATGGGTGCCGTCAACATCAGTAACATCGGGGGTAGGGTGAAGGTCTATATCTGCATCTGCATCAAAGAAATTCACTCCGTCACCCATCAAAAACATAAATAACCAATACACTACAGACAGGCCTGTTAGTACTGTCATAATTCCATTAGATAATGGATTAAATAAGATATTGATTAGTTCTGTCATCGTATTTTTCTTTTAAATTCTTTCTCGTTTGAACGTGTAATGAAACGACCAAGAGTGACCATTGACCTCCAAGTCTTGCATCGCAACTAATTCCCAGCCCTGATTACCTAAATCATTCAGGATCTCGTCGATTTTGTCCGGATCCAATTTGGTTCCCCAGAAACCTTTGGGCTCGATTTTGACTGTTTTATACTCAAATCTCCGCATCGCCATTTAATTTTCGTTTTAACTCTTCCAATTCATTGTTGACGGAGTCAGAACCACTGAGGTTCTCATTGATCTCATCTATCTTGCTTTTGTTGCTCGTTGCGATTTCACCATATGCTTTGGCCAAGGCTTCATCTTCTTCGACCTTTTCTTTCATGCGCTCCAACATAGAAATTGTACTGTTAGAATCGATATTAGCGAGCTGTTTATTGACCATTTTGGCTGCATTGGAAACTTTAACACGTGCTTTTAAAGTTGAAAGTTCACTTTCCCACTTCGATATGTTGAATTTTAGAATGTCTACATTTTTGTGTAGCTCGTCGGCTGAACTTTGATGAATCACTGCTTGTTTCTCTAATTCTCCAGCTTCGATTAATAACTGTTTTTTCAAAAGCAATGCTTCTTTTGCCAAGCCTTCTGCCTTTTCTGTTGTCAGCTCGCCCTTTTGTGCTTTTTGAAGTAAAAGAATAGCTTTGTTTTCAAATTCATGGGCTTCTTCTTTTTTCTTTTCACCATTGTTTTGGGTGCGTATGGCCAACGCTTTCACTTTGGCATAGGCTTCCAACGATTGTTCTAGGTCCTCTTTCATCTCACGGATACCTTGTTCCGTCATTTTGATGGGGTCTTCCATTTTATCCACGACCGCGTGAATTTCTGCTTGACCGATTCTGAAAATTCTCTTAAAAATATTCATTATTCTATAATTTTGAAAAACTTATTAACTGATTATAATATTCACTCATTAAAAGACTCAGCGAATTGATGGCAGCATCAAATTCATTTTGGTCGAGATTGTGTATTTGTAATGTATATCGAAATATAACTTTGGTACCGTCTTCTGTCAATGCAAAACCGCCGTGGATAATATCTCTATTTTTTATCAATAATGATTTGAACATATCGATGTTCTCATTGCTTATGGTAAAAAGGTATTGCTCAAAAATAACGATGGGTTGTGCAACGCCTACGATGAGGTTACGAATTCCATCATCTTCATTTTCGATGACAAAAACCCCCTCTTTTTTATCCTTATGAGTAATGGTATAACCAATATTGGCGATATAATTTTCAATTTTTGAGAAGTACATAATCAAGTTTTTTATATATTGCACATATTCTTTGCATAAAGATAATAAAATGCAAAAATATTTTGCAAAAATAATTCAATTTTTTTTTAAAATGAGTCACGTAGGAAACAACATTAAGAAATTAAGAAAAGTGAAAGGAATGAGCCAACAGGCTTTCGGGGATGTTTTTAATCTTACTAGAGGGAATATTTCTTCTTACGAAGAAATGCGTGCAGAGCCGAAAATTGAAATTGTTCTAAAAATTGCAAATTATTTTGGCATTCCTGTGCAGCACCTCATTGAAAGGAATCTTTCTGTCAATGAAATTCTCAATTTCAATGATTATTTTCAGGCTAATGTACCGGTGATCGGGAATAAGAGGTTTTTGCAAATTCCTTTTTTGGAGAGGGAAGCTGTTCTCGAAGCGAGCGCTCATTTTTCAAAATTCAACGAACTTCCGATAATTGAATTTCCTGTGCAAACCCGCAATAGATGTATAGCTATTGAGTTTTCGGATGCTATTCCCGCGCCAAGTGATTTCATAGTGAACTCGCATGTAATTTTGTTTTTCGAAGAGGTCGATATCGAAAGTTTGCATACCCTGGACAACGCTTTTGGTTTATACTTCTCCGCTCAAGAATTTTTTATTGGGAAATATAGTTTAGCGGATAAGGAAATTAATCTGGTCCTAAATGCTTGGAAGAAAGTTGATTTTATATTGACTGAGAAAGAATATTTTTGGAAGTTATATGGTAAATATGAGCGTATCTGATGAGGGCAAGTCTTCAGTGGCTAAGGGTGTTTACCGTTTAAAAACAAATGTATCAGCAATGGATATGTAGTTTAAGGTAGGACTAATATCTTGTCCTACCTTTTTCTTTTATTAGAAGGGGAGATCATCTTCACTTTCATCTTCAAGGGTAGGAGGTTCTTCTTTAGCGCTGTTAGGGTCTGATAAAACCATGAAACTATCCACTTTAATTTCAGTGACATATTGTTTTACTCCTTCTGCGTTCTCATAGTTGCGATAGGTGAGCTTACCTTCAACCATCAGCTTCGTTCCGCGTTGACATTTCTTTTCTATGGTCGTATTTTGATTTCCCCATACTACGAGTGTATGCCACTGGACTTCCTCGACCCATTCTCCGGCTTTGTTCTTAAATAGATCATTGGTGGCGAGACGTAATATGGAATAATTTGTACCTGTGGAAGTTGTTTTGATGATCGGGTCATTTCCAAGATGACCTACTAACTGTACTTTGTTACGTAATGTGCTCATGTGTCTAATTTTTAAATGTTTTTAATAATTCTTATTTTAGTTGATGTTCATTGGCTTTTGACACCGAATGATCTAGAGCAAAGATGAGAAGGGACATACATCTTATTCGTCTATTTACCATTTGTATTCGACTGTAGTCGATTGTAACCGTTTGTTGTCGTTTAGTAATTTTCTATGAGTTCTGTTGAGAGAGTTTGCCTTGAATGTGGCAAGGGTATACGTGGCCGTTCTGACAAGCGATTTTGTGATGATGCTTGTCGGAATGCCTATAATAATAAATTAAATAGCGACCAAACCAATTTGGTGCGTAACGTGAATAATATCCTGCGAAAAAACCGCCGTATATTGTTAGATACCTTGAACGGGGAGGGGATGGTCAAAATACAGCGTGAAAAGTTAAAACAATTGGGGTTTGATTTTAAATTCCATACTCATATTTTTTCCAACAACAAAGGTCAAACTTACCAGTTTATTTATGAAACAGGCTATCTGTTGCTTGAGAAAGATTGGGTGTTAATCGTTCAAAAGAAGCCGCTGTGATTTTGACTGCAATAGATTCATTTGTATTGGTTTAGTTTGCAGAACTGAGCTTGGCCTTTCTTATTGCGATATAATTAGAAATAGTAAACGCTAGAATCACGATGTAATAGCATACCGGGATGAGTAAAAAATAGGCACTATTGAAGATATCGCTTAAAAAAGACGGTAGTGCAATCTTAAAAAAATCTGCAATAATGATATAGCCTATGAAACTTCCTAGAAAAAATAGTCCAACAGCATGTATTACAATTATTCTTTTTAGGTGCTTACTGTATAAAGCGTCTTTGTTTTGTTTCGTATAGCCCATAATTGCTGGGACCAATAAACCTAATAATGGATTGATCAGAAAGGTAAGCGATGCTAAATATAAAGCTTTAATACTTCCTGTTTGATTGTTGTCGATACTGATTTGATTTACATTTGGCATAATGAGTTGTTCTAGAGGTATTTCTAAAATTTGACTAATTTGTTTGAGACTAAATCCACTAATTTCTTCAGTGCCTTTTTCTATGCGTTGCACCGTTCTTAGCGATACCCCTGCTTGATCGGCGAGTTCCTGTTGCGTTAATCCCTTACGTTTTCTTGATAGTTTGATGAATTGATTAGCTGATTGATTTTCCATAGTCCAAATATGAGGAAATAGTCGTTAAATTTTAGCGAAATTGATGCGACAATAATGCGCCAATAGCACCTTGTAGGATTTAAGCGATTAATAATCACAAGTTTTTGGGAATTTGGTAAATATTTTGAATCTTTGTAATTCAATAGATTAATTAATAAAAACGGAAGAATATGTTTGCTATATTAGAAAATCCCGCTTCGTCCACAGAGAAGATTCTCGGGAATATTCTTCGGAATACGGCCCTTTCCTAATCTTCTTTCTTAATACGTTAAATAACCTACGTTGCTATTGGCTAAAACTTGGCGCTCTAAATAGTAGTCCATTTTTCCAATGTGCTTAGCTTATTATGGAATTTTAAAAATCCAGTTACTTTCAAGTGTTATTATGAAAGCTGGATATGAATGTTATGTTTTAGAAAATTTTATGAATTCAGTAAATAAATATGTCCTTCAGGCGCTGGATAACTATCCTATATATTTGGAGGAGACCATGGAGTCCTTATCCTATGCACTGTCTTATGATGAGTCCAATACAATGGCGCTATGTTTGATGGGAAGAGTTCACGCCGAGCAGTTGTTTGATTATGAGCAGGCAAAAAGGTATTTCCAGGAAGCTTTGGTGCATAATGTGCAGGCAGTGGAAGTATATCCTTATTTTATTCAGACATTGATTGATATGGGAGAATATGAAGCTGCAAAAAAGACGATTAAATTTGCTTTGACACTTCCGGCGATGCCCTTGGCAGGGATCTGGATAAAGAAAGCACTTCTATTTGAAAAAATGAGAAAATACAAAAAGGCGTTGAAGGCGTTAAAGATGGCGAAACTTGAAAATGTTGATCTTGATTTTTCATCAAGCTTGAAGTCGATTGAGGATCGGATTAAAGGGAAACAGGAAATTAGTAAAGGAAGTGGGAAAAATAGTAAGAAAGAAAGTAATACTGTTCGTAAATAGGATCACGATCTAGATACAATTTTAGATTAATATGAGTACAATAAAAAAGCCCTAGGTGAAATTTCACCCAGGGCTTTATCAATATAGTTTAAGAATTATTCTGCTCTTAAGATTTTGGCAGCTTCTACCATAGACTCTAAAGCTGCTTTGGTCTCTGGCCAAGCACGGGTCTTCAATCCGCAGTCAGGATTAACCCAAAGTTGTTCTGCCGGAACTACTGCTTTTGCTTTACGCAATAGATCTACCATCTCGTCTTTGCTGGGTACACGTGGAGAGTGAATATCATAAACACCTGGACCAATATCATTTGGATATTTAAAGTCGCCAGCGAAAGCATTCAATAATTTCATTTGAGAACGAGAAGTCTCGATCGTGATAACATCAGCGTCCATTGCAGCGATATCTTCGATTACATTATTGAATTCTGAATAACACATGTGTGTGTGGATTTGTGTATCGTCTTCTACATTTGAAGAAGAAACACGGAAAGCACGTACTGCCCAGTTCAAGTAATCTTTTTGATCAGCTTTACGTAAAGGTAATCCTTCCCGGATAGCTGGTTCATCAATTTGGATGATTTTGATACCTGCTTTTTCCAAAGCTTGTACTTCATCCAAGATGGCCAAAGCAATTTGGTAAGTTGTTGTTGAACGCGGTTGATCGTTACGAACGAAAGACCATTGCAAGATTGTTACAGGACCTGTTAACATACCTTTCACCGGACGGTTTGTCAATGATTGTGCGTAAGATGACCAACGTACAGTCATGTCCTCTGGACGGTAGACATCACCATAGATAATTGGAGGTTTAACACAGCGAGAACCGTAAGACTGAACCCAGCCGTTTTGTGTGAAAGCGTATCCGGCTAATTGTTCACCGAAGTATTCCACCATGTCATTACGCTCGAATTCCCCATGTACCAAAACATCGATGTCCAATTGCTCTTGAAGGCGGATGGTGTTTTCAGTTTCTTCTGCGATTGCTTTATCGTATTCCGCTTGAGTAATAGCACCTTTTTTCAAATCTGCTCTCCATTTACGAACATCTTTTGTTTGTGGAAAAGAACCTATCGTTGTGGTAGGGAATGCCGGCAAGTTAAATTTCGCTTGTTGCGCTGCTTTACGGTCTGCAAATGCTGAAGTACGTTTTGCATCGTCATCAGTGATATTGCTTGTACGTGTTTTAACTTCAGGTTTGTGAATTAATGGAGAAGTGCGACGGCTTTCAGCAGCAGCTTTGTTCGCTTCAAAACGTTTCGCTGTTTTCGCATCAACTTCGCCTTCTGCCAGTACAGCTAAGTCTTTCACTTCAGCTAATTTTTGTTTGGCAAAGGCTAACCAATTTTTTACTTCAGCAGGTAATGATTGTTCATTATGCTCATTATCTAGGTCAAAAGGAACATGCAGTAAAGATGAAGAAGGAGCCACCCAAACGCGGTCTTTTCCTAATGCATCAACTGCTTGCTTGATTTTAACCAATGACTTTTCGTAATCGTTTTTCCAGATGTTACGGCCTTCAACAATACCTAAAGATAATGTCAATGAAGCGGGAACTTTAGCTAAAACGGTATCCAGTTGGTTTTCACCACGGACAAGATCCAAATGTAAAGCATGAATAGGCAAATTAACCGCGATATCTTCGTTATCTTTTAACGCTTCGAAATAAGTGGTAGCGATTAATTTGATGTTTTTTGCTGCAGCAGCTAATTTTTCAAAAGTAGGCTGATATAGCGCTTTTACTTTAGCATCTAAATCCAATGCTAAGAACGGTTCGTCAATCTGAACATATTGCGCACCAGCTTCAGCTAGTTTAGACAATATTTGCTCATATACAGGGACAAGTTTATCCAATAAATCGATCCTGTCGAAGCCAGCTTCTTTTTCTTTACCGATCAATAGGTAAGTGATCGGACCAAGTAAAACTGGTTTAGTATCAATGCCCAATGATTTTGCCTCGTTGTATTCATTTAAGAATTTTTCAGAAGTCAATTTGAATTCTTGATCTTTTGTGAATTCTGGTACCATGTAGTGGTAGTTTGTGTCCAACCACTTGGTCATTTCCATTGCAGTTACGTCAATTCCTTCTTGTTGGAAACCGCGGGCCATTGCAAAATATAAGTCTAAGCTGTAGTTGTTGTCTACTTTATTCAATAAGGAATGGTAACGGGCAGGAATTGCACCAACCGTAAGGGTTAAATCCAATACTTGATCGTAAAAAGAGAAATCATTGGAAGGGATTAAATCTATTCCAGCATCTTTTTGTGTTTTCCAATTGCCTTCACGTATTTTTTTTGCGGTGTCCAATAATTCCTCAACAGAAGATTTTTTAGCCCAATAGGCCTCATTGGCTTTTTTCAATTCGCGGAACGCGCCCACACGAGGGTAACCTAAATTGTTAGTCAATAACATAATGAATGTTTTTAATATTTTTTTTCAACTATATTTCTTGCTAGAGAGAGAAGGACACACTAGAATTTGGTGACTTCGGCTTATCATTCCCATATACTAATGGGTAGAATTTAGCACCTTGTCAAGGGACAGGTTGCTAAGGCTTCATCGGGTCTATTCCCTCTGCCTTTCTCTATAAGCGATGCTAAGGTAGCGCAATTATTTTAAAAATGCAAATTTTTTATGAAAGTGCACCTATTTTTTATATTCTACTAAGAATGAAATTCTTTTTTTCTCTTCTTTTCATCGAATCATTCCTTTATTTCATAATTCAATGCATTACAGACAAAAAAATGGGAATGATCGTATGACTCATTCCCACTGTTTTTAGCTTACCAAAAGTTTGTAACCTTTTCCATGCACATTTACAATCTCAACTTTACTATCCTCTTTCAGGTATTTTCGAAGTTTACTGAGAAAGACATCCATACTTCTACCAGTAAAATAGTTGTCATCATGCCATATTTTTAATAAAGCCTCCTCTCTTGTCAATACATCATTTTTCTTTAGGCAGAGCAGGCGTAAAAGTTCAGCTTCTTTAGTCGATAGTTTCTGCATCTGCCCTTTATAGGAAATCTGCTGACTTGTGTAATCAAAGAAATAATCGCCAATTTCAAATTTGTCTGCAACTACCTCTTCTTCTTTATCCCGAACACTGCGTTTTAGCAGGGCATTGATGCGAAGTAACAATTCCTCAACCCGAAACGGCTTAGTGATATAATCATCCCCTCCAAGTTCAAAAGCTTCAGTTTTATCTTCCATCATACCTTTCGCTGTGGCAAAGATTATTGGAACAGTATTGTTTGTTTTTCTGATTTCACGTCCAACAGAGAAGCCGTCTTTCTTAGGCATCATGACATCGAAGATGCAGAGGTCATAGTTATTTTTCTTGAACTGGGATATTGCTTCATCACCATCTGTACATAGTGTGACGTCAAATTTTCCCTTTAATTCGAGATAGTCTTTTAAAAGATCCCCCAAATTAGGATCGTCTTCTGCTAATAATATCTTTTGCATAATGAATACTTTAATTTTAACGAATTCCCTTGATGCTGATAAATCAGCTTCCTCTACCTTTGAAATTCTTTTACAGAGGAAATATACAAAAAAGGAACCTTTTATTTTTTTGTAGGCAAAATTACTTCAAAGGTCGTGCCCTTATCTTTTTCGCTTTTAACCGTAATTTTTCCGTTCAGTCTCCTCAGAATATCTTGTACATAACTTAGACCAAGACCAAATCCTTTTACATTGTGGACATTGCCTGTCGGTATCCGGTAAAATTGGTCAAAAATCTTTTGCAGGTGATCTCGGCTCATACCGATACCGTTGTCAGCTATAGTGACCACAATACTATCACCGACGTTTTTTGATTGTATACTCACATGTAGATCACCTTTATTGTATTTAATTGCATTATCCAATAGGTTATAAAATACGTTTGAGAAATGCAGTTCGTCGCCAACGACGACATCTTTCGTGGCTGCCAGATCAATACTGAATTTTCCGCCAATATTTTGCATTCTCAGTTGCATACTGTCCGTAACAGCAGAAACAAGATCGTTAATATGAACATCTACCTGATCTAGTTTTAAGGTTTCTTTTTCTAATCGGGCTAAATCAAGTACACGTTCAATGTGATTTCCTAACCTAACGTTCTCGTCGTAGATGATATTGGCTAATTTTTGAACGCGTTTATGATCGGCATTGATATCGGGGTCCTTAAGCGATTCACTAGCAATCATGATAGTCGCAACTGGCGTCTTAAACTCATGTGTCATATTATTGATAAAATCGGTTTTCATCTCCGAAACTTTCTTTTGTCTAAAGATGATAATCAGCGTGTATGCAAAACACCCCACCAATAAAAAAAGTAGCGCAAGCATAGGCAAAAGTAGATAACCCATATTATCTGCGATGATCGCCTTTTTGTTTGGGAAATAAATCGTTAATTTTCCCGGTGCAGCACCAATGTCGCCTTTAAAGAGAGCAGTGGAGTACCGGGTTGTATTTGAAGGATTTTTTAAAGCCGCTTCGTCAAGGATATTATTGAGTAAAATATTGTTTGTGCTCCATATTTCGATATTAAATGGCGCTTTAATGTCGCGTTGAGCCAATTCCTCTTTGATAAGCTCTTGAACGATGATAATATTCAGTCGATCTTTCAATGGGCGTTTAGCTAATTCCATTCCAATAGCGACATCTTCAATATAGTCAGCCTTTTTACCCCCCAACATGGCAACAGAATCATAAACGTTAAACCCCGACCAAGAGTTCTTTTTATTAAGCACATCCAGTCTTTTTTCTAAATCAGCGATCGTTTTTGTAAGTTTTGCATTCTCTCTTGGAGGTAAGGTGGCTACCCTGAATTTGGTTTGCTGATCAACCAGGCCATCGAGCAAAGGAATAACAAAGCGCGTACTATCATCTTTTCCGCTCACCTGATCATCTACCTTCGATGCGTTTAGCATGATGAAGGCTTGTACTAAATTGTCATCGGTAAGCTCATTTGAAACAGAAAATTTGATGTATTTTTGGTACTCCGGTCTCTTGATGTATGTTTCATAAAATGAATTTTTAATTTCGATGACATTCGGATATAACGCACGTAATTGATCTTCTTGCTCTTTGAAGTTGGAGAAAATAGTATGCTGCTTGTTTTTTAACTCTTCAATTCTATATTGGATTTCGAGTTGCTCGGCTAAAAGGCGTTGTTTTGCCTGCTCTTGTTTGGATTTTTCAAGATTTCGTTCCTGTTGAACTTTAGCAAAGTCAACAACTTCCCGCCGTTCCAACTTTCCCGCAACAGCTGTTATCGCAGCATTCACGGATTCATCAAACAATTGGGATTTTTGACGATAAGAATCTCTTAAAAAATAGAATTGCATAGCCAAAACACCGATAAGGGCCAATGACATCAGTCCAATGATTAATACAATGCTATTTTTCTTCATTTGAATAGAGGGTTAAATAAATATAATTTTTACTGTATCACAAAGTTTATAGCGTATCGTTTGTTTCCATTTGCATATTTATCCTGAGGCCTACTTCTGATAGCCCCATGATTGACAGCTCATTTTCTAAATTGTTACAAATATAAAGATGCTAATGTGTTTTGAAGCCGTTTTAACAATGTTTAACAGCGATCTATTTAAAAATAGATGTGGTTGTTTGTAAATTAGTGTGGGTAATAGCTTATATGAAGAATTTTACCGTATTATAGATATATAATCTAATTAAGCTAATGTAAGCTATTTTCATTTCAATTTAAGATAACCAAGAGTCAATAAGCATGGATAAAGCATATGCTGATCCCACATGAGCTTTGGGACTCTTAAAAAAAAGGATATAGAGATGAAAAATTACGTATTATCATTGGTATTGGCTTCTATCGGTCCCGTTGCTTTGGGGCAAGAAGCTAAGGTGAAACCGCAGCTTCCTCTAGTGGAGGAAAAGAAATCGAAAATGCCTATTCTAAAATTAGACTCCTCAGATGAGAAGTATCACATGCCCGTTAAAAAGTTAAGGCGTATGGATAGTCTAGCTCCGATGCCCGGGACGGAAAAGATGCCTAAAGCAGATGGACAAGCTGCTGATCTTCCGCTCAAACGAATAAGCGATTCACTGAAGATGGAGGGCTTTAAATTAAAGATAGATACCTTATATAAAAACAGACAAAAAAAATAGCGTTCCAAATAGAACGCTATTTTTTTTGTCCATATGTTTACCTTCTACAACTGGGAAACACGGATTGTATTTGTTTTACCTTTTTCGATCAACGGAGTTGAAGCGGTATTAATAATGATCGCTCCGGGCTGAACGTAGTTGTTTTTTACAATAAATTTGTTAACATCATGGATAGATCCGTCGGTGCTTTCGAACTTGTCATAAATAAAAGTTTTTACGCCCCAAAGTAAGCTGAGCTGTTTTAGCAATTTTTGTGTTCCTGTAAAAACTAAAATATCAACATTTGGTCTATAACTGGTAATTTCAAATGCTGTTGCTCCTGAAGATGTCAATACAGCAATTGCAGAAGCATTTGTTTTTTGAGCAAGATAGACTGAGGAAGCACAGATAGCATCAGGAATAAGTGTACCATCGTGGATTTCACTAACTTTCTCATTATAATAAGGATAAGAAGTTTGTTCCACGTGAATAATGATTTTGCTCATTGTTTCGATCACAATTTCAGGGAATTCACCTACAGAAGTTTCTCCACTTAACATAACGGCGTCAGCCCCATCTAATACAGAGTTGGCTACGTCATTTACTTCTGCACGTGTAGGACGAGGTGTAGTGATCATGCTTTCTAACATTTGCGTTGCAATGATCACTGGTTTAGAAAGATCTCTACATTTTTGTACAATGATCTTTTGAAGTCCTGGTACTTCTTCCATGGGAAGTTCGACACCTAGATCTCCGCGAGCAACCATAACAGCATCTGTTGCTTCGATAATTGCATCAATATTTTCGATCGCTTCAGGCTTTTCAATTTTTGCGATTATGCGCGCATGACTTCCTTTTGCTGCGATGATTTTTTTACATTGGGCAATATCTTCTGCTGAGCGTACAAATGACATGGCTATCCAGTCTGCACCATGGTCCAAAGCAAAGTTCAGGTTATCTAAATCTTCTTCTGTCAATGAAGGAATAGATACTTTGGTATTTGGTAAATTAACACCTTTACGCGAAGTAAGGACACCACCGTGTACGACTTCACAAGTAACTGTATCTTTATGATTGGTCTCTAAAACACGAAGTTGAAGTTTTCCGTCGTCAAGTAAAATGATTTCGTTGGCTTCAACATCGTTTGGAAAGTTTTCGTATGTAATGTAAATTCTGTTTTCGTCTCCGATAAGTTCGTGTGTGGTGATTTCAACTTTTGAACCGTTAACCAGAACAGCTCCACCTTCTTTCATTTTTCCGATCCGAATTTTCGGACCTTGTAAATCGGCTAAGATGGCAACATTGAATCCTGTTTCATTATTTATTGCATTTATAGTTTCGATTACCTTAAGGTGATCTGCCTGGCTGCCATGAGAGAAATTCAACCGACACACATCAACCCCTTTAGCAATCATGTTGGTCAAAACTTGTTTGTCTGCCGAGGCAGGGCCTAATGTTGCGACAATTTTAGTCCTTTTTTGAACTTTTTCCATCTGTTATTTTGTATTTTAAATGTTCTTCATTAATCACAACAGATAGCGAGCTATGTTGTTGTGTTTTGTCAAAACTAAATCGAATTAATTTAGATCTAAACGGAAGTGTATTTGCTACACTAACCTACAGTTTGCTAAAATATGAGATTTTCTTTAGATTTCAATATTTTTGGTGATATTTCTTTTGCGATGACGACTTCGGGTAATTTGCTGATCCTTTTGATCATATGCGCTACATCTTCTTCGCAGATGAAGTTTTTGATAATGATAAAAAAATCAAAGTGCGGGTTTTCAGGAATTAAATAAGTTCCTTCGATGCTCTTATTGTTGATTAGGAAATATTCTGTGTCAGCGTCGGGTATAAGATAATGAAAAGCAGTGAAGTGGTAGTTGATTTTTTTCTTTGGGTCAAAGACAATATGATATTCTAGCTCCTCTTCGGATTTATTTTTTTGTCGTCCGTCATGATCATATTTGCTCTCCTTGCCTCTGGAAAAATTCAGGTTAGTCTCCTTGTTGATGAAGTGACAGAGTCGGTAATCTTTCAACGGGCAGGTGATGGCGAGTAGGGTGAAATCCAACTCTTCTTCCATGTCCATGTCTAATCTTGTTACTAACTTATTGACCACTTTAATGCTTAAATTTATCTCCCTTTTATAACGAAGGTACTAATAATTTTAAGGTTGGAATATACTTTTTGTGTAAAATTTGAGTTAATTAGCTGAGTGTTTGGAATACAAAATATTTTTTGTTATACTTGAACTAAGTTAATATAGAGTGGGTTAGCTAGTATAATACGCGAATTAGTTCGGTCGCCTAACATGGTGACTTTCATCTAAATATCAATTTAGGTTTGAATTTTGATGAAATTTATTTTTCTTTGCACAGATTTATTAAACAATTAAACTATAAAATCATGTCAGATATCGCTTCAAGAGTAAAAGCAATTATCGTTGAAAAATTAGGTGTTGACGAAAACGAAGTAACACCAGAAGCTTCATTCACTAATGATTTAGGTGCTGATTCACTTGACACTGTTGAGTTGATCATGGAGTTTGAAAAAGAATTCAACGTTGCTATTCCTGATGATCAAGCAGAGACTATTGGTACTGTTGGTCAAGCAATCGCTTATTTAGAAAAAAACGTTAACTAACTAATTTAATTAGGCTAATCGTAATAAATGGAGCTTAAAAGAGTAGTAGTAACAGGATTAGGCGCCCTTACACCAATTGGTAATACCGTCTCAGCTTACTGGGAGGCTTTAATAAATGGTGTAAGCGGGGCTGCTCCTATTACGCATTTTGATGCGTCAAAATTCAAAACTCAGTTTGCGTGTGAGGTAAAGGGGTTTGATCCACATGATTTTATGGATCGTAAGGAAGCTCGTAAAGTCGATCCTTTTGTACAGTATGCAATTGCGTCAACGGATGAGGCAATTAAAGATGCTGGCTTAGATTTTGAAAAATTAGATACAAACCGTATCGGAGTAATTTGGGGTTCAGGAATTGGGGGCTTAACAACCTTTACTGAAGAAGTTGCAAATTTTGCAAAAGGAGATGGAACCCCGCGTTTCAATCCTTTCTTCATTCCTAAGATGCTCGTTGATATTGCTCCAGGACATATTTCTATGCGTCATGGTCTTCGTGGACCTAACTTTTCTGCAGTGTCGGCTTGTGCGTCAGCTACCAATGCAATGATAGATGCTTTCAACTATATTCGTATGGGGAAAGCTGATGTGATTGTTACGGGTGGATCCGAGGCAACAGTTAATGAAGCTGGAATTGGTGGATTTAATGCAATGCACGCTTTGTCAACTCGGAATGACGATCCAAAAACAGCCTCACGCCCTTTTGATAAGGATAGAGATGGTTTTGTTTCTGGTGAAGGTTCAGGTGCTTTGATTTTAGAAAGTTTAGAGCACGCTTTGGCACGTGGAGCAAAAATCTATGCAGAGATTGCTGGTGGTGGAATGAGTGCTGATGCACATCATATCACGGCCTCGCATCCTGAAGGTTTGGGTGCTAAACTAGCCATGACAATGGCAGTCAACGATGCAGAGATGGATTTTTCAGATATTGATTATATCAATGTTCACGGAACATCTACTCCTGTTGGTGATATTAGTGAAACTAAGGCTATTGTCGATTTGTTCGGTGAACACGCATATAAACTGAATATCAGTTCAACTAAATCAATGACTGGGCACCTTTTGGGAGCTGCAGGAGCGATAGAAACTATTGCTTCTATTCTTGCTGTCCAAAATGATATTGTCCCACCGACAATCAATCACTTTACGGATGATCCAGAAATTGATAATAAATTGAACTTTACATTCAATAAAGCGCAAAAACGAACTGTTAACGCAGCATTGAGTAACACATTTGGTTTCGGAGGGCATAATGCTACCGTTATTGTGAAAAAATATAAAGCTTAATGTTTGATCCTTCAAACATGGTTTGATAATATGAGCTAGCGACAGGTTCTTTAATTAGGACTTGTCGCCTTATTTTTAGAAGAGATGCCTTTTGCTAGGATATATAAATTATATATTTCGCCGGAGCGGGAATACGTTAGAAAACTAAAAAACCTGCTTGGATTTGTGCCCGGAAATGTACACTTGTACAAAATGGCTTTCAGACATAAGTCTGTGGCTATTACAATTAAAGAGGGCGCAAAGAATAGCAACGAACGTTTGGAATTCTTAGGTGATGCTGTTTTGGGTTCGGTTGTCGCCGAATTGTTATTTAAGAAATATCCTTATAAAGATGAAGGTTTCTTGACCGAAATGCGCTCGAAGATTGTCAGTAGAGCAAATCTGAATCAGCTGTCCCGAAAATTAGGATTTAATGAACTGATTCAGTTCGATGCACGAATGATCAGTTTTCCGAATAAACAAGGGTCGTTACTAGGCGATGCTTTCGAAGCATTAATAGGAGCCGTATATCTCGATAAAGGCTATGTTTTTACAAAAAGCTTCCTGCTAAATAGAATCATTAAGCAGCATGTTGATATTCTTCTATTGGAACAGACTGAAACAAACTTTAAAAGTAGGTTGATTGAATGGTGTCAGCATACGGGCAAAGAGATCGTATTTCAGCAAACAGACAATCCGCAGGGTGAATCTTCTAAAATGTTTAGTATTGAAGCCGTCGTTGATGGTGTGGTATGCGGACTAGGTCGCGATTTCAATAAAAAATCTGCAGAGAAATCAGCTGCGGAGAAAGCCTGTGAATTCCTTAAAATTCTAGAAGTAGAATAAAGGATTTTATTAACTTTGCCAAATATGGCAGTAGTAAAACCTTCTTTGGCAAAAGGAACGCGTGATTTTTCGCCTTCCGAAATGATCAAACGCAACTATATTTTCGATACACTGAAAACGGTATTCAGAAAATATGGCTATAGTGAAATACAGACCCCTTCATTTGAAAATTTAACAACACTTACCGGTAAATATGGCGATGAGGGTGATAAGCTGATCTTTAAGATTCTTAATTCGGGTGATTACATGGCAAAAGCGCCAGACAGCCTGCTTCAAGATAAAAATTCCAATAAACTCATTCCACATATTTCAGAGAAAGCGCTAAGATATGACCTTACTGTGCCTTTTGCACGTTACGTCGTAATGCACCAGAATGATATTGCTTTACCATTTAAGCGTTTTCAAGTACAACCCGTATGGCGTGCTGATCGTCCACAGCGCGGAAGATATCGTGAGTTTTATCAATGTGATGTGGATGTGGTTGGATCTGAAAGTTTACTGAATGAAGCAGAGTTCATTCTGATTTATCAAGAGGCCTTCGAGCGTTTTGGACTGAAAGACTTTACTATTAAAATCAACAACCGGAAAATTCTATCAGGTATTGCCGAAATTATCGGAAAGCCGGAGTTGATTGTCGATATGACTGTAGCGATCGACAAATTGGATAAAATCGGCTTGGATGGAGTCAACAAAGAATTGCTTGAGAGAGGCTTTACAGAGGCGGATCTTGCTATTTTAAAACCTATCATTTTATTGGAAGGCTCGAATGAAGAGAAACTGTCTTCCTTAAAAGCTATTTTAGCAACTTCTGCTGTCGGTTTAATCGGTATTGCGGAAATTGAAGAAGTATTTGATTATGTCGGCAAATTAGGTGCTGAAGAAAAGTTGCTTAATCAAATCATAGATCTGGACATTACATTGGCTCGTGGTCTAAATTATTACACGGGTTGTATTTTTGAGGTCAAGACCAATGAGGTTGCTATGGGAAGCATCGGTGGCGGCGGTCGTTATGATGATCTCACAGGGATGTTTGGACTGAAGGGGTTGACCGGAGTCGGGGTTTCTTTTGGTGCTGACCGAATTTATGATGTACTCGAAGAATTGAATCTTTTTCCAACCGGTAAAGCAGAAACCACAAAACTTCTTATTATTAATTTTGATAAGCAACTCGAAGTGTATACACTTCGCTTACTGAACAAACTTCGTCAAGAAAATATTGCTTCGGAACTTTATGCTACTCCTGTAAAATTGAAAAAGCAAATGGGGTATGCGGATGGTAAAGGAATTCCCTATGTGTTATTGGTAGGGGAAGAAGAGGCTGCTTCGGGGCAATTGTCTTTAAAAGACATGGAAAGTGGTGAGCAAATAAAGCTTACTGAAAGTGAGCTGATCCAAAAACTTCGATAACGAGCAGTTTGTGTAAAATAGATTAAGCCAAATGATTATTAAGTCGTTTGGCTTTTTTATTTTCATAAGTTTTTGATTTATTTGGTTGTGCCGTTCATTTATTTGTAATCAAATGCTTTATACTTTAAATCAAATGTCTTAGAAGTGTCTTAAAGTAGAAATAAAATTGATTTTTGGACAAGGAAATTCGTCCAAAATTATTAGATTTGTAGTCTAGAATAGTAAGAAAATCAAAACTTTGAAATGAGTTCAACACCTATAACAAAAGAGACATATTTGGAGTGGTATAAGTCGATGTTACTTATGCGTAAGTTTGAAGAAAAAGCAGGTCAACTTTACGGACAGCAAAAGATTCGTGGTTTCTGTCACTTGTACATAGGACAAGAAGCAGTTGTCGCTGGAACGATGTCGGTTATTAAACCTGAAGATTCTTTAATCACTGCTTATCGTGATCACGCCCACGCTTTGGCTAAAGGCGTTTCTGCCAATGCTTGTATGGCTGAATTATATGGAAAGATCACAGGTTGTTCCAAAGGTAAAGGAGGCTCTATGCACTTCTTCTCCAAAGAGCATAAATTCATGGGTGGCCATGGTATTGTTGGTGGTCAGATTCCTTTAGGTGCTGGTATTGCATTTGCTGAGAAATATCTTGGTACAGATAATGTGAACATCTGTTATATGGGCGACGGAGCTGTACGTCAAGGTGCATTCAACGAAACACTTAACATGGCGATGTTGTGGAAATTGCCTGTTATTTTTGTTTGTGAAAACAATGGTTATGCTATGGGTACGTCTGTACAACGTACAACTAATATGCAGGATATTTACAAGATGGGCTTGGGCTTTGATATGCCTTCAGCTCCAGTAGATGGAATGGATGTTGTTGCTGTACATAACGCGATGGATGAGGCTGTTCAACGTGCTCGTGCGGGCGAAGGACCTACATTCTTGGAAATTCGTACTTATCGCTACAAAGGACACTCGATGTCTGATCCAGCGAAGTATCGTACTAAAGAAGAACTGGAAGCTTATAAAGACCGTGATCCATTGTTGTCGACTAAACATGCTATCTTAGAAAACAACTATGCTGATGACGCTTGGTTTGCTGAAGTAGAAGCTGATGTGAAAAAAGTAGTTGAGGAATCGGTTAAATTTGCAGAGGAATCTCCTTATCCAACTGTAGATGAGTTGTACAAAGATGTCTATGTACAACAAGACTATCCATTTATTTTAGATTAATACTCTTTAACTTGATAATATAACAAAGAATGGCTGAAGTAGTAAGAATGCCGAAAATGAGCGATACAATGACCGAAGGGGTTATCGCGAAATGGCACAAAAAAGTTGGTGATAAAGTGAATTCTGGCGATTTAGTAGCAGAGATCGAAACGGACAAAGCTACTATGGACTTTGAGTCTTACCAAGAAGGAACTCTTTTATATATTGGTCCTAAAGAAGGCGAAGCAGTAGCTATTGACGCTGTTATTGCAGTTTTGGGAGAACCAGGAGAGGATTTTCAAGCGCTGTTGAGCGGAGATGCTCCTGAAGCTGAGAAAGCACCAGAAAAAACTGAAGACAAAAAAGAAGAAGAAGTTTCTGCTCCAGAATCTTCGGCAAGCACAGTAACTCCTGAGGAATTAGGATGTACCGTAATCACAATGCCGTTGTTGAGTGATACCATGAAAGAAGGTGTTATTGCGCAATGGAACTTCAAAGTTGGTGATACGATCAAATCTGACGATGCCATTGCAGATGTAGAAACGGATAAAGCTACGATGGAAGTTACTGCCTATGCTGACGGTACCTTGTTATATGTAGGTCTTGAAGCTGGAGAAGCTGCAAAGGTTAATGACATTATAGCAATCGTTGGTCCTGCTGGAACTGACATTACTCCTTTGTTGAATCAAAAATCTGATGCGCCAAAGGCCGAGTCGACTGAAGCTCCTAAAGCTGATGCTACTTCAACTGCATCATCTCCTGCGGCACCGGCTGTTAGCAACGACGATTCTCGGGTGAAAGCTTCACCTTTAGCACGTAAAATTGCGCAAGAAAAAGGGATCAACTTAAGTGATATTAAGGGGTCTGCAGATGGTGGCCGTATTGTGAAGAAAGACGTTGAGTCATTCGTTCCTGCTGCTGCACAACCTGTAGAGACTAAATCCGCAGCTGCCCCTGCAGAAGCAAAAGCGATTACTTTACCTACGTATGTTGGGGAAGAACGTTACACGGAAAAACCAGTTAACCAAATGCGTAAAACTATTGCGCGTCGTTTGGCTGAGTCATTGTTTACCGCACCGCACTTCTATTTGACAGTATCTATAGACATGGATAATGCTATGGCTGCTCGAGCTCAAATCAATGAAGTTGCTCCAGTAAAAGTTTCTTTCAATGACATCGTTGTAAAAGCTGTCGCTGTTGCATTGAAAAAACATCCTGCTGTAAACTCTTCATGGCAAGGCGATAAAATACGTTTCAATGAGCATACCAACATTGGCGTAGCCATGGCTGTTGAGGATGGTTTATTAGTTCCTGTTGTACGGTTCGCAGATGGCAAATCATTGTCTCATATCTCTGCAGAAGTAAAAGACTTCGCTCAAAAAGCGAAAGCTAAAAAATTACAACCTGCCGATTGGGAAGGATCTACATTTACTGTTTCCAACCTAGGGATGTTCGGAATTGACGAATTTACATCCATCATAAACTCTCCAGATGGGGCAATCCTTTCTGTTGGAGCAATTCAGGCTGTTCCTGTTGTTAAAAATGGCGCAGTAGTTCCGGGTAATGTAATGAAAGTAACATTGGGCTGTGATCACCGTGTGGTAGATGGCGCAACTGGAGCTGCATTTTTACAGACATTAAAATCTTTGGTTGAAAATCCAGTAAGATTGTTAGCATAGTCCTTTAACAAAGGAATGAAAGCCACTTTAGCAATAAAGTGGCTTTTTTTGTTTTTTTAATTAGTTTAAGCTCGTTGAAGCGAAAGGCTGGCCATTTAATCTTGGGAATGCCATCGAGATGTTGCACCTAAAAAGGCTTGAATGTTTTTAAAAGGAAGACCGTAGCAAGTAGACTAGGTAACATAAACGATGAATAACAATATAGTGAGGAAAAAATTCGTTTTTTTATACTAAAATCTTCATTTTAGCATTATTATCAATACGCTTGATCTTCGATTACTAACTTCGATAATTTTATATCATTTAATAGAAGAGAAATAGGTGATATTTATTGATATACAATACAGATAATACAAAAATCCGGGAGACATCATATAGTGAAATTATTTTTTTTAAAGGGAATGGTCGCTCTTTTGTTGGCATCTACAGTTGCCTGTAGCTCAAAAGAGAAAAAGCAGAAGGAAGCAGCAATAGCGCAGGCAAAAGTAGATAGTACAAGACTGGTTTATAATCCCAATAATGCAGATCTGAAAATCGATGCTTTTATGAAGAATCTTCATTCAAAAGCTGCATTCAACGGAAATGTTCTTATTGCCAAAGATGGAAAAATTTTATATCAAAATACATTTGGCTGGGCTAATTACCTAAAACGGGATAGCCTAAAAATTGACGACAAATTTGAGTTGGCTTCCGTTTCTAAACCGCTTACAGCCGTGGGGACTTTAAAGTTGGTGGAGGCTGGAAAGTTGCGCCTCGATCAAACGATCAATGACTTTTATCCTGATTTTCCATATCCAGGCATTACCATAAAAATGTTATTGACTCATCGTTCGGGATTACCTAATTATGTCTACTTTTCAGAAAAACACTGGCCTGATCGTAAGAAGGGGATGACTAATCAGGATGTAATGAAAATGCTGACCGAGTTTAAGCCTAATCGCTATGGGGCACCAGGGGGACGTTTTTTTTATAATAACTCGAACTTTATGGTCTTAGGAGCTATTATAGAGAAGGTGTCAAAGCAAGACTACGCTACTTATATGAAAGATAGTGTGTTCAATGTTGCAGGGATGACAAATACGGCTGCACTTTCAAAGGCTGTATATGATAAGATTCCTACCAACGTTATTGGACACGATAAGATATGGAGGAGATCCGTTGTACAAAATTTTCAGGATGGACCACTCGGTGACAAGGGGATCTATAGTACCGTTCGTGATCTTTATCGCTTTGACCTCGCTTTGAGGGATGGAAGGTTGTTAAAACAGTCCACATTAGATTCGGCATACAGAGGATATCCCGATGCGAAAAAAGGGATTTTTAGCTATGGTTATGGCTGGCGTACGTTTGAGCATGGCAATGAACATATTGTCTACCATACAGGTTGGTGGCACGGTTTTAGACATATTTACGTAAGAGATTTAAAAAGAAATATTGTTATTGTTCTGCTTTCTAATATGACTAATGGAAGTTTGGTTAAATTGGACGAGCTATATAAAATATTGGGAATGCCCATATTGCGTAAAAATGCCTATAGTAGTCACGGTGATTTTATCATTGATGAGTAAGTTTCCCGGGGCGATCAATAGGTGATATAAACGAATATAAAAATGAAAAAGACATTGATTTTGGGTGCTAGTAGCAACCCTTCTCGTTATTCGAATAAAGCCGCAAATATGCTGCATAGGTATGGACATGATATTGTTAATATTGGTCTGAGTGGTGGTGAAGCAGCTGGAGTTTCTATTGAAAAGAAAGGCGAGGTCTACCCCGATATTGATACTGTGACGATGTACGTCGGTGAACATAATCAGAAAGAATATTATGACTATATTTTGGCAACGAAACCGAGACGGATTATATTCAATCCAGGCGCAGAGAATCCTGAATTAGAGCAGCTCGCAATGGAGCACGGTATTAAAACTGAAAGAGCCTGTACCCTGGTTTTATTGAGTACAGGACAATTTTAGACTTTGGATTTCCGAAGTAGTTCAACCGATAAGTACTTTGTGATAAAATAGTTTGTAAGACCCACAGTATTACTGTCCAGATTCAAGCTGGAAACTTTTATTTCACAGTGTTCTTTCAATATTGCCATAGTATACGAATTAATAGCCTGTTGTATCGGAATAGTGATCAATTCATTTGCTTTTGCAATTTTTCCACCTAACACGATTAATTCCGGATTGAGCAATTGTATCAGTGATGCGAATGCTTTTCCAAGATTTGTGCCCAGTTTGGAAATCTGATTGATTGCAAATTGATCCCCTTTATTTGCAGCTTCAATAATATGAGTTGGTGTTAAATGTTGTAAATCTTCTGCTAGTAATTCATTTAATTTAGTCAGTTCTCCTTTTTGGATTTCCTGCTTGGCATTGTTAACCAACGCGATGCCCGAAGCAACAGTCTCTAGGCAGCCTCTTTTGCCACAGTAACAAAGTTCACCGTTGTCGATAAAAGGCATGTGACCCACTTCACCAGAGTAGCCATCCCGGCCAAGATAGACTTCACCATTTGATACAATTCCTAAACCTATTCCCCAATCCATTAAAATAATCAGGCTGTTTTTGGTGTTTTTTGCCAAACCAAATTTCAATTCAGCGTACGCTGCACCTTTAACATCATTCAGAATGAAGACTGGCTTTTTATATTTAAGCTCGAAATAGTCCGAAATAGATTGATTTTCATCGTGTAAAAATGTCTCATTGGTACCTTCTTCTGCATTGATCAATCCAGGCATGCCAATAATCAATCCTGTCAAGTTTTCGATATCAACAGATTTGTCGATCAGGTATTGATCAATAATTTGTGTAATGGTTACTAGATTTTCTGCATTGCGGGACAATTCATTTTCAAGCTCGATCGTTTCTGCAATTACATGTTGATTATTATCCATGATGCTCATAGTAATCGAAAAGCGTTGAAGCTCAATTGATAAAACCTGAAACAATCCATCCCGTAATTTGTATAAATTAGGTTTGCGCCCACCAATAGATTCTCCTTTGTCAAATTGACGTATAAAATCATCTTCCAGTAATTCTGCGATCAAGCTATTCACTGTAGGCAGGCTTAAATATAGGTTTTTAACAATGTCATTTACCGATACAGATCCTAATTCGGCTATTAATTTTATAATGGAGAGTTTATTGAATAGATTTTTCTTTTCAGGTTTACTCTCCAATTTTTTGTTAATCAGTAAATTTACGGCTTTAGTCATAAAACATCATATTTTTGAAATAGAATCCTCAGGGCTTTAATTTAGCAAAAGTTTTGGAATCATTTGGTTATTTTCTTAATCGGTAAGTAAGTTGGCTATTTAGCAAAAAGGGGATAAGATACCTTATCCCCCCGCTGCTTATACATCTATACTATTTGAGTTTTTTTACCCGAATGTCTTTGAAGAATACTTCAGTACCGTGCCCCAAGAATCCGATATGACCAGACGTACGTTTAAGTCCAGGATGTTGTTTTCCGTCCAGGGTACCGTTTTTACTTGCCTCTGCGATATCTGCATCCACAATGACAGTACCATTCAGGGTAACTTTGATGCGATTCCCTTTCACGATTATTTCTTCAGCGTTCCACTCACCAACTGGTTTTAAGTAGCCTTTTTTAGCAGGAACAACGCCATAAATTGAACCGTGATATTGATACTGTTTCAAGTCTTTATAGACATCTGCATCATCATCCAGCACCTGGATCTCCATGGATTCATAGGCGGCGTCTCCTTCCAAAGGTGCTCGTATTCCTACGCCATTGTTGGCTCCGGGAGTCAATTTGAAGTCGAAGCGGAAAATGAAGTCAGCGTATTCTTCTTTTGTATAAAGATTGCCACCAAATTTTGCATTTGGGTATACCCAGATATAACCTTCGTCATTGATCACATAAGCTTGGTTTTCTGTCCACTTGTCGAGATTTGTTCCATCAAAAAGTACTTCAAAACCTTCTTTTTTCTCTTGATCGTTCAACTTAAAGATTTGTTTTCTTGGGAATTCCTTGATAAAGAGATCTCTGTAATAGACTACCGAACCATGCGCTTGTAATTCAATTTGTTCAGTGGGGAAGATTGATTGGTTTCTATCCCAGTAGTTTTCGAGAGGGACATTATCGGTTACCAACTGCCCGTTTAACCAAACTGTGACTTTATCGTCCACCATCTTGATTTTAAATGTATTCCATTCGCCAGTAGCATTATCGGCAACTTTCAGGGGTTTGCTTTCATTTTTCTGGTTGTTATATAATCCGCCAGATCCCACTTGGGCGCCTACTCTTGTATTGGCGATATCCCAAATTTGTACTTGTGGCGTGCCTCTCAGGTAAATGCCAGCATCACCCTCTATTCCACCATAGTTTTCCAATTTCCAGTCTACCAGCATTTCGAAGTCACCATATTGTTTTACGGTTGCAAGATTGTCACCTTTTCCGCTGAATACAATTTGACCATTGGCTACTGTCCAGCCTTTGCGCATGATATCGTCCGCTTTAGCTTGCGCTGTCGCTAAAGTTTTTTCGTTCATCTTACTGCGTTTGATCGGGTCGGCGACCAATCCTTTCCAGCCAGTGAGATCCTTTCCGTTGAAAAGTGCGACATAGCCTTCTTTGATGGGCATTTCAGCAAGATAACGAACAACAGCTTCTTTGAGATATCCACTTTCGCTACCGGACAATTTACCGATTACCTGTTCCAAAACTTCTCTGACCTTCTTACCGTAGAATTTATTGTCCATTGCAATGTTCATCGCTACATTAGTTGCTGTTCCGGCAAGTTGAGCATCGTTCATCAAGTCAGCTGCGAAAACGAAAGACTGATATGTTCCTGTTGGTTGCAATGCCGATAGCGCAGCTCTTTTCTGTTCTGTTGTTTTGGCGACACTGAATGCATCTCGCAACAATAAAGTTTTCTGCTCAGGTGTATTTGAAGAAGAAGAGATTGATTTGATCAATCCTCTGTATACTGTATTGAAAAGATTATCGTCTTTTTCTGTTCTGGATAGTGTTATTAATTCTGGTAAAGCGTTTGCGGAAGACCAGGTCGCCAACGACTCGATTGCTGCTGATCGTAGAGTTGTGTTAGAGTTGTTAAGATATGCAGTTACAGCTTTCAATGACTGTGCGTCGCCCAGTCCAGCAAAAATAGGGAAATATTTGGCGGTATTTGTCGCTGCTGAGTTCGATAGGCGAGCGGCGATTTTTTCAGTTAATCCTTTTGAATCTGCGCTCGACCGAATCACGTTAACTAGGGCACGTTGCAATAGCGCAGCAGATTTACTGTCTGTCGTATTGTTTAATCTATTGAAGAGTTCTTCTAAATCTGCTTCCTGCGCTACATTGGGGAGAGCTTTATTGATCCCTTCTTCTACAGCAGGATTTACACTTTTTATTGCCAATACAGCTTTGGATGACGCATTATTGGAACGTTTACTCAAAATGTCCAGCAATTGAATCTTCTTGTCGTCGTCTACATTTGCAAGGGCATTGTTGACATCGGTAACGACATTTGCATCTTTAGATGAGAGGATCAATGCCTTTACCGAATTGTTGAATTGTTGGTCGGTATTAAGAGCTTGGATTAAAGTATTGGTTTCTTTTCCCTGTGAAAGCGTATTTAATGCACTCAATCCAGCCAATTTAGTTGCCGGAGACTCAGTCTTATTGACTAACCCATGGATTAGCTTTAAGCTGCTTGCAGAACCATTGTGCGCTAAATAGTTCAATACACTTTCTTGAACTTCCGGTGTACTTTTGCTCGCTAAAGCAAGCAAGCTTTTTGCGTCACTGCCTTTGCCATATTTTCCGAGTAATTGCAATGCGATATTCCGGTAGGCACCATTATCGCTCTTTACTGCAGCCAATAAGTTCTTTCGCTGTTTCGCGGGGTCAATTGTTGTCAATAATTTGAGCGATGCAATCTGACCGTTGATCGATTTTGCTTTTTGGGATTCCTGGAAAAATTTGTTCAGAAACTTGATCGCATCTTGGTCGTGCTTGTTATCGATCAGTGCTTGGGCATAGTCAATGCCAAGTCCAACCGCATCCAATTTATCATAGCTGTATCCCGCTGCATTCAATTTTTCGTCGAATAGCGATTGAGAAGCTGTGCCACCGATTTTGCTTAATGCAATTAATGTAGTCCGTTGGAAACCCTCCGATGGATATTTTTGTATTAGTCCTAAAATGGCATTTTCGGCATTTTTATCCTTTAGATCGCCGAGAGCTGTAACAATGGCGGTGGCAGTTTTCTCTGTCGTTGACGAAGTCAAAGCCTTTTCTAATGCTGCTGTCGACTCAGGGGTACGGATAGATACCAGCGTTCTTGCTGCCGCGTCGGCCAGATAATCATTTGTTAAACACTTTGCGACAGCAGGTATAGCTGCATTATCGGCACATTGACGCAACAGGCGTAACGCAAAAACTTGATTTGTCGGTTCGTCCAATTGTGATATGGCCTTCGCCAATCCTTCAACAAAAACTCTTTTTTGTTGTTCTTTGCCGGGCTGATTTACATAGAACGAATAGCTGTTTGCCGCAAATTCTATCGGAGCATTATTGCTACCTGGTGCTTTAAGTCTCTTAAGGAAAGTGACAACATCGTCAGCAGAGAAGCCTTCTAGCTCATGCATTGCAAGCAAAAACTTTTCTTTTTCTTCGGCAGGCTGCTGTGCCAATACGTCTGCTATTTTGGTTGCAGTCGTTCTATTTTGTGGTTGCTGAGCGTAGGTTGCACCAGATATAAGAAGCAATACAGTCAGCGAATTGAATATTCTTTTCATTAGGATATCTTTTTAAATAGACCAAGGGCCTCTCATTGGTTGGTGAATTAATCTATTTGCGGCATCGTCGTTAATAAATAGCTCATTTTGGGAGTCGTATTTTAGTGATCGGTTTAGTCGCAATGCTGCTAATCCCATGTTGACCAAAGTACAAGAACGATGTCCATTGATTTCATTCAGTGCAAACTTTTCTCTTGTGCGTACAGATTCCAGGAAGTCGACAATCTGTGGTGCAGGTTCAGGGTATTGTGCAAGCTTTCTTTCCAAATCGGGTATATCAGATTGAAATCCTTTATATAATTTACCTTTTGGTCCTTCGATATAGGCTGCCTTTTCATCCTTTGCATCGCCGTCTAGAATAATCTGGCAACCATCTGCATAAGTAAATGTAATGCGTCGCCATGTACCCACAGCATCCGGATGTTGTTGCGGAGCATCAACATCGACAGTAATGGGACTTTCATTGTCTTTACCTAAAAAGTATTGAACAGGATCCATATAATGTTGTCCCATATCTCCAAGGCCACCGCCATCATAATCCCAATAGCCTCTAAAAGTGGTGTGTACACGGTGCTTGTTGTACGGTTTGTATGGCGCTGGACCTAACCAAAAATCGTAGTCAAGTTCCGCCGGTACATTCTCCTCAGGTAAATTTTCCTTTCCTACCCAATAGAATTTCCAGTCAAAGCCTGTATGTTTGCTTATCGTAACTTTCAATGGCCAGCCCAACATGCCTGTATCAACTAATTTTTTGATTTTGCTTACGGGAACATTCATGCCATAAAAGTCGTCCTTGAAACGAAACCAGGTATTTAGACGAAAGATATTGCCGTGCTGAGCGATGGCTTCTTTCACTTTTTTACCCTCACCAATAGTTCGCGTCATGGGTTTTTCACACCAGATATCCTTTCCTGCTTTTGCTGCTTCAATAGACATCAATCCGTGCCAATGTGGGGGAGTAGCGATATGCACAATATCTACTTCCGGAGATTTAATCAACTCCCTAAAGTCATGGTATTCCTTCACGCCACCGCCTAAGTCTGCTTGTGCTGCCGCCAGATGAGTTTTGTCCACATCACAAATGGCTACTGTTTTAGTTCCGGCGTAGCCAAAGTGTCCACGGCCCATATTGCCGACACCAATGACACCTTTGGTTAGATGGTCGCTCGGAGCAAGATAGCCCTGTCCTCCGAGTACAAAGCGTGGTACGATAGAAAATGCCGCAGCACCGACCACGGATTTTTTTATGAAATCACGCCTTGATGAATTCTGTTCTTTCATTTTGGTTGGATTAGTTGTTTTATAATTGATCCTTTATTAGGCTGTTAAAATTAACGGCATTGGATATTTAGTCTTAAAAATAGATAAAAAACTGGTGAATGTAAACTGATAACTAAAATTTTACGTATTGTTTATTTAGGTTTTATTAAAAAATGGCAAAAGAGTAGCTGTAAATCCATTTCTTTCCAATATAGTAGGCGATTTTTTACCTATGATGTCATTTTTGTCTGAGAATTGTTACATTTCAGTACAGTGGCAAGCCGCCGCGACAATGTGCTAGTCCAGTAAGTTTCAATTATACTTAATCGTTTTCGTAAAAGGGGCTTGATTCCGGTAAAATATTGCAGCATCTTTATTGTCACTCTGATAGCAAATCCTAAAAAATGAATTCAAGAACACCAATTTTTTGGATTGTAGAATAGGTTGTAAAATCATATGGATGTAGCTAGAAACTGCACTTCCATGATTTGTTAATCAATTCAATTTGTGTTAGGGAGAAAGGGAATTATGTCCGATCGAATTGATTCGCGGGCATCGACTGACTAAAAATCTAATAGATAATGAAACTAAATCAATCTTTTGTGTTAGTATTAGCCGCGTTGGGCATATGCCCGATTGTTCAGGCGCAAACAGTAAAACCGAATTTGTCCAAAGCCTTTATTCAGGAACAGCTGGACGCTGCTGCGAATCAGATAAAGGTTCTTGCGGCAGAAACTCCTGCAGAAAAATTTCCGAAAACCTTTGAGCAGGGTGAACACGTATTTTCTTCTTCGAGCTGGTGGTGCTCGGGTTTCTATCCAGGGACGTTATTGTATCTATATGAAGGCACCAAAGAAAAAGCATTATTGGAGAAAGCAACAGAAAAATTGACGTATCTGGAGAAAGAAAAGAACAACAAAGGCACACATGATTTGGGTTTTATGCTTTTCTGTAGTTTTGGTAATGCGCTTCGTCTTACCGGTGATACGCTAAAGTATATACCCATATTGAGCACTGGTGCGAATTCTTTGGCATCTCGCTATAGTCCTATTACCAAAGCGATCCGTTCCTGGGATCATGGATCATGGCAATATCCGGTAATCATTGATAATATGATGAATTTGGAGTTTTTGACACAGGTATCTAAGGTGACTGGAGATAAAAAATGCTATGATATTGCGGTATCTCATGCTGAAACAACCTTGAAAAACCACTTCAGAAAAGATTATAGTTCCTACCATGTGATCGATTATGATAAGAAGACCGGTAAGGCCATCGGAAAAAAGACACATCAAGGAGCATTTGATGAGTCGGCCTGGGCAAGAGGACAGGGATGGGCACTATACGGTTATACCATGATGTATCGTGAAACAAAAAAGAAAGAATTCTTGAAGCAGGCACAGCAAATCGCAAAATACATACTAAGCAACCCAAATCTGCCTGCTGATTTGGTTCCATATTGGGATTTTGATAAAGATAAAATTGCGAAGTCGGATAAAATGTATCCGAACAGAGATCTAAGGGATGTATCTGCGGCAGCATTATATGCTTCAGCATTATTGGAGCTCTCACAATATACAAAGGGAACTGAAGCGTTGGATTATTTTAATAAGGCGGAAACGATTCTTAGAAGCCTTTCGAAGGCACCCTATCTCGCTCCTTATGGTCAAAACGGGGGTTACATCTTGCAACATAGTGTTGGAGCACTACCTTTGAATTCGGAAATCGATGTCCCATTGACCTATGCAGATTATTATTATGTGGAGGCTTTGGTGCGGTATCAACGTTTATTGGATGGTGAACCAATGATTAAAGCGATTGCTAAATAAAGCGATCAAAAAATAAGGCAAATTCTTGGGAGATGAACTCGTTTTAATGACTCCGGAATAGATCAAAAAGAGATGCTCTGAGCATCTCTTTTTTGTGGAACAGGATGGCGAGTTCATTGAAAATATACCTAAGATTTAGTCGTCTGGCTCGAATTTGCTGTTTGTTCTGATGGATTATGTCCAAACTGTTTTTTAAATTCCTTACTGAAGTATTTTCTATCCGAAAATCCTACAGCGTAGGCAACCTCACTGATGTTCATGGCCGAATTCAGTAATTCTTTCGCTTTGTTTAGCCTATACATTTTCACATAGTTATTGAGCGATAAATTGGATATCGCTTTCAACTTACGATAGAGGATTGGCGCACTCATCCCCATTGTTCGAGAAATAAAATTGACATCAAAACCGTCCGATTGAAGATTTTTTTCGATCAATTGATTTAAGGAGGAAATGAATTGTGCATCAAGTTCATTGTCGAAAGTAGTGGTCTTGACCTGAAACGCCTTACTTTTCGCCTGACTGATAGCGAGGAGATTTTGCGCAGAAAGAAAGAGTTGTTTATTATCAAAAGGCTTTGTCAAATAGATATTTGCGCCGTTTTCCAACGCTAAAGTCTGCGTGTTGCTATCAGTAACTGCGGTCAGCAAGATGAATGGGATATGGCTAGTGATTATATTTTTTTTAATGGCTTCGCACAGTTGAGCACCATCCATATAAGGCATCATCAGATCCGAAATAATTAGATCGGGGACATATTCCAATGCCCTCGAAAGAGCCTCTTCACCATTGTGAGCTGTAATGATCGTGTAGGCATCTTGAAACAGACCCACCACTGTTGCTATTAATTCTTTATTGTCTTCAACAATTAAAATAGTTTTTTGAACGGAGGTATCAAGGATGCTTGGGGCTGGTACTCTAACGTCTTCTATTTCCTTTGCAGGAGTCTCTATGAGCTGAGTATCTGGCTGATTATCTGTTTTGTGTCCAAGATCTTTCGGTAGATTTATGGTAAACACAGTCCATTTTCCTTTTTCATCGTCCTGTGTAAGGCAACAGATATCCCCCTTGTGCTGTTGTACAATATGTTTGGTTAACGCAAGTCCGATTCCAGTGCCTATTGCATCTTGAGCTTGTTCTTCGCGATAGTACTCTTCAAATATTTTGAATTGGTTATCGCTTGCGATCCCAATTCCATTATCGACGATGTTAATAGTTATTGTATGGTTGTTATCGACCAAATCCAGATAAACAGTGCCTTGTTCAGGTGTGTACTTGATCGCATTTGACAGCAGGTTGAACATGACTTTATCAAATTGTATTGTATCTATGGATTGTAAGCCTACGGAATCCAACTGCCTGATGTAATAGTTGAGATGCTTTGCTTTGGCAAGATCATTTAATAGGTAGAAGGTGTCTTCTATGTATTCCCTAAAAGAGATGTCCGTTTTTTTCAGGACAAAGTGCTTGTCGTCGAACTTTTTAAAGTCGAGTAATTCGTTGATGACTCCTAGGAGTTTGTTGGCATTCTTTTTTATTCGTTTTACTTTATTTTGGGTAGCGGTAAGATGAGCTGTTTCTGATATAATTTCATCTAACGGAGCAGTAATCAAAGTCAACGGAGTACGAATTTCGTGAGATATCTGCGTGAAGAATTTTATTTTCTTTTCCTGCTCCCGTTCCGAATTGATTAACATCTTCCTTTCGACAACAAACTTAATAACCAGATGTACGCCCAGAGAAAATAATCCTGCATATATTAGATAGGCCCACCACGTTCTCCAAAATGGAGGTTGAATGTCGATATTAATCCGTAGCGGTGTACTGCTCCAAATGCCATCATTGTTACTCGCGAATATGGTCAGTCTATGTGTACCTACTGGAACATTCGTATATCGTATTGAAGGATTACTTGTTTCGATCCAATCCTTGTCAAAACCGTCGAGTTTGTATCGATACCTATTCTTTTGCGGTTTGATGAAATTAGAACCTGAGAAATTAATCGTAAGAAAGTTTTCATCGTGTCGGAGGCTGAGCTGATAGCTGTTTGCATCTTCCATTTTCTGAATCCTTCCGTAGTTTAGTGGAGTCTCTTCGAGGAAGATATTTCGGAGGAGGACATTGGGGATGTTTTGATTGAAGGTTATTTTTCGAGTATCTAGGGAAATTACACCGTTGAGTGTGGTGACAAATAATGTTCCTGTTTTGCTGGCGAAGACCTTAGCTCCAAGAAGATTTTTAACCGGTAAACCATCATATTGATTGAGCAGATAGCTATGTTTTGTCTCGGGATCAAAGCAAATGAGACCATCTTTACTGGTAAGCCATACCTTATTGTTCACATAGATGGGCCAACCTAGTGCGTTGCTTGGAAAGTAAGATACCTTGGTTAAGTGACTATGCTGATCAAAATGATATAAATATTGGTTGGATGTTAACCAGATATCCCCATTCGGATGAACATAAAATCCTCCTACCGTCAATGTATCCAATTGTTGTATCGCTTTTATGTTTGAGTCATTAGGTTTTCTTCGAAAAAGCGAACCCCCGCTCAGAAAGTAAATGTACTGTTTAGCATCAGCTTGTATATCATCGATTGTAGCTGTCTTTAAAACGGGATTATATTGCGGCTGTTTCCCTGGGTCCACGGTGTAGAGTCCTTTATTGGTTCCGAGGTAAATACGATGCGCAGGATCGACGTAAATACTGTAGATGTTATTTTTGAGATTTAGGCGATCTTTTTCCAGATAAAAGTGTTGCGCATTTCCAGATTGGGCATCGATAATGGAATAACCGCCACCATATTGTGCGGCGTAGATTTTGTTATCTTTTGTGTATAAGTCCTTAATCAGATTCGACTGGGTCAATTGTGATAATGGAGAGGTGGCTTCTGTTCGCTTGTCAATTTTATTGATTCCTTCTTCCTCCGTTCCGATCCAATAGGCGTTTTCTGATTCTGCGAAACTACTGGCAATATCGCTATTGAGTCGAAGACCAAAAAGCGAACGGGTTGAATAATGCTGTATGGGGATAAGATTGGGGTAAATAGCATTTATTCCACCAAAATAGGTTCCTATCCAAGTGATTTGTTGCCGATCGATAAAAATATCGTAGATCGAATTTTGGCTCAATGAGTTTTTGACGGAAGTATTATGTTTATAGTTTACGAACTGTGCCGATCCGTTAAAGATTGAGAGTCCTTTTAAGGTACCAATCAGTAGTTCACCATTTTTTGTCGGCACAATTTTCCGGACGTTATTGCTCAATAGATTACTATTGGTTTCATTCAAATTATTCCAGGTGTTATCCGTGAAGTTAAATTGGAATATTCCATGCAATTTTGTCCCAAGCCAAAGCACATTTTGATGAAGATATAGGGTACTGAAAATACGTTCTCTTAAGGGGAGCGGGGGCAGCATTAGATTCCGGATATGGGAGATCTGATCATTTTGCAGAGAAAAAGACTCAATGCCTTTGTAACTTGCTATTATATAAGTAGTGGGGCTGGTTTGAATAATGGATTGTACATAGGGACGGTCCAGAATTTTTTGGAGATTGTAGGTCCCGGCGGTCGGTATTGCCAGAAAGAGTCCCTTGTCCGTGCATAGAAATATTTGGTCTGATAAAAATTGGATGTCGGTGACGACGATTTTTTCCTGAAAAGGTTTTCCCTGTTTCAATACAGCTTTGCGTTTGTCGATGTCAAAAATAAATAATTGAGTTGCCGTAGCGATAAACAGGTGATTCTTTGCATTGATACCAATCTTATTAATATAATCTACTTTTTTAAAAGCAGTATCCTGCACTAAAATATTAGTGATATTCTGGGAGTCGTATACAAAAAGGTTGGCTCCGCCGCCAAACCAAAGTTTACCCTGTCTATCTTGAGCAATTGTCAATATCGCTTGTTTATCCAATACATTATCCTGGCTTAGTGTCTCAAATTTAAGATCTTGGGCATAACAAAAGGAAATGATGGATATCAACAGCAGAAATTGTCGGCACAAGATAGGTAGTATGCTCATGGTTATGGGGTCTTTGTGTCAAATTTAAGATTTTACCCCCAAATATTTAAGATTTTTACCCCCCATAATTTGCTCATAGACTCATCTTTGGCTTATTAAACAACCAATTTTTATTATAAAACTAATTTCCTAAAGTATGGCAAAGTTTTACAAAGTTGGACTGTCTGCTATGATGATGTTTACTGTGGGTGCGAGTATGGCACAGCAGAAAATTTCAATTACGGGGCGGATTACAGACAGTCAAGGAGCACCTTTATCTGGTGTAACGATTCGAGAAAAGGGTGGAAGTGCTTCTACTTCTACAAATGAGGTGGGTCAGTATACCCTCTCTGTTTCAGAAAATGGTACAATCTTGATCTCATACATAGGATATCAGGATCAAGAAATCAATCCTAAAGGACGTTCGGTCATTAATGTTACGCTAGAAAGAAATACTTCGGCGCTTGATGAAGTTGTCGTTGTAGGTTATGGTACACAGAAAAAAGTCAATTTGACAGGATCTGTCGCTACTGTTGGTGCAGATAAGCTCACCAATAGGCCAATTATGAACCTTGCGGCGGCCTTAGGTGGAACGGCGCCGGGTATACGTGTTACGCAGGGGAATGGTAATCCTGGAAGTGAGTCTGTTTCTATTCGTGTTCGTGGTACTGGGTCATTTAATAATAATGATCCGCTGATTCTTGTTGACGGTGCAGTGGCCGATATGGTTCCATTAAATACAGATGATATCGAAAATATTTCCATTTTGAAAGATGCGGCTTCGGCAGCGATTTATGGATCTCGTGCTGCAAATGGTGTAATTCTCGTGACCACCAAAAAAGGAAAGAAAGGTGAAGCGCCTAAAATAACATTCAACGCTTTATATGCACGTGAACAAGCACAAACTGATTTAAAGTTTATGTCGAGTACAGCGGATTGGATGGAACTACACAATATCGCTAAAGTGAATGCAAACCCAACTTCAACATCTCCAGACTATACACTTTCAACTATTGAAGATTGGCGTAAAGCAAATGCCGATCCTAACGGGACTTATACAAATCCAATCACTGGGAATAGTATTCCAAATTGGTTAGCTTATCCAAATACAGATTGGGCACAGGTTCTCTTTCAACCACAATATTATCAACGATATGGTGTTTCGGTAACTGGAGGGAGTGATAAATCTTCTTATCTCATGTCCGCCGGATACCAAAATAATCCTGGAACGTTGGCAAATACGGGAATGAAAAGATTCAACATTCGGACCAATTTGGAAACAAAAATTGCGGATAGAATTACTTTTGGAACACAAACCTATGCTACAAAGGAGTATAAGCAGCCAGGTAGCACCTCAATGACCTATTTGCTGCAAGCTTTTCCTGGAATGACACCAATTTATGAGGGAAAATATGGCTCAAGTGAAGATCCCAACACAACAAATAAGGATAATATTCTACAACAGGTAGCGTCAAATGGAGGTGAAAACAATTACACACGTATCAATAGTACATGGTATGCCAATGCTGATCTATGGAAAGGGATTGTCGCGGAAGCACGGTTTAACTACAGTGAGTATATGCGTGAGGATGAAAATTATTCCCAAAATTTGCCGAGGTATAGTTTTAGAGAAAGCTTTGAGAAGCCTAAAGAGGGGATAGGAAATTTGGATCAGGCAACAACTTACCGTTTTTCTTATAAATCATCCAGTTATACAGCGAATGCATTGTTGCGTTATGCGCATACTTTTGGAAAACACGATGTTGGTGGATTAGCAGGTTATGAACAATATTACTCGAAGACAAGTGGTTTTAATGCTACTCAACGTGGATTACTTGATTGGAGTGTAACAGATATAAATTCGGGGGGAGCGATGGAATCCATTGGTGGATCTGATGACAATAAAAGAGATAATGCAAGGGCGGAAAATGCCATGGTTTCTTATTTCGGTCGGGTAAACTATGCCTATGATGGTAAATATTTGTTCGAAGGAAACTTTCGTTCGGATGCGTCATCTAAGTTTGCTCCAGGACATCGCACCGGATTTTTTCCTTCTTNNTCTTTCTCGGCGGGTTGGGTTATCAGTAACGAACGTTTTTTTGATCCAGCCAAAACAACGGTTAACTACTTAAAGCTTAGAGGGTCCTATGGAACTTTAGGAAACACGATAAGTGGAAATTACGATTGGCAGACTCTTTATCAGAAAGTGAATAATGTATTTAACGAGTCGGTTGCGAATGGGGTTATTCAGCAAACTATCCAAAATCTAAGTTTATCATGGGAGAAGCTAACGACATACAATGTTGGGTTAGAAGCCAGTTTCTTAAATCGTCGTTTGAGTGTCGAGGCCGATATGTATTCCCGAAAAACTTCTGATATCTTAACTGCAGCTATTATTTATTTGACAATGGGTAATATCAAAGCACCGATGTCCAATACTGCTTCAATGAATAATAAAGGGATAGAGCTTAATCTGGGTTGGAACGATAAAATTGGAGAGTTTAGGTATGGCGTAAATGGTAATATTTCCTATAACATGAACAGAGTTTCGGGTTTTAAAGGCACATTAAAGTATGAGCAAGATCCATCGACCCTCGATATTTGGGGTAATCCAACTTGGCGCTATACGAATTTAGCCGATGTATCTACGGGAGGAAACGAACGTCGTGTAGAACAGCATATGCTTGATGAATGGTTTTTGAGGAGGCCTTACGCCGGTACTGGAACTTATATGAAATCTGATGGAAGTGTAGATCCCAATGGAGGACCTACAGATGGAATGATTCGTACTAAAGCCGACCTGGAATGGGTAAAATCCATGATTGCCGCAAACTATTCTTTCAATAACAATTCAGTGGGGCCTGGGGCAGCAAATATTTGGTATGGACAAATGCTTATGGCAGATGCGAATGGTGATGGTAAGTACGGTAATGATGATGACCGTGAATTCACCGGGAAGTCTTCTGTTGCCAAATTTGTGTTTGGCCTAAATCTGACAGCCGCATACAAAGGATTTGATCTAAATATGTTGTTGGCTGGTCGCGTTGGCTCTTACCATTATATTAATGAGCGTGGATCAAACGGATCAATATTAGCGAATACAGGTGACCAATTGCCAGCAGACGCTTGGACAAAATACTATTCCTATGATGCCGTAAGAGCAAATAGCGATTATGATAATTATGATCCTGCTACAGATCCAAATGCAAATATCAATGGTAAATATCCACGTTTGCTTTCCTCAAGTTCAATCATGCAGGCTAATACATTCTATTTGTACAATACCTCGTATTTAAAGTTAAAGTCTTTGCAATTAGGCTATACATTTCCTAAGAAATGGATAAATCAAGCTAAAATTAAGGACTTAAGGGTATTTGTAACAGGAGAAAACCTGTTGACTTTTAAACATAAAGATTTTCCGGGAGTGGATCCGGAACTAGGCGGTTCACTGATCGTTTATCCGATTGCGAAGCTATATTCCGCTGGGGTATCGGTAACTTTTTAACTTAATCTCCGAACAGAAGGATGAGTTAATTTGAGTTTTCAATAGCGTAAGACTAGACTAACGTCTTCGTCTTAAACGCTGTTTAGTCAAATAAAATAAAAATAGAGATGAAAAAAATATTAAAATCTGTCATAGCAATTGGTATAGCAAGTTCTTTATCGTCTTGTACAAAAATATTGGACCTTACACCTAATGACAAAATATCGTCGGGAACAATGTGGTCATCTGAAACGTTGGTTGATCAGGGGGTAATAGGCGTTTATTATTCGTTACAACGTCCGGTAAGAAGTGATGGAATTGTAGGGACCTCTGCCAATATTGGGTATTATGCTTATGAGGCCTTTGGTATGACTGGACAAGGGGAATATAATTTAAACAACCTTTTTTCCAGTGCCGTTAATCCAAGTAATTCCTATTTTTCATTCCAATGGAAATGGTTGTATGATGGGGTACATCGTGCTAATGATGCTATAGTTCACATACCAGATGCAGCGATGGATCAGCAAAAAAAGAATAAGCTGGTCGCTGAATGCAAAGTCTTGCGGGCATTCTTTTACATGCGGCTTAATGAACTGTATGGCCGGAATGGTTTGGGTGTTCCTATTTACACCGAGCCTATTAGTCCAGCAGAAGGTAATAAAGGCCAAAGTTCAGAAGAAGAGGTTTGGGCGCTTATTATTAAGGATTTGACTGATGCAATCAATGAAAGCGCTTTGCCAAACAATCAAATTCAAGGGGAGGGGAGAGTAAGTAAAGGTGCGGCCTATGCATTACGTGGACGTGCTTATCTTATGACAAAAAAATATGATTTGGCTGTCGCTGACTTTGCAAAGGTTGGTGAGAGTGGTTATAAACTTTTCGCCAATTATAAGCAATTGTTCAAAGTAGCAAATGAACGTTGTGAAGAGATGATTTTGAGCGTTCAGTATATTGAGGAACCATCGGGATATGGTTCAGCTGTGCAGAAATACACAGCGGCGTTTCAACAGGGAGCAAAAGATAGTCGAGGATGTTGGACAGATTTACAAGTAACTCCAGCTTTGGTCAATTTATATGAGGAAATTATTGACGGAACTACTGTCCGTCCGTTTAGTTGGTCGGATTACATTCCTGAATGGAATACAGTAAATGCTTTAGGCGCTCCCAATAGAAAAGTCTTTTTTATACGAGATCAAAAAGTTAATGGAAATGATGTTCACCCAACAGTGACCACAGTAATCAATACGGAATTAAATAAATTGAATAGTACTGCGCGGGCATTTTATCTGCCAGAAGGTAATGAGGCGCGACTGAAAGCAGCCTACGCAAATAGAGATCCAAGGTTAGCTTATAATGTCTTGACACCTTATGCATCTTTTCAAGGCGTAAATAGCAATTCTACTGCTGCAGGTGTGTATACCTATAGATTCCCCGTCACTGGTAAGTATTATGTAGACCAATCTGGAGCTGAACCCAATTTGAATACTAGTTTGCCCAGCACTTATTATACTTCGGGAAGTGCAAATGCACAGGCCGAGTTTAAGTATATCCATCGTAAGTTTGTGGGCGAAGGATTAGAATATGCCCGTCGTGAGCAAAATCCGGTAGACGAGCCTATTATTCGTTATGCCGATGTTTTGTTGATGTGGGCAGAAGCATTAGTAGAGATGAATGACCTATCCGGTGCTATGGCAAAAGTAAAACAAGTCAGGGATCGAGTTGGAATTCCAACAATGGCTTCTTCTTTTTCAAATCAAACTAATGCACGTAATTATGTACGAGATGAACGACGTCGTGAATTAATTGGGGAGGGCGTTAACTTTTTTGATGAAATGCGTTGGAAGACGCTGAAAGAGACAAAGTTTGATCAGAAATTTTCGCAACATGCGTGGGGAGGTAGTGAGAACACTGGAGGTACTACTTATGAATGGATAGGTGATCAATGGTACACTTGGCCAGTTCCAAAGGCTGAAATAGAATTAAATAGAAATCTGAAACCGACACCAGGATGGATTTATTAAGGTGGAAGTTTGTTATCAATCGCTCATGCAGCCGTTTGCTGGGGCGATTGGTTTACTTCGGCTAGTATTTTTATGTACAATAGATATTTTTAATTTATAAACCCTTATCAATGAAGAGAAGATCCTTATTAAAATTGTTAGGCGGAGCTGGAGTAGGCGTATTAACGGCGTCTTTACCAATCGAAGCAAAAGCAGACAATTTAGACGATAAAAGAAATTTGACCGAAAATGACCGGGCTTATTGGGTATCTATCTTACATAAGATGGCAGCCCCCATATTGAGCAATATTAGTAAACAACAGTGGCGTAAAAATATGCCGATGGAGGTAAGTCCAACTTTTGATAGCAGGGATCCCGGAGTGGGATATCTGGAAGCCTTCGGGCGCTTGTTGGCCGGAATGGCACCTTGGTTGGCCCTACCGGATGACCTAACTGAGGAAGGGAAACTGCGAAAAAAATTGAGAGAACAGGCGCTGCTCGGTATACAATATGGGGTAGACCCCAAATCTCCGGATTATTTTACTTGGCGAGGACCTTCCTCTCAGACTCTTGTGGATGCAGCGCATCTTGCACTGGCTTTTTTGAGGGCTCCAAAAGCTTTATGGGAACCTTTAAACCAAGTGACTAAAAAAAGAGTCGTTGAAGAGTTCAAACTATTGCGCAAGATTAAGCCGAATGAGAGCAATTGGCTGCTGTTTGCCGCAATGACAGAAACGTTTCTTTACAGCATAGGAGAGGAATGTGTACGGGAAAAGATCGATTATGCGGTCAATAAATTTGATCAGGAATGGTATGTGGGAGATGGCTGGTATAGTGATGGTGCCCATTTTAGTTTTGACCACTACAATGGTTATGTGATCCATTGTATGCAGGTGGAGTCGCTGCGTCATAATATCCCAGCTGGTGGAAAATACAAGGAGATGTATGAGCGGGCCTATAAACGCATGCAGCGCTATGCGCATCATCTGGAACGCATGATATCGCCGGAAGGCCATTATGTCGTTGTTGGACGTTCCTCAACGTATAAGAATGCCGCATTCCAGCCGCTGGCAACAGTTGCTTTGGAAAATAAGTTGCCTGAAGACATTTCGAAAGGACAGGTCAGGGCTGCATTAACCACGATACTTCGTCATATTTATATTGACAAAACCTTTGCGCCCTCGGGATGGCTGCGTATGGGCGTGGTAGGTGATAAACAATCCAATCTCGCAGATTACTATACAAATGCAGGTTCAATGTATGTGGCCTCCCTTTCTTTCCTGCCCTTGGGGTTACCGGCAGAGGATGAGTTCTGGACCTGTGCTCCACAACCATGGACTTCCCAAAAATGCTGGCGTGCCGAGCAATTTCCGAAGGACTATTATGTAAGTTATTAAAACGAAAAAGGAATAAAAAAGCAAAAGATTAAGGACTGGATAAAATGAATATACAACACTATATTACGGGGGCTTTGATAATTGGGCTGGGAATGCAGGGAGTCTCCTGTTCCAGTCAGCGGAACTTGACGGCGGTGAAATTGGCGCTCGACAAAGAATTTGTCCGCTCCAATTTAGAAGATGCACACAAACAAATCGCCTATCTCGCAGCATCGATCGGTGAATCGGATATGCCTACAACCTATAAAGATGGCAAATATGTAAATTGGGGTTCGAGCTGGTGGTGCTCTGGCTTTTATCCCGGTACAGTGCTTTATCTATACGAGTATACCAAGGATGAAAAGCTTTTGACGGAAGCCAAAAGTAAACTGAAGCAACTGGAGAAAGAAAAATATAACAAAGGAACACATGATTTGGGCTTCATGTTGTATTGTAGCTTTGGGAATGCATTGCGCTTGACGGGTGATTCGGTGTCCTATAAAGGAATTTTAAGTACTGGTGCAGCGTCGTTGGCAACACGTTTCCATGAAGCACCGAAAACGATTCGTTCATGGGACGGTGGCAAAAACTGGGATGGCCAGTCTTGGACCTATCCGGTGATCATCGACAATATGATGAATCTGGAATTTTTGACGGAAGTTTCCAAGATGACAGGTGATCAGCGTTATCGGGATATTGCGGTGCAGCATGCCAATACAACGATGGTCAACCATTACCGAAAAGATTATAGTTCCTACCATGTCGTGGATTACAATCCGCAAGATGGAAGTATTATTTCGAGAAAGACTGCGCAAGGAGCTTTTGATGAGTCTGCATGGGCCAGAGGGCAATCCTGGGGGCTTTATGGTTATACGATGATGTACCGCGAGACCGGCGACAGGAGGTATTTGGAGCACGCTCGACATATTGCGCAGTTTTACCTGAATCATCCCAATCTTCCAAAAGATCTCATACCTTATTGGGATATGGACCAGAACAAGCTTACTCCGGATAGTAAATATTATAGCCAGAAAGATCTTCGTGATGTATCGACCGCTTCGGTGACCGCTTCGGCTCTGCTGGAACTGGCACAATACACAACAGGTAGTGAAAGCCAGCTCTATATATCAAAGGCTGAACAAATGCTGCGGTCGCTTTCTGCTAAACCCTACAAAGCAGACTATAAAGAAGCCGGAGGGTATATTTTAAAACATAGTGTCGGTTCTATCCCACATAAAACAGAAGTTGATGTGCCCTTGACCTATGCCGATTACTACTATGTGGAGGCATTGGTGCGGTATGACCGATTGCTCCGTGGAGAGAAGGTTATCAAGCCCTGACGAGAGGATTATTGAGTTTTCAACAAAGTTGTTAACATCCTGTGGAAAAAGTGAAGTACTTATTTCGTACATCCATCTCGTGCGCTCAAATGACTACCAATTTAACACCAATTCCTATATTGACAAGGGATTTATAGAGGGTTAACAGGGGGATAACAGGGGGATAACAGGGATATTACCCCTGTTAACCCCCTGTTAATACTTTGTAAAAGTAGTGTTACTCCTCTTTTAATGGGGAATTTGATGTTATATTAGTAATAAGTTATATACCATCAATTATAGACAAAAGGAGAAAAATCTTATGGCAATTTTACAAAATGGTCCGAACGGTGCTATTGTTGGGAAATTTGGTTCGGTGAGTGCTTATCTATTGAAAGGCCAAAATGTCGTACGTGGCGGCAAAAGAAAAAAACGAACGTCTCCGCCGAGCGAGGCCGAACTTTTAAATAGAGAAAAACAAAAAGTTGCAGGTAAGTTTGCTGGCGCCAATAAAGTAATTCTAGAGTTTGGTTATCAATCACTCGCGACAAAAGGAAGTCGTGTAGGAGCTTTCCAATTGGCGCAGCGCCACATTTTTAAAGAAACTCTTGAATTAGGTGAAGATAATAAGCCTTTTGTGAATCCTGAAAAGCTCCTCCTGTTTTCAGGTCCGCTTAACCCATTAGCTAACTGTCAAGTAAGTTTGGATGGCGATCGGATTGATCTTAGCTGGACTGTAGATGATGAATATAGAAGTAGTATATATAAAATCAATGTGGGATTGATAGACATAGAGGGCGAGTCGCGGTTGAAAATATCTATTGCCAATGTAAATCAGGGTTCCTGCTCATTTGAAGTTGAGGAGATAAGCAAGAAAGCATTCGATTGCCATGTTTATGTCGGTGTATGGGATACACTCCAAGACGACTTTTCGAATTCCATTTATTGTGGGGTTATATAATTGTTTTCGACGGAATACATAAGCTGGATTAGAAAAGTGTTATGCTTAAAGATAAAGTGTTATGCTTAAAGATAAGTTTAATGGCAAGGCTTTATGATGTAAAGCTTTGCCATTTTTGAATTATTCAACGATAACGTTTATGCCAGCCATGCTGGCCTTGTATTTGATTATTTGATCAACCCGTAGTAGCTCCAATTGCGCAGCAGGAACTCATCCCCCTTAGCAATTTCTTCTTTATTGGATTGGTTAACTAAAAGTAGGGTGCCTGCTTCGGATTTAATACAGATGTCAATGAGACGGCGACTATATAGATGAAGGCGAGAGATATCGATTCCAAGGCTGGATTCGTTATTAATTCAAGGGAATTTGTGCGAGATTTGAGTGATGAATTGAAAAAGTATTCAGCGCTATACCTGTGAAAACATATCTTTATATTAGTTAAAGAAAATAGAATAACTCGTACCTTTATCCCAATGACGGATATCCAGAAAAGATTTGATCGTATACTCGCTATTTATATGCATATACAGGCCAAACCTGTTGTGACAGCGGGGGCTTTGGCAGAACGCTTTGAAGTGAGCCAGCGTACGATTTACCGTGATATCCGCTCTTTGATGCAGGCTGGAGTTCCAATCTATGGCGAAGCCGGAAGCGGATACTCTTTAGTGGAGGGGTATAAAATGCCACCCTTGCAATTTACAAAAGAAGAAGCATTAAGTTTTGTCGCAGCAGAGAAACTGGTTGAAAAATATACGGATCGGAATCTTGCCAATCATTTTGCCACAGCATTGCTTAAAATGAAGGCGATACTGAGAGGCAACGAAAAAGAGCAAGTTGCCCTAGTCGGAGATAAATTTCTGGTTCGGGGTGGGCGACATCAGTTCAACGAAAAGCTAACGCATGGCACCAACATATTGATCGAAAGTATCGCTGCAAAAAAGTGCGTAGAGATTTATTATACCAAACCATCGGACAAAAATCCTGAGAAAAGGGAAATTGAAGCTGTTGGTATCTTTGTTGAAAGTAAATTCTGGTATATCCTCGCATTCTGTAAACTACGAAAGGATTATAGGCAATTTCGATTGGACCGTATAAATAATATCCGAATACTTACAGATGATTTTGGAAAAGAACATCCTGAGCTATCTTTCTTTCTCAACAAACGACATGAAGATCCGACTACTAAAGTCGTGGTACGGGTGGATAAGGAAATGGCAAGGTATATGGAATGGGACCGTCATTATTTCGGCTTTCAGCAGGAAGTGATTGCGGAAGATTATGTTGAAATGCATTTCGAATGTGTAAATATGGAAAATGGATTTGCACGTTGGTATTTGATGTTTGCTGACAAAGGAAATATTATCGAGCCCGAGTCGTTGAAAGGAGTGGTAAAACGATTGCTGTCATCAGCTTTAGAACAGCTTAATCATGACAAGGTGCAGGCAGGCTTCAGCTGTATTGAAGTGGGAAAGAATACTTGCTAGGTTCTCCCTGTTGAATCCAGGCAAGTATTCTGATCGGGGTATGCCCGAAATTATCCCCTTTCCCAAAAAAACGGTGGTTGAATGCCGAGCAAGCGCAGGTAGACAAATCCCTGCCCGCGGTGATGGATTTCATTATCTATAAAATAAAGAATGCTGTGGACGACCGGCGATTTGTACTGTCCAAACAAATTGAATTCCTCAGCAAAGCGTTCTTCCGAGATCTTGTTAAATAGATCGATGAGTATTGGAGTTGCCTCGTCCCACGCTTGTAAAAGCTGGGCTTTTGTTGAATAGCTGAAATTTTCGTTTAGCTCACCACTTTTGTTATCTACGATCTCCTGTAGGCCGGGAACGGCAATTGCCAATAATTCTTTCAGCATATCCGCAAAAGTTCGCATGCCTTCTACTTTATAATTGAACAATTCTTCTTCGGGAAATTTTTCAATAGTTTGGCGGGTCAGTTTTCTATGGCCCAACCAGTGTTCAAGTAATTCTTGTTTCGAAATGATCGCTGTACTCATTTTTTCGTATTTAAAATTTAAAAATTTACATCGCCTCTTGCGTTGTAATATGCCACAAATTTAGGTGGCCCAATGACAACTGTATGGCAGTATAAATTTTGAAACTCATTTTTTTTATTTCTTTTTCTTCGAACCTTGTGATTCTTGTTGATAGGCGAAGGGGGGCAGGAGGGGTTAAGGCAGTTTTCCTGCTACAGGATAAAATAAAAAAAATAATTCATTAATTATTTGACAGTTATAAAAATGTTTGTAACTTTGCAATCCCTTAAAGGGGAAAGTATGTCTTGAGCGAAGCCCTACTGCTTCGAAGGACTTTTAATTAATTAATTTACAACATGTCAGGTATTATTGGAAAAAAAGTAGGAATGACGAGCCTGTTTAACGCTGATGGGAAAAATATTCCTTGTACAGTGATTCAGGCCGGGCCGTGCGTGGTTACGCAGATACGTACGGAAGAAAAGGATGGCTACTCGGCAATTCAACTTGGTTTCGACGAAGCTAAGGAGAAAAACACGACAGCTCCTTTGAAAGGGCACTTTGCGAAAGCAAATACAACGCCTAAGCGTAAGTTGGTAGAGTTTAAAACTTTCCCAGATGCAAAACAACTTGGTGACGTAGTTGACGTTACTCTTTTTGAAGAAGGCGAGTACGTAGATGTAGTCGGTACTTCAAAAGGTAAAGGTTTCCAAGGTGTAATGAAACGTCATGGATTTGGTGGTGTAGGTGGTGCGACTCACGGTCAGCACAACAGATTACGTGCTCCAGGTTCATTAGGTGCTTCATCATGGCCTTCACGCGTATTCAAAGGTATGCGCATGGCAGGTCGTACAGGTGGTGACAGAGTTAAAGTTCAAAACTTACAGGTGTTGAAAGTTTACGCTGAGCAAAACCTTATCGTTGTTAGTGGTTCCATTCCAGGAGCTAAAGGTTCTTATGTAATCGTAGACAAATAGTAGAGATGGAAGTTAAAGTTTTAAATTTATCAGGTAAAGAAACAGGTGCCAAGGTGCAACTTCCTGAGTCGGTATTTGGGTTAGAGCCTAACGATCATGCGATCTATTTGGATGTGAAACAATACTTAGCGAACCAACGCCAAGGAACTCACAAATCTAAACAACGTAACGAAATCGCGGGTTCTACTCGTAAATTACACAAACAAAAAGGTACTGGTGGTGCTCGTGCGGGTTCTATCAAATCTCCATTGTTTAATGGTGGTGGTCGTGTATTCGGTCCTCAACCTCGTGACTACTCGTTCAAATTGAACAAGAAATTGAAACAAGTAGCACGTAAATCAGCGTTGTCTTACAAAGCAAAAGATAATAACATTGTGGTATTGGACGAAGTGAAATTCGATGCTATCAAAACTAAAAACTATGTTGCTTTAATCGATGCGTTGAATGTAGCTGATGAGAAAACATTGTTGGTATTGCCAGCTTACGATGAAATTGTTTATAAATCAAGCAGAAACTTGAAAAAAGCAAAAGTTATTGTTGCATCTGATTTAAATACATATGATGTATTGAACGCAACAAAATTATTGTTGACAACAGATTCTGTTAAATCTTTGGAGGAAGCATTAGCTAAGTAATATGGAAATTATTAAAAAACCTATCTTGACTGAGAAAGCTTCTTTGTTAACGGAAAAATTAAACCGTTACGCTTTCAAAGTAGATCACAGAGCAAACAAAATCCAGATCAAAGCAGCTGTTGAGGCTATGTTTGGTGTTACAGTTCTTGCTGTAAACACTGCAGTAGTAGCTGGTAAAGCAAAAAGCCGTTACACAAAAGCAGGTTTCGTATCTGGTAGAGCTCCTAAGTATAAAAAGGCTGTCATTACTATTAAAGACGGCGAAACTATTGACTTTTACAGTACTATATAATAAAAAATGGCAGTTAAAAGATTCAAACCGGTAACCCCTGGTACTCGTTTTAGAGTAGGCGCAGACTACTCTGATGTTACTACAAACGTTCCTGAAAAATCGTTAGTAGTTAAAATCAACAAGAAATCAGGCGGTCGTAATAACTCCGGTAAAATGACTATGCGTTATCTCGGTGGGGGACATAAAAAAGTATACCGATTAATTGATTTCAAACGCGATAAAAAAGATATCCCTGCAAAAGTAGCTACTATTGAGTACGATCCAAATCGTACGGCTCGTATTGCATTGTTGCATTATGCAGATGGTGAAAAACGTTACATTCTTGCTCCAGCTGGTTTAGTAGTTGGTCAAACTGTAATAGCAGGTGATAAAGTTGCCCCAGAAGTTGGTAATACATTACCATTAGCAAACATTCCATTGGGTTCTATCATCCACAACATTGAATTAAATCCTGGTCAAGGTGGTTCAATTGCTCGTTCGGCTGGTACTTATGCTCAATTGTCTGCTCGTGATGGTAAATATGCCATCATCAAATTGCCTTCGAGCGAAACACGTATGATCTTATTGACTTGTGTTGCTACGATTGGTTCAGTATCGAACCATGAAAGATCTAACCAAGTGTTAGGTAAAGCAGGTCGCAAACGTTGGTTAGGTCGTCGTCCAAGAGTTCGTGGTGTTGCGATGAACCCAGTAGATCACCCTATGGGTGGTGGTGAAGGCCGTACTTCAGGAGGTCACCCACGCTCACGTACAGGTGTATTAGCTAAAGGCTTCAAAACACGTTACAAGAAGAAAACATCGAATCGTTACATCATTGAGAGAAGGAAAAAATAATGGCTCGTTCAATTAAAAAAGGTCCTTATATCGATCACAACTTAGAGAGAAAAGTTCTTTCTATGAATGAAACTAACAAAAAGTCAGTTATCAAAACATGGTCTCGTAGATCAATGATTTCCCCTGATTTTGTTGGCCATACCTTCGCAGTGCACAACGGGAATAAATTTATCCCTGTTTATGTAACAGAGAATATGGTAGGTCACAAGCTTGGTGAATTCGCTCCTACGCGTACATTCAGAGGCCACGCAGAAAAGAAAAAATAATAGGTAATGGAAGCAACAAAAAAACTTAAAAAGTCTGTCTTAATTAGACAACGCAAAGAGCAAGAGAAAGCTCAAAAAGGAGGAGCTTCGGATGCCAAATTATTGAACTGCCCGACTTCGCCTCGTAAGATGCGCTTAGTGGTAGATTTAATTCGTGGTCAACGTGTTGAAAATGCATTATACATTTTAAAACACTCAAGTAAAGAAGCTGCTGCTCGTGTAGAAAAATTATTATTATCTGCAATCAAAAACTGGGAAGCCAAAAACGAAGGTAAATCAGTGGAAGAAAGCGAACTAATTGTAAAAGAAGTATCAGTAGGTGGTGGTCGTCAATTGAAAAGATTACGTCCGGCTCCTCAAGGTCGCGGATACAGAGTTCGTAAACGTTCAAATCACGTTACGTTGGTAGTTGATAGCAAATTAAACGTTGAACAAAACTAATTTATTGAGAAATGGGACAAAAAGCAAATCCAATAGGTAGCAGATTAGGAATCATCAAAGGTTGGGATTCTAACTGGTTCGGAGGTAAAAACTATTCCGATAAATTAGTTGAAGACGAAAAAATCAGAAAATATCTTTCTGTTCGTATCGCAAAAGGTGGTGTAGCTAAAGTTGTTATCGAAAGAACGTTAAAACGTATCACTGTTACAATTCACACTGCTCGTCCAGGTATCGTTATCGGAAAAGGTGGTCAAGAAGTTGACAAGATCAAAGAAGAGTTGAAGAAACTGACTAAAAAGGATGTTCAAATCAACATTTTCGAGATCAAACGCCCTGAGTTAGATGCTAAGTTAGTAGCAGAAGGTGTCGCTAAACAATTAGAGGCACGTATTTCATTCCGTCGTGCAATGAAAACTTCAATCGCTTCTACCATGCGTATGGGTGCAGAAGGTATCAAAATCATGTGTTCTGGTCGTTTAGGCGGTGCTGAAATGGCGCGTACTGAACAATACAAAGAAGGAAGAACTCCTTTGCACACATTGCGTGCTGATATCGACTACGCTTTAGCTGAAGCATTGACTACATACGGTAAAATTGGTATCAAAGTTTGGATCTGTAAAGGTGAGGTTTACGGTAAACGTGACTTATCTCCAAACATTGGTCAAGCATCTGGTGTAAAATCACGTGGCAACCACGAAGGTGGTGGCGAACGTCGTGACAACCGCAATAACAAAGGTGGTCGCGGTGGAAATAACCGTGGTGGAAACAACCGTGGTGGAAGCAACCGTGGTCCGAAAAAAGATTAATAGTTTTATTTAGATTACAACAAAAACCTGCTGAAGAAGCAGATTTAAAAAGTATACGAACATGTTACAGCCAAAAAGAACGAAGTTCAGAAAGATGCAGAAAGGCCGCATGAAAGGTAACGCTTCTCGTGGAGCGGAGTTAGCTTTCGGTTCTTTCGGTATCAAAACAATGGAGCAAGCATGGATCACTAGTCGTCAAATCGAGGCAGCTCGTATTGCGGTTACACGTTATATGAAACGTGAAGGTCAAGTTTGGATTCGTATTTTCCCTGACAAACCGGTTACGAAAAAACCTGCAGAGGTACGTATGGGTAAAGGTAAGGGTGCTCCAGAATACTGGGTAGCAGTAGTACGCCCAGGCCGTATGTTATTTGAAGCAGAAGGTGTGCCTTTGGAAATTGCCAAAGAAGCTTTACGCCTTGCCGCTCAAAAACTTCCGGTTCAAACTAAGTTTGTGATTCGTAGAGACTACGTTGAAGCATAAAATCTTGGTAATGTCATCATTTAAGCGTTAGGGCCGTTACCCCTAACGCTATATATAAACCGATGATAACCCAAATAACAACTGAAAAAACATGAAAAATTCAGAAATTTTAGAATTATCTAATGAGGACTTAAAAGCTCGTCTTGTAGAAGAGAAAACAGCCCTTACAAAATTGAAATTTGCACATGCTGTTTCAGCTATTGAGAACCCTAACGTGATCAAAGCAGCACGCAGAACTATCGCTCGTATCAGTACAGAGATCAGTGCACGCAAAGCTGCAGCTAAAAATGAAACAGCCTCTGAGGCATAAATTTAAAGTCGAAATGGAAAGAAATTTAAGAAAAACAAGAATCGGCTTAGTAGTTAGCAACAAGATGGACAAATCTATCGTGGTATCAGTGGAGCGTAAAGTGAAACACCCGATCTATGGTAAGTTCGTTAAAAAAACTACTAAATTTAAAGCTCATGACGAAACTAATACCTGCGGTATCGGCGATACGGTATTAATTATGGAAACTCGTCCGCTGAGTAAAACAAAAAACTGGAGATTAGTTGAAATTATAGAAAGAGCTAAATAACATGGTACAACAAGAATCAAGACTTAATGTAGCTGACAATAGCGGTGCTAAACAAGTTTTAGTAATCCGTGTATTGGGCGGTACGCGCAAGCGTTATGCATCAATCGGAGATAAGATTGTTGTATCGGTGAAAAGCGCTATGCCTTCAGGAAACGTGAAAAAAGGTTCCGTTTCTAAAGCAGTAGTCGTTAGAACGAAAAAGGAAATCCGTCGTAAAGATGGTTCATATATCCGTTTCGATGACAACGCCGCTGTATTATTAAATAATAATGATGAACCACGTGGTACACGTATCTTTGGCCCTGTGGCTAGAGAGTTGCGTGAGAAACAGTTCATGAAAATTGTATCATTAGCACCGGAGGTTTTATAATTATGGCACAGAAAACAAAAACAACTACGCACAAAATCAAAATTAAAAAAGGTGATTTAGTGAAAGTTATCGCTGGTAACTCTAAAGGTGTTCAAGGAAAAGTATTAACTGTTTTAGTGGATAAAAATAGAGCTATCGTTGAGGGCGCTAACATCGTGAAAAAACACACTAAACCAAGTGCAGCTAATCCTAATGGTGGTATCATTGAGAAGGAAGCTGGTATTCACATCTCTAATTTAGCTGTTATCGATCCTAAAACGGGTGCAACTACACGTGTAGGTCGTAAGTTAAACGCAGATGGTAAATTAGTTCGTTACGCTAAAAAATCAGGGGAGGAAATTAAATAATGACTTACGTACCAAGATTAAAAGTGAAATATGCGGAGGAAATCCGTAAAGCACTTCAAGAAAAATTTCAGTATAAAAGTATTATGCAGGTTCCTAAACTTGAGAAAATCGTTGTTTCACAAGGCGTAGGAGCTGCAACAGCTGACAAAAAATTAATCGATAACGCTATCGCTGAGTTGACTTTAATTACAGGTCAACAAGCTGTCGCTACAAAATCGAAAAAAGATATCTCGAACTTTAAATTACGTAAAGGTATGCCTGTAGGGGCACGTGTTACTTTGCGTGACAACAATATGTTTGAGTTCTTGGATCGTTTGGTAGCCGTATCGCTTCCACGTATTCGTGACTTCCGCGGTATTAACGATAAAGGCTTTGACGGACGTGGTAACTACAACTTAGGTATCACTGAACAGATCATTTTCCCTGAGATCAACATTGACAAAATCAACAAGATCCAAGGTATGGATATCACTTTCGTGACTTCTGCTCAAAATGATGTCGAGGCTTTAGAATTGTTGAAACAATTCGGTTTACCATTTAAAAATCAAAATACTAATAACAATGGCTAAAGAAGGATTAAAAGCACGCGAAGTAAAACGCGCTAAATTGGTAGCTAAATATGCAGCAAAACGTGCAGAATTAAAAGCTGCTGGCGATTACGCTGCATTAGATAAATTGCCTAAAAATGCTTCTCCAGTACGTTTACACAATCGTTGTAAATTGACTGGCCGTCCTAAAGGATATATGCGTCAATTCGGTATCTCTCGTGTAACATTCCGTGAGATGGCTTTAGATGGCAAAATCCCAGGGGTGAAAAAAGCTTCTTGGTAATTAAAAAAAAATACTTAATTTTGCCCGGGCAATTCAACTTAGGATTGCCGGGTTTTTTGCATTTTAAAATCGTTTAACAGATAGAAGGTCCCATACCAACGGTTGGGAGGGAAACCGCTGTCACAAATTTTCATATATAATGACTACAGATCCAATTGCGGATTACCTTACACGAGTAAGGAATGCCATCAAGGCCAACCACAGGGTTGTTGAAATTCCTGCATCGAACCTAAAAAAAGAAATCACTAAAGTTCTTTTTGATAAAGGTTACATTGCTAATTACAAATTTGATGAGAATGGCGTACAGGGTACGATCAAAATCGCATTGAAATATAACCCAATTAGCAAAATTCCGGCTATTCGTACGTTGACACGTGTGAGTAAACCTGGTTTAAGAAAGTATGCAAGCGTTGATACTATGCCCCGTGTTTTGAATGGTTTAGGTATTGCTATCTTGTCAACATCTAAAGGTGTAATGACAGATAAAGAAGCTAGACTTCAAAATGTTGGTGGTGAAGTTTTATGTTACGTTTATTAATCTAGGTAAAAGCACAAAGAAATGTCAAGAATTGGAAAAGCGCCTATCGCTATCCCTGCTGGGGTAACTGTTACTATTTCGGACAAAAACTTAGTTTCAGTAAAAGGTCCTAAAGGCGAATTAACACAACAAGTTGACCGTGACATCACGATTGCTCAAGAAGAAGGCAATATCGTTGTAACACGTCCAACTGATCAAAAGAAACACAAAGCATTACACGGTCTATACCGCTCCCTGTTGGCTAACATGGTTCACGGTGTGACTGAAGGTTACAAAACTACGCAAGAGTTAGTCGGTGTAGGTTACCGTGCTTCAAGTACTGGTAACGTATTAGAGTTAACTTTAGGTTTCTCTCACCAGATTGTTTTTGTATTGCCAAACGAAGTTAAAGTATTAACTACTGCTGAAAAAGGTAAAAACCCTACAATCACTTTAGAGTGTGCCGATAAACAATTGATCGGACAAGTAGCGGCTAAAATCCGTGGCTTCCGTAAACCAGAACCTTACAAAGGAAAAGGTGTTAAGTTTGCAGGTGAAGTATTGAGAAGAAAAGCAGGTAAATCAGCTAAAAAATAATAATCATGGCAGGACAAAAAGCATCTCGTAGAGAGAGAATCAAAAAAGGAATCAGAAAAAACCTTGCTGGAACGTCTGAACGTCCACGTTTATCGGTTTTTAGAAGTAACAAAGGTATCTATGCGCAAATCATCGATGACAATGCAGGTAAAACATTAGTTGCTGCATCTAGCTTATCAAAAGAATTTGCTGCATCAGGTAACAAAGTGGAACAATCTAAAGCTGTCGGTAAATTGGTTGCTGAAAAAGCAGTAGCAGCAGGTATTAATAAAGTAGTTTTTGACCGTAATGGGTACTTATACCATGGCCGTATCAAATCTTTGGCTGAAGGTGCTCGCGAAGGCGGTTTAGACTTTTAATCATAGAAAAAAATGGCATTAAGCAATATAAAAAGAGTAAAATCAAGCGAAATTGAATTAAAAGATCGCTTAGTAAGTATCCAACGTGTAGCAAAAGTTACTAAAGGTGGTCGTACTTTCAGCTTCTCTGCAATTGTTGTAGTAGGTGATGAAAACGGTATTGTTGGTTATGGTTTAGGTAAAGCTAAAGAAGTAACTGAAGCAATCACTAAAGGTATCGATGACGCAAAGAAAAACTTGGTAAAAGTTCCTATTATCAAAGGTACTGTTCCTCACGCACAATATGGTAAATATTCTGGTGGTTCAGTTTTGATTAAACCAGCAGTAGGTGGTACAGGAGTTTTGGCTGGTGGTGCAATGCGTGCAGTATTGGAGTCTGCTGGTATCAAAGATGTATTGGCTAAATCATTAGGTTCTTCTAACCCGCACAACGTGGTAAAAGCAACTGTAGCAGCTTTATCAGATATGCGTGATGCATATACAGTAGCACAACACCGCGGTGTCGATTTGAACAAAGTATTTAACGGTTAATTATCATGGCAAAAATCAAAATCACCCAGATAAAGAGCGTTATCGACAGAAGCGAGCGCCAAAAGAAAACTATTGAGGCATTAGGTTTGAAAAGAATCAACCACTCAGTAGAAGTTGAAGCTACTCCATCAATTATTGGAATGGTACGTAAAGTAAACCATTTAGTAGCTATCGAAACTATTTAATATTAGCATATGGAAGAGGTCTTTTGACTTCTTCCATTACTTGTTATTAATAATCATTATTTTTTAATCGCTAGTACCTGTTTAGTGAGAGCGAAGGGCTAGCACAATTTAGTTTAAAAATGAACTTAAGTAATTTAAAACCTGCAAAAGGTGCAGTAAAAAGTAGCAAACGTATTGGCCGTGGTACTGGTTCTGGTCGTGGTGGTACTTCAACACGTGGTCACAAAGGTGCTGGTTCTCGTTCAGGTCACTCTACGAAAATCGGTTTCGAAGGTGGTCAAATGCCTTTGCAACGCCGTGTGCCTAAATTTGGTTTCAAAAACATCAACCGTGTTGAGTATAATGGTGTAAACTTAGATACTTTACAAGCGTTGATCGAGAAATACAATTTGACAGCTGTAGATTTCGACGCATTGAAAGCTCATGGTTTAGTGTCTAAAAATGACAAAGTTAAAATCTTGGGTCGCGGTGAGTTGAAAGCTAAAGTTGAAGTAACAGCGCACGCGTTTACTGCTTCTGCTCAAAAAGCTATTGAAGCTGCAGGCGGTTCTATCGTTAAAATTTAATAAATGAAGAAACTAATCACAACCTTAACCAATATTTGGAAAATCGATGATTTACGTACGCGTATTCTAAATACCTTACTTTTTCTTTTGATTTACCGTATTGGATGTCACGTGGTATTACCAGGTGTAAATCCTCATGCGCTGGCTTCTGGTCAGAAAGAGGGTTTATTGGGCTTACTGGATATGTTTGCGGGTGGTTCATTCTCCCGTTCAGCTATCTTTGCTTTAGGGGTAATGCCATATATTTCGGCATCCATTGTTGTTCAATTGCTGGGCATCGCGGTTCCTTATTTCCAAAAGATGCAGAAAGAAGGGGAAAGTGGTCGTCAAAAAATGAACCAAATTACTCGCTATTTAACTTTAGGGATTACTTTGCTTCAAGCTTTTGCCTATGTGCGTACTCAGATCGAGCCAAGTGCTAAGACAATTGCAGATCCATTGTTCACTATTCTTACTGCAGTAGTTTTGACAGGCGGTACTTTATTTGTGATGTGGTTAGGGGAAAAAATTACAGATAAAGGTATCGGTAATGGTATTTCTTTGATCATCATGACTGGTATTATCGCTCAATTGCCAAGTGGTATCACTGCGGAATGGGTTTCGAGAATGGCGAAAGGTGGTGGTGGTCCAATTCCATTGTTGCTCGAATTTGTGGCTTTGTTCTTTGTTGTGATCTTTACGATCTTGATCGTACAGGGGGTTCGTAAAATCCCTGTGCAATATGCGAAGAAAATTGTTGGAAACAAGCAAGTCGGTGGGGTGCGTCAGTATATTCCTTTAAAGGTAAATGCTGCAGGTGTAATGCCTATCATTTTTGCGCAGGCAATTATGTTTGTGCCGATGAGTTTGGGGCAGTTCTTCCCAAATCTTCAATCGGAGTTTTTGACTTCGTTGAGTAACTATACTTCTGTAGCGTATAACGTAACATTTGCGGTGTTAATTATCGCATTTACGTTTTTCTATACAGCAATCATGGTGAATCCTCAACAGATGTCGGACGACATGAAGAAGAACGGAGGTTTTGTTCCGGGTATTAAACCGGGATTAGAGACGAGTAATTTTATAGACCGCGTAATATCAAATATTACATTTCCTGGCGCGATTTTCTTAGCGATCATTGCTATTCTTCCTGCTATTGCAAGTTTGTTTGGTATTAATAATCAATTTGCGCACTTCTATGGAGGTACGTCTTTATTGATTTTAGTAGGTGTGGTGTTGGATACTTTGCAACAGATTGAATCTCATTTGTTGATGCGTCATTACGATGGATTAATGAAAACAGGTCGTATTAAAGGCCGTTCGGCTGCGTCTGTTGAGGGAATGGATCATTCGGCAATTTAATTTCTTTAGATGTCTAAAGTATTTTATAAGTCAGCAGAAGATATAGAGCAATTGCGAAAGTCAGCAGATGTTCTTTCGCAATTGCTTGGTGAAATCGCAAAAGTGATTAAGCCCGGGGTAAAGACTATATCTCTTGATAAATTAGCTTATGAGTATATTCATGATAATGGAGGGACGCCAGCGTTCTTAAATTATCAGGGATTTCCATATTCTTTGTGTATATCTGTCAACGATCAAATTGTACACGGTTTTCCCAGCGATTACGAAATTAAAGACGGAGATCTTGTTTCAGTCGATGGAGGTGTTAATTTGAACGGTTTTATCAGTGACTCTGCTTATACCTTTGGTGTAGGTGAAATATCTGAGGAAGCACAATTGTTGTTGGATGTAACAAAGGAATCATTGTACAAAGGTGTTGAGCAGGCTGTTGCTGGTAAGCGTGTTGGAGATATTTCTTCGGCTGTCCAGGAATATGTGAGCAAATTCGGATTCGGAATTGTTCGGGAACTGGTAGGACATGGTGTAGGTTACCACTTACACGAAAAACCTGAGGTTCCTAATTATGGGAAACGAGGTGCTGGCCCAAAACTGGAAGAAGGTTTGGTCATTTGTATCGAACCGATGATCAACGCAGGGCGTGCTGGGGTTCGTTTTTGGGACGATGGTTGGACAGTAAGTACAGTGGATGGAAAATTATCAGCGCACTTTGAACAAATGGTTGCAATCCGAAAAGGAGAACCCGATGTGTTGCTGACATTCGAACATGTTGAGAAAGTTTTGGGTAAAAAGTAATTGGTTTTCAATTATTTTATTTATCTTTGCACTCCTGTTCGCAGGCTTTTAAATTAAATTTAATCGAGAATATATGGCTAAACAAGCCTCAATAGAACAAGACGGTATAATTAGAGAGGCACTTTCTAATGCTATGTTTAGGGTAGAGTTGGAAAATGGACATGAAATCATTGCCCATATTTCTGGTAAAATGCGTATGCACTATATCAAAATTTTACCTGGTGATAAAGTTAAATTGGAAATGTCTCCGTATGATTTGACTAAAGGAAGGATTACTTATCGCTACAAATAGCAGTAAGCCCTTGTATTAGCACAAGCTTTTGAAAAAATAAATATCATGAAAGTAAGAGCATCAATAAAAAAACGTAGCGCGGACTGTAAGATCATCCGTCGCAAAGGTAAAGTTTTTGTAATCAACAAAAAGAATCCTAAGTTTAAACAACGTCAGGGTTAATTCATTAAAAAAATAATAGCTTAATATTATATGGCAAGGATAGCAGGTATTGATTTACCTAAAAACAAAAGAGGTGTGATCGGCCTTACCTATATTTTTGGTATCGGTCGTACAAGAGCTGAATATATCTTGGAAAAGGCTGGTATCAGCGAAGATGTGAAGGTACAAGAATGGAATGATGACCAATTGGCAGCAATTCGTACTATCATTAACGACGAACTGAAAGTTGAAGGAGCATTGCGTTCCGAAGTTCAATTAAACATCAAACGTTTAATGGATATCGGTTGTTACCGCGGATTGCGTCACCGTAAACATTTACCAGTTCGTGGTCAACGTACTAAAAACAACTCACGTACTCGTAAAGGTAAACGTAAGACAGTTGCAAACAAGAAAAAAGCTACTAAATAATAAATAAGAAATGGCTAAAACTAAAAAAGCTGCAAAAAAGCGTATCGTTGTTATCGAACCTGTAGGTCAGGCTCACATTAACGCAACGTTTAATAATATCATTGTAACTTTGACGAATAATCAAGGTCAAACTATTTCTTGGTCTAGTGCTGGTAAAATGGGTTTCCGTGGTTCTAAAAAGAACACGCCATATGCTGCTGGTCAAGCTGCACAAGACTGTGGAAAAGTTGCACACGACTTGGGTCTACGTAAAGTTGAAGTGTTTGTAAAAGGTCCTGGTGCTGGTCGCGAATCTGCAATCAGAACATTACAAACTGTGGGAATTGATGTGACTACTATTAAAGATATCACTCCACTTCCTCACAACGGTTGTCGTCCTCCAAAACGTAGAAGAGTTTAATTAATTTAAAGATAAGATTCATTGGCTATAGGCTGATAGATACTTTAATTGTAAAAAAAAATGGCTAGATATACAGGACCTAAGTCCAAAATTGCCCGTAAATTTAGAGAGCCGATCTTCGGCCCAGATAAAGCGTTAGAAAAGAAAAATTACCCTCCTGGACAACATGGAGCTTCTAAACGCAGAGGTAAACAATCTGAATATGCTATTCAGTTGTTAGAAAAACAAAAGGCAAAATACACTTATGGTGTATTAGAGCGTCAATTCGCAAACTTATTTGCTAAAGCTTCCTCTAAACAAGGTATTACAGGTGAGATCTTCTTGAAATTACTAGAAGCTCGCTTGGACAACGTAGTTTACCGTTTAGGTATTGCTACTTCTCGTGCCGCTGCTCGTCAGTTGGTATCCCATAAACATGTTACTGTTAACGGCGAAGTTGTTAACATTCCATCATATAGCTTACGTCCTGGTGACGTTGTAGCAGTTCGTGAACGTTCTCAAACGCTTGAGGCCATTACAAATTCAGTTGCAGGTCGTACTGTAAATAAATTTTCTTGGTTAGAGTGGAATGCGAAGGAATTGAAAGGTACTTTCTTAAGCTATCCAGAAAGAGCTGATATTCCTGAAAACATTAAAGAGAACTTAATCGTTGAGTTATACTCTAAATAATAAATAAAATAGAAGAATGCATAGTCCAATTTTGGGGTATGCATCTTCTATTGTATTACTATTATTATTACAAATAAAAAATTAAAAGAAAATAAATGGCAATTTTAGCATTTCAAAGACCGGATAAAGTTATCATGCAAAAATCTACGGATTTTGATGGTACGTTTGAATTTCGTCCATTGGAGCCTGGTTTTGGTGTAACCATTGGTAATGCTTTGCGCCGTATTCTATTGTCCTCTTTAGAAGGATATGCAATTACGTCGATAAGGTTTTCTGGCGTTTCGCACGAATTTTCAACGATAAAAGGTGTTGTTGAAGACGTAACTGAAATTATCTTGAACTTGAAACAAATCCGTTTCAAAAAAACAGGTGAGATTGGCGACAACGAAAAGGTATTTGTAGTAATCAATGGTCAAGAACAGTTCTTAGCTGGTGATATCACCAAGTTCTCTAATAACTTTACGGTCTTAAACCCTGACATGGTAATCTGTAACATGGATAATTCAGTGACAATTGAATTGGAATTGAGTATTGCCAAAGGTCGTGGATACGTAAATGCTGATGAGAATAAAGTCGTTGATGCGCCAGTAGGTGTTATCGCAATCGATTCGATCTTTACTCCGATCAAGAATGTTAAATATACCATTGAGAATTACCGTGTAGAGCAAAAAACTGACTACGAGAAATTATTGTTGGATATCTCTACTGATGGCTCAATTCACCCTGAAGAGGCGCTGAAAGAAGCTGCTAAAATCTTAATTCAACATTTTATCTTGTTCTCTGATGAGAATATGCTTCTTGAATCTCAAACTAAAGAAGAAACGAAAGTTGTTGATGAAGAAATCTTACACATGCGTAAGATCTTGAAAACAGAGTTAGTAGATCTTGATCTCTCTGTGCGTGCATTGAACTGCTTGAAAGCTGCTGATATTCGCACATTAGCTGAGTTGGTTACTTACGACGTAGCTGATATGTTGAAATTCAGGAACTTCGGTAAAAAATCGTTAAGTGAAATTCAAGAGTTGGTGAAATCGAAAGGTTTGTCATTCGGAATGAACTTGGCAAAATACAAATTAGACGAAGAATAATTATTTAATAAGCGACCACTATATATAATTCCTCTTGTGCTAATGGCTCAATTTGATGGAATATAAACCATTGAATGTGTAGTAGATTAGGGAATGCAAGAACGGTATATGTAGTATAATAAAATCCAAAATGAGACACGGAAAAAAAGTAAATCACTTAGGCCGTACGGATAGCCATAGAAAAGCAATGTTGGCTAACATGGCAACGTCATTGATCAAACACAAACGTATTACAACTACTTTGGCTAAAGCAAAAGCGTTGCGTACGTATGTTGAGCCTTTGATTACTAAATCTAAAAATGATACGACTCACTCTCGTCGTACAGTATTCGCTTACTTGAAAGATAAAGATGCAGTTTCTATCTTATTCCGCGAAGTATCTGAAAAAGTTGCTAATCGTCCAGGTGGTTATACACGTATCATCAAAATGGAAAACCGTTTAGGTGATAATGCAGAAATGGCTTTCATCGAGTTAGTTGATTACAACGAAATCTACGGTAAAAAGGCTGCTGCTTCTGAGAAAAAAGCTACTCGCCGTCGTGGTGGTGCTAAGAAAGCTGCTGCTGCCGAAACTGAAGCTCCTGCAGAAGTTAAAGCTGAAGTAGAAGGTGAAGAAAAAGTTGACGGAGAATAGTCTTCTTCTGATATAGCATAAAAAAGTCCTCTTTTTAAGGGGACTTTTTTTATTTTATAACCATTCCTACCGTTATAACTAATATATTTGTATTGCTAAAATCTGATAGCTTTTTCTATTACTAGCTATTTCGTTTATCAATCTATAATTCATTAAGATGAAACCATTTAATGTTTATCCCATTAATCCCATTAACATTGTAAAGGCTAATGGATCGACGGTGTGGGATGCCGAAGGAAATGCTTACTTGGACTTGTATGGTGGCCATGCGGTGATATCGATCGGACACACGCACCCACATTATGTACAACGTATCACAGAACAATTGAACCGTATTGGCTTCTATTCAAATTCTGTTGAAATTCCAATTCAGCGTGAACTTGCCCGATTACTAGGGGAGGTTTCCGGTAAGGTTGATTATGATGTATTCCTTTGTAATTCGGGCGCGGAAGCAAACGAAAATGCGCTTAAGCTAGCTTCTTTTTATAACAAACGGAAAAAGGTTATAGCGTTTTCAAAAGCTTTTCATGGCAGAACATCACTTGCAGTGGCAGCAACAGACAATCCAAGTATCGTGGCGCCCGTTAATGAGACAGACCATGTTGTATTCCTTCCTTTTAATGATGAAGAAGCTTTAAAGGCCGCCTTCGAATCATATGGCAATGAAATTTCGTCTGTGATTATTGAAAGTATTCAAGGGGTAGGAGGGATCAGAGAAGCCTCAGTCTCCTTTCTTCGCTTGATCCGATCTCTTTGTAACCAATATAAGGCTGTGTTTATTGCCGACGAAGTACAATGTGGGTATGGAAGAACTGGCTTGTTTTATGCGCAAGACTACTCCGGAGTTGATGCAGATATTTATACCATGGCAAAGGGTATGGGAAATGGTTTCCCTATTGGCGCAATTAGTATTTCACCGAAATTTGAGGCTAGTTATGGCAGCTTAGGAACGACATTTGGAGGAAATCATATGGCCTGCGCAGCTGCATTGGCTGTATTGGAGGTTATCCAACAAGAGAAGCTTATGGAAAATGCTGCTCAGGTGGGACAATATCTTATTGATGAACTTAAACAGATTGAGGAGATTATAGAAGTAAGAGGTCGAGGTTTAATGATTGGTATAGAATTGCCGGAATCTTTGGCTCATGTAAAGAAAGATCTCTTGTTAAAGAATCGTATATTTACTGGAGAAGCTAAGCCTTTTGTCATTCGCTTGCTGCCTGCTTTGAATATTACGAAGGAGCATGCTGATCAATTTTTAGTAGCATTGAAGAAGCAGATCAGTGCAGTAACGGTTGCATAAGACTGTCGCTGGGTTTAATCCATGATGGTTTAGCCTGAGCAGATTTTATTGTGTTGTATTAGTTTAAATATATACTGAGTGTGACGTGTCTAAATATTGTCCGTTGAAGTGCACTCGAATAAATAAATATAGATGAAAAGATTTTTCTCTGTTAAGGATGTACCTAGTATAGCTGACGTTGTTCAAGAAGCGTTGGTTTTGAAGGCTGCACCCTATGATAATCAGGAACTTGGTCAGCATAAGACGTTAGGACTTGTTTTTTTGAATCCGAGTTTGCGTACGCGTTTAAGCACACAAAAAGCGGCGATGAATTTGGGGATGAATGTCATGGTCATGAATATGGATAAAGACGGCTGGGCTCTTGAGACACAGGATGGTGTTGTGATGAACGGGACAACTGTTGAACATATTCGTGAGGCCGCAGCTGTAATGGGTGAATATTGTGATATCTTGGGACTACGGTCGTTTCCAAAACTGAAAGATCGGGAAGAAGATTATAGCGAAGACCTCTTTAACAAATTCATGAAGTACTGTGGCGTTCCTGTTGTTTCCTTAGAGAGCGCAACACGTCATCCGTTACAGAGTTTGACGGATATGATTACCATCACGGAGTACAAGAAAGTTGAAAAACCAAAGGTAGTATTAGCTTGGGCTCCCCACGTTAAGGCTTTACCTCAAGCAGTACCCAATTCTTTTGCAGAGTGGATGTGTAAAGCACAAGAGGAAGGATTGGTCGATTTCACGATAGCTCAGCCTATGGGATACGAGTTAAGTGAAGAGTTTACTGCTGGTGCAACAATATCAAATAATCTCGAGGAAAGTTTAAATAATGCTGATTTTGTTTATGTAAAAAATTGGTCTTCTTATCAGGAATATGGTGAGGTATATGGTGTGGAAGATAATTGGATGATGGATAATAAGAAGCTAAGTTTGACGAATGACGCTAAAGTCATGCATTGTCTGCCTGTAAGAAGAGATCTGGAGTTATCATCTGAGATTTTGGATGGGCCAAATTCACTTGTGATTAAGGAGGCTAGCAACCGTGTATGGGCTGCTCAGGTTGTTTTGAAACGTATGTTAGAGGATTTGGTATAATCCAGTCCTATTGATTATTGAAAAACTATTTTTATTGGGAAAAGTTGCGTAATGGCTAATAGTGTATTAAATATAATTAAAATTGGTGGCAATATTATTGATGATGAGCACCAATTGGATTCTTTTTTAGAAAAGTTTTCCGCATTGTCAGGAAAGAAAATTCTTGTCCACGGCGGGGGTAAAATTGCGACTCGTTTAGCCAATGAATTGGGGATTCAAGCCCAAATGATTGAGGGACGTCGTGTCACAAATGAGGAAATGTTACGTGTGGTAACGATGGTATATGCTGGATTGACAAACAAGACTATCGTTGCCAAACTACAAAATCTGAAATGTGATGCTGTTGGATTAACAGGAGCGGATGGTGATGTTATAAAAGCTATAAAGCGTCCCGTTAAGGATGTCGATTACGGTTTTGTGGGTGATTTGCTCCATGACTCTGTGAACACCCTTGCGATTAAGAAATTTCTAGAAGCCGGGTTTGTTCCTGTATTTTCAGCGATTACTCACAATGGCCTTGGTCAATTGCTTAATACCAACGCGGATACCATCGCCTCCTCATTGGCGGTGTCTTTGGCTTCGTTGTATGAAACGTCTCTGGTTTACTGTTTTGAGAAGAATGGTGTTTTACGTGATGTAACAGATGAGAATTCTGTCATCCCAACCATCAAGTCTGAAGAGTTTGAACAGCTGAAGGAATCCGGTGTCGTTCATGAAGGAATGATTCCTAAGCTGCAAAATGCATTCAATGCTATAAATAAAGGTGTTCAAGAGGTCTATATTGGAAATGCTAATAATTTGCATTTATTCCAGCAAGGGCAGTTTGGTACCTGTTTGACATTAAAATAAAAATCTAACCTAAACCTAACGATCGCTATGAAAAAGGTCACCATTATCGGAAGTGGTAATATCGGTCTTTCTTTGGCAAAGGGACTTGTAAAAAGTCAATTTGCGCATGCTGCTGATATTACATTGACAAGGAGAAATCTGAACGCTTTGGCCGAAGAAGCGAGCCGTGGCTTTTCAGTAAGCAATGATAATAAAACCGCAGTACAGGGGGCTGATATTGTCGTCTTTGCTATCTTACCGCAACAGCTTAAAAAGGTGCTGCTAGAAGTAGCCCCTGTAATTGAAAAGACAAATCAAATTTTTGTGTCCATTGTATCGGGAGTTTCCTGTGCTGATTTAAAAGCAGAGTTGGGTGAGGATGCCACGGTAATACGTGCGATGCCAAATACGGCAATAGCAATAGGTCAATCAATGACATGTATTGCCAGTGACAATGCTACGGACGATAGTTTGAAAGAGGTTGAAAATATGTTTGAATCGGTGGGTTCAGTGGTTGTCATTAATGAAGATCTCATGACATCGGCGACGGCATTATGTGCGTGCGGTATCGCTTTCTTTCTTCGTGCTATTCGTGCGGCTTCACAAGGCGGAGTTGAAATTGGATTTCATGCACATGACGCACTTAAAATGGCTGTTCAGACCGCAAAGGGGGCTGCTGACTTGTTGCTGCATACCAATGCTCATCCTGAAGGAGAGATTGATAAAGTAACCTCACCAAAGGGCTGTACAATTGCGGGACTAAATGAGATGGAACATAACGGTTTTAGTTCTGCCTTTATAAAAGGGATTAAGCTGTCTGCAGATAAGGCAGGAGGATTGTATCATGAAGGATAAGGAATGCCTGTTTGAGGATGCCTTAAATCTTTTGAAACAATTAATTGGATTATCCTCTTTAAGTAGAGAAGAGGAACTTACAGCAAATCTTATTTATGGTTTCTTTGAGGAACGAGGCATCAAAACCTATCGAAAGGGCAATAATATTTGGGTGTATAATGCCCATTATGATCGTGCTAAACCAACAATACTGCTCAACTCTCATCACGATACAGTAAAACCAAATACAGGTTATACAAGGGATCCGCTAAAGGCTACGGTAGAGGACGAGAAATTGTACGGTCTGGGAAGTAACGATGCTGGTGGCTGTCTGGTTTCTTTGATCGCAACTTTCTTGTATTTTTACCAGCAATCGGATTTAAAATATAACTTCTGTCTCGTTGCAAGCGCCGAAGAAGAGATTTCTGGTAGGAATGGTATAGAATCTGTTTTGGATGAAATTGGTCCTATTGATTTTGCTATTGTGGGGGAGCCCACCTTGTTGGATTTGGCTGTTGCAGAGAAAGGATTGATGGTATTGGATTGCACCACTGTGGGAACCGCTGGACATGCTGCGCGTGATGAAGGAGATAATGCGATCTATAAAGCGATCAAAGATATTGATTGGTTTCGGAATTATTTATTTGAGAAAACTTCACCAACCTTAGGTCCAATTAAGATGTCGGTAACAGTTATTCAGGCGGGATCGCAGCATAATGTTGTACCGGCTACTTGTAGCTTTGTTGTTGATGTGAGGACTACAGACGCTTATTCGAATGAAGAGACATTAGCTATTATCAAAGCTCATGTGAAATCGGAGGTCTCAGCGCGTTCGACACGTTTGAAGTCGTCTTCGATTTCTGACACCCATCCAATCGTTAAAGCGGGTATTGCACTGGGACGTAAAGTTTATGGCTCACCTACGATGAGTGATCAGGCTCTTATCCCTGTTCCCTCTTTGAAGTTAGGGCCTGGCGATAGCGCACGCTCACACATGGCGGATGAATTTATTTATATTGACGAGATTAGGGCTGGAATAGATCTCTATATCGGCATGTTAGAAATGATAGTATAAAAAAAGCTTCCATTTTTGATGGAAGCTTTTTTTATACTAGACCAAGCTGATTTGACGTTTTATACTCTCTTCTAGAGAGATAATGGTCTCTGTACGTTGGATTCCAGGCACAGATTGAATATCTTCATTCAGTACTTTTCTGAGGTGCACTGTATCTCTACAGATTATTTTGGCAAAAATACTGTATTGGCCAGTACAATAATGTAATTCGACCACTTCTTTGATTTCTTTCAATTTATCTACTGCATCTGCATATTGTGAACCTTTTTCAAGATAGATACCCAAAAAAGCCGTAATATCAAATCCGACTTTTTGAGGATTGATAATCAGATTTGATCCTCTAATGATACCTAGTTCTTCCATCTTCTTCATTCTAACGTGAATTGTACCACCTGATACGATTAGCTTTTTTGCTATTTCGGTATAAGGAATAGAGGCATCGTTCATTAGAATAGACAAGATTTGGATATCCAAATTGTCTAGATCATAGTTTGCATATTGATTTTCCATTAACAATGGGTTTTGTGTTCATTAACTGGCCGTTGCATCAGAATCGGACCAATAGCTAAAATAATTAAATTTATTTCAAAATTACTAAGAATTTTCGGTTTATAGATGTAAATTTAATAAAAAATACGAATTGATATTGATAATGTTATATGTTTTTGATAGAAAGTGGTTATACTTATTTTAGCGCATATTTTGTTGTTGGATAAGTAATTGCTATCATGGACGATAGCAATATTGGGCTAGATTATTTAAGTATATATTGCGAATAATTAAAGAATATCGATTTACTGTACTATAAATTTGATGATTTTGTTTTATCGTATGATCATTTAAAAATTTGAACGCCATATTTTGGTAGAGTAAATAAAATAAAGCGGAAAAGGAGATGGAAGAAGTTCAAGACGTAAAGATTTCGAAGAAGAAACCAATTTTTGAAGTTGGTGAGGGACTTCATAAATATCTTAAGCTGTATCAGCGCGATGAAAAGCTGCCAATAGGATATAAGGATCTTCTGAATTTCACGGAAACAGTACCTGTCATGGATAAATTTGGCAACGACACCTTTTGGGAGACTCCACTATATCCACCCTACTTTATGGATCAATTGTATGACGGACTAAAGGTGATTTATGCAAAATTGAAAGCATCGGGTAATACGCGTATAGTACAACATAAATATATTGATCGTGTAGAATATTGCGGTTTTGGTAATACGAAGCCATTTCGTATACGGATCGTAAATCGTCTAAATGATGTTTACGATTATTTCTACATCAAACAGGCCGACGCGTCGAGAATATATGGATTGGAGCTGGAAGAAATATTGTCTCCCAATCAGGTAAATTACATGGTAGACCACGATACGCTGGTTGAAGAACATATTGTCGGAATCCCTGGAGATACGTTTTCAAAAACACGGATGTTTTCTCCGGATTATAATTTGACCCGAATTTCCAAAGAGTTTGTAAAATTTAATGAGAGATGTATTATTACCTTATTGGGTGATATGCGAGCCTATAATTTCGTCATGCAGATTACGCCTGATTTTGATGATTTTCAATTTAGAATTAGAGCTATTGATTTCGACCAACAGTTTTATGAGGGGAATCCGAAAGTTTATATGCCTCAATTTTTTAAGGAAAACCTTCCCTATGTTAAGCTGGCCATGGAACATTTGAACGAAAAGACAGTATTACAATATCAACAAGAGGAGCGTTCTTCCATTGTACACAGAGTTCGAAGCGAAAGACACCGAATTGCTGATTTGAGGGATGCTTCGCAGACGCAGGTACTCTCCACTTTAGAAAATATTAAACAGCTACGCGAGGGCTATGCGGAATTCTATCAGAATAACTCCTACCTCAAATGTAAAACGATGACCGATATCGTCGAGTTAAACGTAAAAAGTGTGATTCGTCAGGTGCAGATGTAATTACTTGACGCGATCCTTATTGTCTTTGATGAAGGAGGACCATCCTGAGTAGGATTTACTGCTGCCAGATACCGCATTCTTCTGAAAAGAATGGCACACAGCAATTGCCAAGCCGTCAGTAGCATCTAGAAACTGAGGTGTTTCTTCAAATTTCAATAGATTCTTTAACATTGCAGAAACCTGCTCCTTCGTGGCATTTCCATTCCCTGTGACAGATTGTTTTATCTTTCTTGGAGAATATTCAAAAATCGGAATATCTTGTGCAAGTGCTGCCGCCATGGCAACACCCTGTGCTCGTCCTAACTTAAGCATTACCTGTATGTTTTTGCCATAGAACGGTGATTCGAGTGCTACACAGTCGGGATTATATTCTTGCATCAAAGCAGAGGTTTTTTTGAAAATACGTTGTAGTTTTAGTGCCTGATCATCTAAATGGCCCATTTTGATCACACCCATGGAGATCAGTGATATATTATTGCCCACTTCTTTGATGATACCATATCCGAGTACGACTGTTCCAGGATCGATTCCTAAAATTATTCTTTCTTTCGCCTTTTCCTTCTGCATATGCAATAATACAAATTTTGCGTTTTATTCGTGGATTGCATGCGACAAAACTTAATCATTTGGCTAAAATTTAGTAACATTGCTCTCTAATTATCAAAAGTTGACTGGAATACAAAAAAAATACGTCAGTCTTTTATTGAAGATATTGGTGTTCGCCCTAGCGACCTGGTATATCGTCGTGAAAGTATCTGATAAAAATAATATTGAGAAGTTTAAGACACTAATTGCTGGCTTGGAACAACATTCTGTTGCATGGACGCTTGTCCTGATCGTAGTATTAATGCTTGTCAATTGGTTGCTTGAGGTCGTAAAATGGCGATACCTCGCATCTAAATTGGAAAATATTTCTTTTTGGAGGGCATTTCAGTCAGTTTTTTGCGGACTCTCATGGGCTATTTTTACCCCTAATAGGATTGGAGAGTATGGCGGGAGGGTACTTTTTCTACAACCCAAGCATAGGGCTAAGGGCGCTGTGGCGATGGGAGTAGGATTATTTGCGCAATTGGTTTTGACAAGTGTTGCCGGCGCGTTGAGTATTGCTTGGTTTGTCTGTAGATTTCTTTCGCCCCCTTTATCGGTACAATTTGGCGTATGGCTGCTCGCTATAATCTATGCTGCTGGATTTGTCATATTATATTTCAACGTAAAATGGATTGACTTGTTGGTCGGTAAAATTAAGTTTTTGACCCGTATTAAACCTTTTTTTGAAGTATTAGAGCATTATTCAATGTCCGAACTCAGTATTGTTCTTTTAAATTCCTTAGCACGATTTATTATCTTTACATCTCAGTATATCATCTTAATGAAGCTTACATTGCCTGAACTGCCGCTGTTATCCATGATTCTGATGATTTTTATCCTGTTTTTTGTCCAGGCCGCCTTACCAACATTGGATATTTTTGATTTCAGTGTAAGAAGTTTTGTAGCAAGTAATCTATATAGTTATATCACGACACAAGAAATAGCTGTCATGGCTATTGTTTCCTGTATTTGGTTTGTGAATTTGATTCTTCCGGCAGTATTTGGTTCTATTTTTGTTTTTAAGATTAATTTTTTCGGTGATACAAATACTTAACTATTTATTGATCAGTTTTGCTTGCGTTTACGCAATCCTGGTTTTATGGATGCGTAGAGGCTGGGCTTTAATCCCAGTACCCAGCAATCTTATTCAGCCAACAAAAGCGATTTCTGTGATTATAGCTGCGCGGAATGAAGAGCTAAACATAGGCCGTACCATTGACTGCATATTGGCGCAGAATTATCCGGCAGCACTCTTGGAGCTTATTATTATTGACGACCATTCAGACGATAATACGTCGTTGATTGTGAAGAAATACGCTGGAAAAGGGGTGAGGCTAATTCAATTGAATGAAAATGGTCGTTTGAATTCATACAAAAAACTGGCAATTTCAAGGGCTATAGCATGCTGTAAGGGCGAAATTATTATAACCACTGACGCAGACTGCCGTATGGGACCAAATTGGTTAGCAACGGTCGTCGGTACATTCGAAAAAGAAAATGCCTATTTACAGTCTTCTCCAGTAGTGTATTCAGAAGAAAAGGTATTTTTTGAACGACTCCAGACCTTGGAATTCCTTTACTTGATAGGCCTTGGCGCTGCGGGTATTGGAAATAAGAAACCAACAACTTGTAATGGGGCGAATCTGGCATATCGGAAAGATATTTTTGAACAGATGGGTGGATTTAAAGGAATCGATGAGCTTGCCTCGGGAGATGATGAACTTTTCTTACATAAAGTCGCAGAACAGTATCCTGAAAAAATAACGTTTTGCAAATCAAAAGATGCTATTGTTTACACGGATGCCAAACCAGATCTAAAGTCATTTATCAGTCAGCGCCGACGCTGGGCTTCGAAAAGTACTAAATATAAAAATAAAGGTGTGATCGCCTTGGGAATTTCCATTTGGTTTTTTAATGTATTGATTTTAGTTGCTTTGGTTCTCGCTCTTTTTGGCGTAAATTTCGTTGCCTGGGTCGTACTTTTTGCATTGCTATTAAAGATGATCGTCGAATTTCTTTTTATTCGGCCCTTAACTGTATTCGCAAGCAGAAAGGAACTCTTATGGTATCTGCCTTTACTGAGCTTAGCGCATATCTTTTACCTAACTTATATCGGTATATTGGGTAATGTTGGGAAGTATGACTGGAAAGGTCGGCAAGTCAAATAATTTTTTCCTATTTTTCGACCCTCAATCTTATGGCTTCTTCAGCTGATTTTACGATTTCCTCAATTGTCTTACCTTCCGTATCTAAGGGATTGAGTACCTCCCACGTCATATGGAGAAACGGTGTCAGTGGGTACATCCCATATTGTACCATTTCGTAGGACCCGGTGATGGCAACCGGAACAACGAGTGCATTTGGATTTTTCTTTAATAATGTGGCAATTCCACCAACATGGAAGGCCTTCATTTTCCCCGTCTTTGATCGCGTTCCTTCCGGAAAAATAAACGCCGACCAGTTTTTGGTTTTCATATTGTTGGCGAGTTTCAGTATCTCGGCAATAGATTGTTTGGGGTCATTGCGATCGATATTTGCGGCGCCGCCATGTTTCAGGTTAAAGGAGATGCTCGGTATACCACTAGCAAGTTCTATTTTGGAAATAAACTTCCCATGAAATCTACGTAAGAAATAGATCATTGGGGGGATATCAAACGTACTTTGGTGATTGGCTACAAACACAATGGGCTGTCCCGTTGGAATATTTTTATTGTCGATAAATGTCACGCGGTTAAAGAGCGTGTAATAGGAAGCGACAAGACAGGCATTTAATATATCTACACTCCTTTTATGGGCATTGTATCCTCCTAGCTTCAAACATAGCCACTGTATGGGGTGGAAGATAATCAAGGATAAACCAAAACAGAACCAAAATATTATAGATAGGAAATAGCCTAAAAACTTCTTCATAAACGTTATTTAATGATACAAATATATCATTAAGCAATGGTTTTTGAAAGATATTGATTTTATAGTGTTTTGTTTTAACATTATTAATGTTATCTTTAATAATGTTAATATACATATTGTTTAATGAAAAAAATACCAATTGATTGTCCCTGTTGTGAAGCGAAGTTAAAGGTTTCTAAGTTGGTGTGTGACTCCTGTGAGACTGAGGTTGTCGGTAAATTTTCATTGCCCTTACTCATGCAGCTCACTGTCGAGGAACAGGAATTTGTCATGAACTTTTTGAAGTATTCAGGAAGTTTAAAAGAAATGGCAAATCAGATGGGAAAATCCTATCCGACAGTCCGTAATATTCTCGACGATCTGATTTATAAATTGAAATCTCTTGCTAGTACAACGACCTATACAAACTCGCCGATTAAGGCTGATAGCGGTGCAAAAGGGCGATGATACATTGGAGGGAGCTGATAAAAATGGAGATCCTCTTGTTGGGTATCTTTGCGATCGGCAGCTTGTTATCCCTATTTTATCACTTCAATTTGTTGGTGAGGGGTATGAATGTGATCGTTAACAATAAGAAAATGGAGATCAGTAAACTATTTGTGGCATTATATTTTATATTGGATCTAAGTAACAGTTATATTTTTAGTAAAAAATGACAATGAGAAAAATTTTGTACCTATTTATCATTTATTTCCATTTTTCATGTTCCCATGCACAGACATTTGATGGCTCATGGAAGGGCGAGGTAAGTGTTTCGGGGCAGAAGTTGCTACTGGTATTCAATCTACAGCAAGATAGCACAGGAAATTGGAATGGAACCTTTGAAAGTCCAATGCAAACTTCACAAAAATTTGCAATAAGCCAAATACGGATCCAACACGATTCTATTTGGATGGATGTGAAAAATATCGGTTTAGCTTATGCTGGTTTTTTGGATCGGGACAAAGATGTGATGAAAGGCGGCATGAAGCAGGGAACTTTTGAATCTGCGATGATTCTGGTTAGGAGCGAAAATGAACAGAGTGGACTGTCTCGTAAGCAGGATGTTTTTCCTCCCTATAACTATATGGAAGAGGAAGTATCATTTAAAAATAACAAAGGTAATTCATTTTTAACGGGATCCTTAACCTATCCAAAGGGTGAGGGACCATTTCCTGCAGTGGTATTGGTCAATGGTAGTGGACAACAGAACAGAGATTCTGAAATGTTTGGCCACCGACCTTTTAAGGTTCTCGCTGATCATCTTACTAAAAATGGTTTTGCGGTACTGCGTTATGATGACCGCGAAATAGGTGGATCGAAAGGCGAAGTGAATTTAGCGACAACGATCGATTTTGCTTCTGATGCGAGCGCCGCAGTAGATTTTTTAAGCAAAAAAAACATCGTTGACGTTGATAAAATCGGGATGATTGGCCATAGCGAGGGTGCTTTAATTGCTGAAATAGTCGCATCCGAGAATGATAACGTAAAGTATATTGCACTGCTATCTGGACCGGTATTAAAAGGAGACTCATTGTTAATCTTACAGAGTTATGCTTTAGGAAAGGCGGGTGGATTGTCGGAAGCGGCATTAACGATCAATAAAGCAAACAACAGAAAATTATATACTATTTTAATGAGGGATGAACCACCAAAGGTTTTGGCTGAAACTTTGGAACAGGAACTTATTCATCAAAATAACAACAATCCGTTGACTCCCGATATGAGAATTAAACTCAGTCCGATGATGAGTCCTTGGTTTATGACTTTTCTCAGAATTGATCCGGCTTATTATCTGAAGCAGCTGAAAGTACCTATTTTTGCTTCTTTTGGCGGGAAAGATGTTCAGGTGCCTGCAAATGAAAATATTTATAGCCTTCAGCGTCTGCACCTAAATACGACAGATGTGACAATTAAAAATTATCCAAACTTAAACCATCTTTTTCAAAATACTCAAACGGGTAAAATCGAAGAATACTTTGAGAATTCAGAAAGCTTTAACGAGCAACTGATGGATGATCTGACAAAGTGGCTTAAGATGAAGACCAAGTAATTCATTATCTATCCGCATAGTTTTAAACAAAAAGAAGGTAATTTAGCCGCTTATTAAATTACCTTCTTTTTGTTTTTGTACTGATTTTAAGTTGGGGCAGATCGTATACTTACTAAGGTGTTGTATTCGCTACAGGAAGTATTTTTCCATTAAAATAGCGATGTCCATTTTGAGCGAAATCCGCGATATAGCGTCCCATTTCGAAGGCCAATGTACCGGCTTCAACACCCGGAAAAGCGGCCTCAAACATTTCAGTCTGAGAAGATCCCAACGCTAAACAGTTAACCTTAATTCCCTTTTCCTTAAATTCTTCTGCCAAACACTCTGTGAGTATCGATAATGCTCCTTTGCTGGCTGAATATGCTGAAAGACCAGAAAACTTCATGGATCCCTGGAAGCCGCCCATGCTGCTGATATTTACAATATGTGATCCTGCATGCATCATGGGGACAACATGTTGTATCATATTAACGTGCCCCATTACATTGATCTGCAACATTTCAGCAAAATCTTGTCCATCAGTTTCCATAAATGGCTTATAGATGAGTGCACCCGCATTGTTTATCAAAATATCAACCTTATCAAATTTTGACTGAATGAAGGGGACTAGCGTAGCATAGTCGTCGTAGACAATATCAAATTGGGCAGGATATAACGCTCCGCCATCAAAATTGAGTTGGCCTGCAATTTCGTGAAGCTTTCTTAGTTTGTCCGCTGATCTAGCCAATGCAATTACGTTGTTGTCCTTTTTAGAGGTCAAATCCAATACCGCTTCAAATCCAACACCACTGCTGGCTCCTGTAATAATAATATTTGCCATGTTATTCTTCTAGTTTTTGACTTTGTTCAACTTCTTCGACAGTAGGCAATTTATCTTCTCCGATGGCTTTGGGATGGAAGATATAATAAATTCCCGAAAGCGCAACGAGAGCAGAAATAATATAAAATAACAATGTGATTAATACCGCATTGTGTGAGTCGACATGAAAGATACCAGCTCCCCACATAATCACAAGTTCACGCATGCCTAAACCTCCAACGGAAAAGGGGATGATTGAAACTAGTGAAGAGGCTAGGAATAAAAACAGGTAAGGGGAGAATTTGCCGCTAAAACCCAAAGCATAAAGTATGAGGATAGCTGCGATAACTTGCATCGACTGTACGCCGATGGCCTTTAAATGCGCTTTTAAAAATGTTGATTTGTATTCCTTAAAGAACTTGGTGACGATAAAATAATAGAGAATGCTCCCTAAAATAAATAAAATAATGGTCAGATAGTTTGGAATTCCCAGCTGTGGCATATAGGTTACCAGTGCTGCAATGATAAGGCATAATGCCCATAAACCACTTAATCTGTCTAAAAATAGAGCCGTAAATAGTTTTCTTCCTTTAATATTAAATCGTTTCCTGAGGAAGAATATCTTGTATCCATCTCCGCCCACACCACCAGGTAAAATAAGGTTATAAAATAGACCGAGTTGATACAATTTTAAATTATATCTTTCAGTGACATCCAGGCCGATCGCTTTTAAAAACGTCAATAAGCGCGAAGAGGAAATAAAAATAGAGATACTATACGCGACTAAAGCAAAGAATAGATAAAGTGGGTTGGAATGGATGATGGCTTCTTTTAGATCTTTTACCGATACCTTGCTGAATACCCAATATAAGGCGCCCACCGTAACAACAATCTTTGCTATATTTTTGGCTATTTTGAGCCCCTTCTTTCTATCCATATAAAGTTATGCGTTCAATCCTCTTCGGCTGTAATTAGCGATTTGGCGAATCCAAAGTTAGAAACTTTGTGGAAATGTGCAATTGTGCTTAAGCAATCGTTGGGTAAATTCTTGAATACAATAATATCAAATACAAAATACCAAAGATAGTCGCGAGCGAAAATAGCCAATTTAGGTCAATTCTGTTATATTTGTGCTTGAGTACAGCAATCATTAATCCAATGATGATGCAAAATAATAAAATAGGCGCTAAAAGGGCTATCTTATTCGTAAATGCAAGGCTTATCTGATCCAATTTGCTTTTTGCTTCCTGTCCTAAGAAAAGCGGATAAGTAGCAAAGGCCAATAAAATGACAAATAACCGCAATAGAGTTTTTGCTATTATTTTGCTTATGGTATGATTTTTGGCTGTAATCTTCATGATTTGTGAATTAATTTACTCCAAAAATACAATTTGAAATTAAAATTTATACATATGAATCGATTCGTTTTATCATTAGCAACTGTTTTTGCTACCGTGACCTTATTTTCTTGTGGAGCACAAAAGCAAGGTACATCAACTGGAAATCCTTCTTCCAATACGAGTGCAGCTTCTGGTCCAAGCGCTTCTGATTGGAAATCTGCCGTTAAAGGAACTTGGACATTGAATACAATCGATAGAGAGAATTTACCATCTTCATTCACAATTAAAAGTGTTTTTGAAGAAGCCCCTGCAGAATGTTTTGTAGGCAGTACATGGAATTTTATTGGAAATGGCAAGGGGTCAATTACCTTTAACGCTCAGGGAACTTTGTGCGCTCCAGGTGCATCACGCGAGATCTTTTGGTCTATCTATAATCCTGGAAAAGGTCTAGGGGAACCACAGTTTCAGTTAAAAAAAATCTATGCAGGCGACAAAGCAAAGAACGTAACGACTGGTTATCGCTTAGATTTATCTTATTCGGATGGGAATAAATTAGTTATGCGCATGCCATTGACAGTTGCTAATGGAGAGGCGTATTTAGTCTTTAATTTCACGCGCTCTAATTAATCGCAAAACGATAAAAGTAGAAAAACATTAAGCTATAGGATTTCCTATGGCTTTTTTTGTTTAAAATTTAATACTTTTACATTCCCAATTCATTATGATTATTTACGCCATAGCTGGGGGGATTCACAACATTTTGAAGCAATGTATGCATAGAATCTTGTGGACGGATACGCTTATCGTAGATATGATGATGGGACAAATACCTGGTGATTCGTCGGGTATTGCATAATCTAGAGAGAAACATGGCTGAACAACACACCAAAACTGCTTTAATAACGGGTATAACAGGACAAGATGGTGCCTATCTAGCAGAATTCTTATTAAAAAAGGGGTACAAAGTACACGGCTTAAAGCGTCGAAGTTCTTTATTTAATACGGATCGTATTGACCATCTTTATCAAGACCCTCATCTTGACAATAGAAATTTTACTTTGCATTTTGGCGATTTGACTGATTCAACCAATTTAATTCGTATTATACAAGAAACCCAACCGGATGAGATCTACAATCTTGCTGCTCAGTCTCACGTAAAAGTTAGTTTTGACACCCCAGAATATACTGCAAATGCAGATGGTATCGGTACATTACGTATTCTTGAAGCGGTGAGGCTATTGGGGATGATTGAGAAAACCCGGATTTATCAGGCGTCTACTTCTGAGCTTTATGGTTTGGTGCAAGCGGTTCCACAAAGCGAAACAACACCTTTTTATCCCCGAAGTCCTTATGCTGTAGCCAAAATGTATGGTTATTGGATTACTGTAAATTACCGCGAAGCCTATAAGATGTATGCCTGTAATGGTATTTTATTTAATCATGAGAGCCCGGTAAGGGGAGAAACCTTCGTGACACGTAAAATCACCAGAGCAGTTGCAAAGATAGCTCTTGGACTTCAGGATAAGCTATACCTCGGTAATCTATCCGCGCAACGCGACTGGGGGCATGCGAAGGATTATGTGGAAGCGATGTGGTTGATTCTTCAGCAGGAAACACCCGAAGATTTTGTAATAGCAACAGGTGTGACCACTACCGTTAGAGAGTTTGTGCGGATGGCATTTGCTGAATTGGGTATTGAGATTGAATTTAGTGGAAAAGGAGAACAGGAAAAGGGTGTTATTATCGATATTGATGAAGAGCGTTTGCTGCAGTTGAATATCGATCAGTCAATGATTAAATTTGGTCAGACTGTTGTCAAAGTTGATCCTGCATATTATAGGCCGACTGAGGTCGACTTACTTATTGGTGATCCGACAAAAGCAAATACAAAACTTGGATGGCAGCCAAAATATGATCTCCAGATGCTGGTAACAGATATGGTACAATCTGATCTTCACTTGATGAGGAAGGAAGAATACTTGAAAAAAGGAGGATTTGAGACTTTAAATTATTTTGAATAAGTTACAATCTGTAGCAGAAAATAAAACTGGAATAATTTTTGTTTAAACATTCAATGGTATAGTTGTATACTATGAATATGACAGTATATTATGATAAATTCAGACGTTGTTTCGAGTAAGAAAGAAGAAGAAAAAAAGAAAGATTCTTCGAAAATTTACTTCTTTATCATTGCGATAGCAGCATTACTTGCAACGAATATATATTTTTATGTTAAGTTTAAAACCAACGGTGAAAAGGTTTATACGCTTACAGTAGAAAAAGAGAATCTTCAGGTACAGATAGATCGTATTGAAGCTGAATTGGATAAAATTGATGTAGAAAATGTGCAATTGACTCCTGAGATGACGCTGCAAAAAGAGGATTCCAGAATGGAGATTGCGGTGCTTCGTAAGAAGCTCGAAAATAAAAGTATTACTCCCAAAGATATCGATGAAGCGCAACACAAGATCAACCAGCTTAAAAAACAGGTTGATACCTATCGCGTAAATGTTCAAAGGCTGATTCAGGAAAATCAAATTTTATCCAAACAAAATATCAATCTGAACGAATCTGTAGTCGAAAAGGAGAAGCAAATTACTTCATTGGTTACTTCAAATTCTGAATTGAAAGAGAAGGTTGCAACAGCTTCTGCCTTGAAAGTTTCAAGCATTAGTATGAATGGCCTTGAAGTCAAAAAAAATGGAAAGGAATTAGTAGAAGAACGTGCGAAGAAAATTGATAAGTTAAAAATCAGTTTTACCATTGCTGATAATCCTTTAGCAAAAAATGGAGAACGTGATATATATGTTAGAATTATCGACCCACAAGGAAATCTAGTCGTGCAGGACGATAATATTTTCTATGTACATGGCGAGAAATTACAGTATACATTTAAACATAATATTTTGTTTACCAACAAGGGTGAAGATTATATCATTTATTGGGCAGCAGAGCAGGGATTTTCTAAAGGTGCCTATACGGTATTGTTATATGAAGATAATGCAATCATGGGACGATCTACGATTGTATTGCGTTAAAAGGAGATAAACAAATAAACTAAAAGCTCTTTACATGATTGTAAAGAGCTTTTTTGTGAAGTACAAATTCTTACTATATCGATCCGTAAGGATAAGGGTATGGCTATCAAGTAGCTTTAACGTATTAAACACCATCATTATTGAGCTATAAGCCGGATATACTTGGTTTCTCCAATTTCTCTTATCTCTGTTGTGGCTAAATCACTATTAAGATTCTGCCTGCTGTAAGGGAAGCAGGATATGAAATGTCGTGCCTTCGCCTTCTACGGTCTCAAAATAGATCTGACCGTTACTGGCTTCGATTGTTTTCTTGACAAGTACCAATCCTAAACCATTTCCCGAACTTTTTGTGGTGAAATTTATCTGGAAAATTTTATCCTGCATTTCCTTCGGAATTCCATACCCATTGTCTTTGACATCGATTTTAACAAAATTATCCGAGTAGCGTTCAATGGAAATTTCGATCTTCATGTTTTTTCGGCCATAGCCACCCTCGATAGCATTTTTTATTAAATTATTGAACGTCCGCAAGAGTTCATTACCATCAGCTTTTACAATCAATGTTTTGTGATCAGCGTTATTGATGAGACGGATACTTACACTCGGCGTATTATTGTATAACGAAATAGACTTTGTTATTTTTTCAACGATATTGATATTCTCCATCATCGTATTTGGAAATTTTGCAAAATGCGAAAATTCGGATGCAATATGCGTTAGAGCATCGATTTGCTCGATAAATGAAATAGAGAATTTATTAAATCTGTCTGGAAATTTAGGATCATCATCTTTGTAAGATCTGCGTAGTTGCTGAATACCCAATTTCATTGGTGTCAATGGATTTTTAATTTCATGTGCTATCTGCTGAGCCATCTCACGCCAGGTGGATTCCCGCTCCGTATCTTTGATTTTATTGGCATAGTCTTCAAGTTTTATGATCATGAGGTTGTATTCTTTGATCAATGTACCTATTTCATCATTTCGCTGCCAAAATAACGGCTCATTGGGTTGTCCCAAGCGCAGCTGTGAAATTTTCTTACTGATGATGCTCAGTGGATTGGTGACACTGTTGGCAACAAACGTGGCATAAAACCCAAAGCCAATGATGATCAGCGAATAAATATTTACTATGGTATTTAAAAGAAGATTTTTATTGATATTTTCTTCTTTTTGAAGGGAGAAGTTTGGTATGCCAATATAAGCCAGGGTATTGTAATTTTTGTCCCTGATGGTGGCATAACTAGTCTCAAATTGGAAAGTACCTATCCGCTCATCTTCAATCGTCTCCGACTTTTTTAATATCGATAGATTCTTCAGTGCAGCGGGATTGATGAATGTAGAGAAAAGCTCCAAATCGTAAATTCTACGCTGTGAACTATACAGCAACCTGCCTGATTTGGAATAAAGATTGAAGTCCTTGGAAATTGTTTCGGACAATGTCTTTAGAATGCTGATGAGTTGAGTTTCGGTGGAAATTTCATCCGTATATGTCAGCATATTTTCCATCCGTTTGCCAAGTTCAATTATAAAACGCTCTTTACTTGTTTTATTGTTGTTATAGAGTTGTTTATTGATACTGATATAAGAAATTACACCTGAAATAAGAATAGCGAGTATAACGGAGGAGATAATAGATGTTTGAATACGTGTAGAATATTGTATCTTATTCACAATTCTGTAGAACTGATACTTTAAATTTCGGATAGTAAGCTTGGTGTTTTTAAGAAAAATATAGAGTGATTTTATGAAGTGGTACAGCATGAAAATCATAAAGAACACCAGGAATAGAAAAGATGTAGTTGCTAAATAGTCCCAAAAAGAAGGTTTTTGTTTACTGATAACATAGGTTGAAAATTTATTGGCGATGTAGGCCATGTGCAGGTATGCATCTTTGTCTAGAATCTCAATATATTCTCCAGGAGTACCTTTGAGACCTCTTAAATTGTTTTCATATGTGTATTTTCCAAATTGTGTTATTAGAGAACCTGCTTTATAAAGGGCTATCGAATAATCTCCTTTATTATAATACTGTGAGTTGTTGATCCGCATATCGGTAAGGATTTCGGGATAAGGGACCGTGTAACTGAAGTCTTTATTGGAGAGATTGATAATAACGTTGACGATTCTATTTTGGTCAATCGACACTGGAATGATAGAAAAGTATTCATGTGTACCGAGTTCTCCGCCGGCACGATAGAAGTTTTGAGTTACTTTTATCGACTTATTGATCACTTTTTCGCGATACTCATTGAGCTTATTCTGGCTTGCAGCATTCAGTGGATTATTGTTCTGATCATAATAATAGGCTTTGAATTCGTATTTGGAGAGATAGCCGCTAAAGTATTTTTTCTTAATGAAGTCGTTGATGCCCTCCGTGTTTGTGTAGGGTAGACTGATATTAAATAGATGCTTTAATTCTTGATCGTTTGCCAGACTACTTTCAATATCGGAGAATAACGACACGGCATTTGCATCATCTTCGGACTGTAGGTTGCCCAACAATATCTTCATGTCAATCAAGTTTCTTTCCTGGTAGAAACGAGCGTGCGTAATAGCACTTATGATTGCCCAAAGTATCAGTACCGCGATATAGTTTGTGAGTATATGCCGATTGAAATACTTCTCACCGAATGATTTAATAAGGATAATTAGCGCGAGTAGTAAGTTGACAAGGCTATTTTTTTCTATATAAAAGGAAATGATCAAAATGACAAAGATGACGCATGCCAGTTGGATATTTAGTAACTGCGTTGGCTTTAACTCTAATTTTTTAAGAAAAAAGAGCACAAGGTCGATGTAGATACTTAAGGCCAAAATACCTATGCCGACAATGCCAAGATCGACCCAACTTAAGAAATGTAAATCGACCAGTTTTGTAAAATCAAAATAAATATTATTGGAGTGCGTAATTAACGTTCCGGCGATATCGTATAATAGCGCGAACGACAGGTATATACTCAGAATAAATCCGATGGCTATGGGCACTCTAAAGAGCCGGATATTTTTTATTTTGTCAAAATTAAGCTCTTTGCGAATTGAATAGATAAATAGAATGAGCCATAATATTAAAATTGTGGTGGACATGACCGACCAGATGTTCGGGAAGAAACGATTATAGGCATAGTTGCGCGAGTCGAAAATTGAAAATGTCGCATTTTCAGATAGCAAATTCCATTTAAGATCGGCGAATTTGACCAAACTAAATATCGCCAATAGCAATAGTATAGACCACCAAGCCCTGCCTGTTTTGGCCATATGAAGGCAAAGACTATTGAAGAAGATCAACCACGCAATTAAAGCAAGTAACCAGCAGAAAAATTGCAAAATTGTATAAGCATTTTCATGCTCTCCGTCTTTGAGCTTAACAGAAAAAAGGTAAGACCCCTCTTTACTGTAAATGTTTTTAATGGTTACCGTATCTGTATAGGAGGCAATATCGATATTTCTGGAGTCGAAGAAGTTTCTCCGCAGTGAACTGCTTAAATAGAGATTGTTGTTGTTGGTATATCCTTTTACAATAATATAGGCGAGTATACTGATATTACCAATTGTTTTCTTTCTAACGACGTAAGAGCGGTTATCATCTTGGATAAAATTGGATTTTTCAGGAAATCCCTGATCAGTAATCGGTACAAATAGATGTGTGCTCCACATCTTCGGCTCATGGTCCTTAAAAAGAAATAGATAGACATTTTCTTTGGTTTTGAATTTTTCAAAGGCCTGATAAACCGCGATTGGATACTGATCGTAGTTTTTGAAAGTTTTGAGCAAAAGAGAATCGTTGAAAATACGGTCGACTTTTTTCTCTTGTTGAGCGATATAGTTATTGAGTGATTTTGTATCAATGTCTAATATTTCCTTATTGGTAACAGATTCTTTGATGGTGATAGCTGTTCCTATAAAGCATAGCGTTAAGATAAGTAAGAGTAGTCGAATTTTTATACCAGAATTCACATTCATCAATTTACATTATTGTAAATATAAAAAAAAGTCCTTGCTTTCTTATGGCAAGGACTTTTATATTATTTTTCTATATGACCTCCTTTGATTGGTCAGAGAGAATTTTTGCACTGTTTTCGCTGCTTTGTAAGCTATTGAAAACACGAAAGGTATCGAATGCCAATAATTAAACGTGAGGCTCTTCTTGTCGGAAGATTTTAGCAGTCAAATACTCGCGGTTTAGGCGAGCGATGTTTGTTAGTTTAATGCCCACAGGACATTCAGCTTCACAAGCCCCAGTATTTGTACAGTTACCGAAGCCTTCTGCATCCATTTGATCTACCATCGCCTGCGCGCGTTCATATCGCTCAGTTTGCCCTTGTGGTAACAGTGCAAATTGAGATACTTTTGCCGATACGAATAACATAGCAGAAGCATTTTTACATGCTGCGACACAAGCGCCACAACCGATACATGTCGCTGATTCGAAAGCTTCGTCAGCAATACGTTTAGGGATAGGAATAACATTGGCATCAGGAACACCACCTGTATTGATATTTACATATCCACCTGCCTGTTGAATGCGGTCAAAAGAAGTACGGTCAACAGCAAGGTCTTTTAATACAGGGAATGCAGCAGCTCTCCAAGGCTCAATCACGATCGTTTGTCCGTCGTGGAAGCTACGCATGTGTAATTGACACGTTGTAGTACCTTCTTTCGGACCATGCGGGCGACCGTTGATCACCAATGAGCACATCCCACAGATACCTTCACGACAGTCGTGATCGAAATATACGGGATCTTCTCCTTTACGAGTCAACTCTTCATTGACAATATCAAGCATCTCTAAGAAGGACATATCATCAGCGATATTGTTTGCCTGATAAGTTACAAATTGACCTTTATCTTTATCATTTTTTTGACGCCAAACTTTTAGCGTTAAATTCATATGTTGTGCCATGATAATTTTCTTTCTTATTTATAACTTCTTTGTGTTAACTGAACGTTCTCGAATACCAGGTCTTCCTTGTGTAATTCCTCAGGTACATTGTCTCCTTTGTACTCCCAAGCAGATACATATGCGAATTCATCGTCATTACGTTTTGCTTCACCTTCTTCGGTTTGGCTTTCCAAACGGAAGTGACCACCACAAGACTCTGCGCGTTGTAAGGCATCCACAACCATCAATTCGCCCAATTCTAAGAAGTCAGCTACGCGGCCAGCTTTTTCTAACGAAAGATTTAATTCTTCATTTTCTCCAAGCACTCTAACATTCGTCCAGAACTCTTTTTTCAACTCTTGAATCAAACCTTGCGCTTTTTGCAAACCTTCAGCTGTACGAGCCATACCACAATATTCCCACATAATGAGACCTAATTTTTTGTGGATATCATCAACAGTTTGTGTACCGTTTAAAGACAATAATTTGTTGATTTTCTCTTCAACTTCCTTGCGGGTAGCTTCGAAAGCGGGATGATTATGATCTACTGGTGCAAATGAACCTAATTTTGCTAAGTAATCTCCCACAGTGTAAGGAATGACGAAGTAACCGTCGGCAAGACCTTGCATTAATGCCGATGCACCTAAGCGGTTTGCACCGTGATCAGAGAAGTTACACTCACCCAAAGCATATAAGCCAGGGATTGTTGTCATCAAGTTGTAATCAACCCAAACACCACCCATTGTGTAGTGTACAGCTGGGTAGATACGCATTGGTTGTTTGTAAGGGTTCTCGTCAGTGATTTGATAATACATGTCAAATAAGTTACCATATTTAGCACGTACAGCGTCCTCTCCTAGACGACCGATAGCTTCTTTGAAATCCAAGAATACCGCGAAGCCAGTTTTACCAACACCACGACCATCATCGACAGCTTCTTTCGCATTACGAGAGGCCACATCGCGTGGTACCAAGTTACCGAATGAAGGATATTTACGCTCCAAGAAATAATCTCTGTCTTCCTCTTTGATATCATTGGCTTTGATCTCACCTTTGCGCAATCTTTCAGCCATCTCCTGAGTTTTAGGAACCCATACACGACCGTCATTACGTAAAGACTCTGACATCAATGTTAACTTCGATTGGTGATCGCCAGTTACAGGGATACAAGTTGGGTGAATCTGTGTATAACAAGGGTTAGCGAAGTAAGCGCCACGTTTGTGTGCTCTCCAAGCAGCTGTAACATTACAACCCATCGCATTTGTAGACAAGAAAAATACGTTACCGTAACCACCTGTACACATCAATACTGCGTGTGCAGCATGCGTTTCTATTTTACCTGAAACCAGGTCACGAGTGACGATACCTTTAGCATGACCATCGATCATAACAAGGTCTAACATCTCATGACGCGTATAGGATTTTACTTTCCCTTTTTTTATCTGGCGGTTCAATGCTGAATAAGCACCTAACAATAATTGTTGTCCAGTTTGACCACGGGCATAGAACGTACGGCTTACTTGCGCGCCACCGAAAGAGCGGTTATCTAATAAACCTCCATATTCACGTGCAAATGGAACACCTTGAGCGACACATTGGTCGATGATATTAACAGATACCTCTGCCAAACGGTAAACGTTGGCCTCACGGGAGCGGTAATCACCACCTTTGATTGTATCGTAGAATAAACGGAAAACAGAGTCCCCATCGTTTTGGTAACTCTTTGCTGCATTGATACCACCTTGTGCTGCAATAGAGTGTGCACGACGTGGTGAATCTTGATAACAGAATGTAATTACATTGTATCCTAACTCGGCTAACGACGCTGCTGCAGATGCACCAGCAAGTCCTGTACCAACAACAATAACTGTAAATTTACGTTTGTTAGCAGGGTTAACCAGCTTCAGATTAAATTTATGATTTGACCACTTTTGGGCTAATGGGCCCGCTGGTACTTTTGAATCTAACATATCTCTTAATTTTATATTGATCGATAGAGCCGGAGCTTTATCTTAAAAGATTCTGAATTATTTAAAGAAGAAAAACAATGGCATTATTGCAAAGCCAATTGGAATTAATACCCCAAATACCCAAACACCGATTGCTCTGACAATTCCAATATATCTTCTGTGGTTAAAACCTAAAGTTTGGAATGCAGATTGGAAACCGTGAATTAAGTGGAACGCCAAAGCTGCCATCGCAATAACATACAAAGCTACCAATGCAACATTTTTGAAAGCAAAGTCAACTTGCTTGTACAAATCTCTTGCTTTTACGATTTGAACATTGTTTTCTACCGTTTCTTGGTAGTCATGAAATTCAGATGCTTGAAGTTCTCTCGCTGTGGTTTGCCCTGTTGCCAAATCAGTACGGTATTCGATGTACGGCACTTCATCATTGTGAAACTTCCACCAAAAATTAGACATGTGTGTCGCTAAGAATACTAAAATGACAGTACCTAAGATACCCATGTTGCGTGAATTCCACTTGCTGTTTGCTTGACCATCATATTTGGCATAACCAATAGGACGGGCGGCCTTGTTTTTCATCGACAATGTGATAGCATAGATGACGTGAACAATTACCGAAGCATACAATAAGTAAGAAACAACTTTGATTGGTGTAAAGTGAGTCATAAAATAGGCGTACTTGTTGAACGCTAGACCCGCATCATCTTTAAATAATTGCAAGTTACCAACCAAGTGAACAACTAGGAATAAACATAGGAAGATTCCTGTTAAGCTCATGATTAGCTTCTTCCCAATCGAAGAACTGAAAACTGGCTTTGATTTACTCATTATCCTTGTAATTTAATTTTAATTAGGCAAATCTACTATTTGCTATTAAATATGATACCATTTTGACAAGAAAAAGCAACAATTTAGAACGGTTCTAAAGTTTATTGAAATAAAAAGTCCGTTTTGAATAAAAACGGACTTTCGAACGGTATATAAACTAGGCTTAGCCTACTATAGAATACTGAATAATCTATAGCCTAAGCCAATACTCCACATGTTGATTTTTGGATTTGCCTGGCTCTCATTATTGACTTTATTTAAACCCATTTCATAACGGAGGTCTACACGCAAACTGGAAACATCAGCGCCTACACCAAATGCCCATGATGTACCACTCTTTTTATAGTTATTTGGATTTAATTGATCAATGAATTTAGCCTGCTTGTCATCTACATTAAATGAAAATATTGGACCAGTTTGAATCCGTGCGCCAATCGGTCCCAAACCAAAACGTTTACCCAATAAAACGGGAACATCAATACTGGTGAATTTAACATTGGTGGTAGTTGTCGAGCCATTTTCATCCTTTCCATTAACAGTCGTGTTTTTACCTGTTAAATATACCTCAGGTTGAATATGGAAACCTAATACACCAACACGGCCATAAAGACCCGCTTGGTAGCCAGCTTTCGTGTCAGAATTGAAATATTTGCCATCGCTTTTAAGCTTCGAGAAGTTTAAACCTCCTTTTACACCTACCTCAAATCCGGGCAGAAGCTGCGCCTGTGCCGTTGCAACGCTACCACAAATCAAAAGTAATGCTGGTAAAATCTTTTTCATAATCTTTTATTTATGTATATATTGTATCTTTAAAGAAACTTTTACAGTCTGGTAAAGATATACAAATTTTATACCTAAATCTTAGTTATGCTGAAAATTAACGAAGAACAATGGCAAGTAGCCAAAGAAAAACTCCGCCGCAAGTACAACCATTTAACTGATGAGGATTTAGCTTTTCAAACAGGGGAGGAAGATAAACTAATCAGTAGATTGTCCTTGCGTTTGCGGCGGAAACCCTCCTATGTTTTATTTACGATAGGTAAAGAGATTCAGGATATTAGTAGCAACAGATTATGAAGAGTACCATTAGTTGGAGCGAATTCGAAAAAGTTGACTTAAGGGTAGGAACTGTCTTGGAGACGAAAGAGTTCCCTAAAGCACAAAAGGCAGCTTATCAACTGAAAATTGATTTCGGAGATGAAATCGGTATTTTACAAAGTAGTGCCCAAATTACAGTACGCTATAGCAAAGAGGAATTAATCGGAAAACAGGTGGTTGCAGTGGTAAATTTCCCTCGAAAGCAGATCGCCAATTTTTTTTCTGAGTGCCTAGTGACAGGATTTCCAGATGAAAATGGGGATATTATTTTGACCTCTGTCGATAAAAAATTACCAAATGGATCTAAACTTAGCTAAGTTTGTGCCATGACATTTATAGATTTTGAAGGAACACAACTGATTGATGGTGACGAGTCATTTATGCGTATGGCTTTGAACGAAGCAAGGGTAGCCTATGAAGAGGGAGAGGTACCCATTGGTGCAGTTATTGTTCATCGCGGCCGTGTGATAGGAAAGGGGCATAATTTGACGCAACGATTGAATGATGTAACAGCCCATGCAGAAATGCAGGCTTTTACAGCCGCTGCAAATTATCTCGGCGGTAAATACCTTGATGAATGTACATTATATGTCACTATAGAGCCTTGTATTATGTGTGCTGGAGCAGCTTATTGGACGCATATCGGGAAAATAGTGTATGGAGCCAAAGATGAAAAACGCGGTTATTCACATTATCATGATAAAATATTGCATCCCAAAACTGTAATTTCCCATGGTGTTTTGCAAGCAGAATGCGCGGATTTAGTAAAATCATTTTTTCGTCAAAAACGGTAGTAGGATATTGAATTTATTGTAACACATAAAAACATAACGTTATATATTGTGTTATATTTGTATATATAAACAAAGTAATAAACATTTAAATTAAATAGATATGGCATTTGAATTAGAAGCGTTACCATACGCAGCCGACGCATTGGAACCACATATTGATAAGACTACAATGGAAATCCACCATGACAGACACCATCAGGCATATGTGGATAATTTAAATAAAGCAATCGCTGGCACAGACGCAGAGAATCTATCGTTATTGGATATTATCAAAAATGTAAGTAAATATTCTGCAGCTGTACGTAACAACGGTGGTGGTCACTACAACCACTCTTTGTTTTGGAAAGTTTTAGGTCCAAACGCGGGCGGAGCTCCAACAGGTGAGTTAGCTGAAGCAATCGATGCTACTTTTGGCTCATTCGATGAGTTGAAAAAACAACTTCAAGCGGCTGGTGCCACTCGTTTTGGATCTGGTTGGGCTTGGTTAATCGTTGATGCTGATGGAAAATTAGCTGTAACTTCTACACCAAATCAAGATAATCCTTTGATGGATGTTGCTGAAGTGAAAGGTACACCAATTTTAGGTATTGACGTTTGGGAGCACGCTTATTATTTGAAATTTCAAAATAAGCGTCCAGCATATCTGGAAGAGATTTTCAATGTGATCAATTGGGATGCCGTAGCGCAGAACTATGCTGCAGCAAAATAAAAGTTGATTTGATAGTAAATCAGAAAAAGCGACAATTCAATGTATTGTCGCTTTTTTTTTCTGAAAGTTTCCCGTGGTGTTGGCTATAAAGAAGTTTCAGTTCGCTCTCCTTGCTGTTTGTAGCTACAAGATCACGAAGGTTTATTTCAGTAAACTGGGGCTATTTTTTATATTATTTAGATTTGTACAGCATTGCTGATAAAACCAGCACGGTATCTAGTGTGTACAAACAAATTGACAATATGCATATGAAAAATCTTTATATAATGTTGGTGGCACTTGTTGTTTTTACATCCTGTCAGGGGCAGGAACAGCGAGCAAAGAAAACAGACTTTTCAAAATTACCTGAAAAAAATACGGCTAAGCTGGATACGGCGACATTTGCCGCAGGCTGTTTTTGGTGTACCGAAGCACAGTTTAAAGAACTGAAAGGTGTTGTAAATGTTGTTTCAGGATATACCGGAGGATGGACCAAGAATCCGACCTATACCCAAGTTTGTAGCGGGAGCACCGGGCATGCTGAAGCAACGAATATTATTTTTGATCCCGGTGTGATCAGTTACGATAAGCTATTAGAGGCATTTTTTGTAGCACATGATCCTACTGAACTTAATCGACAAGGAAACGACGTTGGTACGCAATATCGGTCTGCTATATTTGTGCATACTAAACAACAGCTTGATAAGACGCGGTATTATCTTTCGGCTTTGGAAAAAGAAAAGGTTTTTAATAAACCTATTGTAACCGAAGTAGTTCCGGCGACGATATTTTATCCGGCAGAAGACTATCATCAAGATTATTATCGCTTAAATGGAAAGGAACCTTATTGTCAATTGGTCATTAAACCGAAATTGGAAAAATTTAAACGTATCTTTTCCAAGGTGGTGAAAGAGAGGCAGTAACTTTGGGTATTCATAATATTTAAGGTAATTTTACGCTATTAGCGCTATTTAGTTTCAAGTTAATAAGTTGAAGTCATGGTCTTTTATACCAAATAAGAGGGTGGATAGACTTCATGATTAATAAATAGCATTTTTGATTGAATAATAAATACTTGTAATATGTCTAAAGGATTTTTTACAGTTCCTGTTCCTACCAATGAACCGGTGTATACTTACGCTGTCGGAACAAAAGAACGTAAATTGTTGAAAGCAGCAATTGATGAGGCACGTTCAAAACAGATCGATATCCCAATGTATATTGGCGGTAAAGAAATCACTACTTCTAAAAAAGTAACAATAGCTCCTCCACATGACCATCAACATATTTTAGGTCAATACAACCAAGGTGATAAATCTCACGTAACAGACGCAATCAATGCCGCTTTAGCCGCAAAAAAAGATTGGGAAAATCTTGCATGGGAAGATCGTGCGGCGATTTTCTTAAAAGCTGCTGAATTGATTTCAGGAAAATACCGTTATGAGCTGAATGCTGCGACGATGTTGGGTCAATCTAAAAACCCCTATCAGGCAGAAATTGACTCAGCATGTGAGATCACTGACTTTTTGCGCTTTAATGTGCAATACATGACTGAGATCTATAAGCAACAACCTCCTATTTCAGGAAAAGGTGTTTGGAACCGTGTGGAACAACGCCCTCTGGAGGGTTTCGTATTTGCATTAACGCCATTTAATTTTACAGCTATTGCAGGTAATTTACCTTCATGTGTCGCCATGATGGGAAATGTCGTGGTATGGAAACCGTCCAATACACAGATCTATTCGGCGAATGTACTAATGAAGATCTTCCGTGAAGCAGGACTTCCCGATGGAGTTATTAACTTGGTGTACGTTTCTGGTCCTGATGCAGGTGATGTGATTTTCCAACACCCTGATTTTGCAGGTATCCATTTTACAGGTTCAACAGGAGTATTCCAGGATATCTGGAAAACGATTGGTAATAATATTCACCGATATAAAACGTATCCACGTATTGTTGGTGAGACAGGTGGTAAGGATTTTATCGTTGTTCATCCCTCGGCAGATCTGAAAGTTGCTAATACGGCATTGGTTCGTGGCGCCTTTGAATACCAAGGTCAAAAATGTTCAGCAGCATCACGTGCCTATATTCCTAAATCATTGTGGCCTGCATTGAAAGAATCTATGACGAACGATGTGAAGTCATTTACAATCGGTGGAACAGAAGATTTTACAAACTTTATCAATGCTGTTATTGATGAGAAATCATTTGATAAATTGGCAAAATACATCGATAGAGCTAAAGAATCTACTGATGCAGAAATTGTAGTCGGTGGTACTTACGATAAATCTAAGGGCTATTTCATTCATCCAACAATTATTGAAGCTTCAAAGCCAGATTACGAGACCATGGTTGAAGAGTTGTTCGGGCCAGTTTTGACTATATATGTTTACGAGGATGCTAAGTTTGAAGAAACATTAGCTATCGTCGACAAAACTTCCATTTATGCGCTAACAGGTTCAATTATTGCACAGGACCGTTATGCTATCAATTTAGCGACAGATAAATTAAGACATGCTGCGGGTAACTTCTATGTGAACGACAAATGTACTGGTGCTGTCGTAGGTCAACAGCCTTTTGGTGGTGCTAGAGGTTCTGGTACAAATGACAAAGCCGGGTCAATGATCAACTTGCTTCGTTGGGTGTCTCCACGTACAATCAAAGAGACATTTAATCCGGATACAGATTATAAATATCCTTTCTTGGAAAAAGGAGAATAGGGAAGCTAAGCTACCTTGATAAATAGAAAAGGACGCTTTAAGCGTCCTTTTCTATTTTTAAAAGAATTTCACTTCTCTACGCACATTTATTCTATTTGAATAGGATTAATTTTTATTATAGCATTAGGCGCGGTCAGCGAATTTTTTAGTGCGTTTGATTGAACATAATAGTATTCGATTTCTTGTAGCTTTACGGACTCAACCTTTGAATTTTTTAACCTTGTGGCAAGGTGTCAAGATAGGTCCTATAAAAAAGTAGCCATCCTATATAGAATGGCTACCTACATTATACTAATTTTTACAGCAACTAGTCTTCGTTTTCCTCGACGTTAAGCATCGGATCTTCTCCTGTCACTTCGGCGCGGATTTTTCCCTCAAGTTCATCCATTAAATCAGGGTTGTCGAATAACAAGGATTTGACAGCATCCCGGCCTTGTCCTAGTTTCGTGTCACCATAGCTAAACCAAGAACCTGCCTTTTTTATGATGCCGTATTCAACACCCAAATCGATGATTTCACCGACCTTAGAGATACCTTCACCAAAAATGATATCAAATTCTGCAATACGGAATGGAGGGGCGACTTTATTTTTTACAATCTTAACTTTTACGCGGTTACCCGATACTTCATCAGAGTCTTTGATTTGTGATGTACGACGGATATCTAAACGAACAGAAGAATAGAATTTAAGTGCGTTACCACCCGTTGTCGTTTCTGGGTTCCCAAACATTACACCAATTTTTTCACGCAACTGGTTAATGAAAATACAACAGCAGTTTGTTTTTGAAATTGTACCCGTCAGCTTACGTAAAGCTTGGGACATTAAACGAGCTTGAAGTCCCATCTTAGAGTCACCCATCTCACCTTCGATTTCGCCTTTTGGTACCAAAGCTGCAACGGAGTCAATAACAATAACGTCGATTGCTCCAGAACGGATTAGGTTATCCGCAATTTCTAAACCTTGCTCACCGTTATCTGGTTGAGAAATCAATAAATTCTCCACATCTACGCCTAATTTTTGAGCGTAGTATTTATCAAAAGCATGTTCAGCATCGATGATAGCTGCAATACCGCCTTTTTTCTGTGCTTCGGCAACAATGTGTGTTGCTAAAGTAGTTTTACCTGAAGATTCTGGTCCATATATTTCAATGATACGGCCTTTTGGTACACCACCTATCCCTAAGGCGATATCCAAACCAAGAGATCCTGTAGAAATAGCCTCGATAGGCTCAACAGCAGTATCTCCTAATTTCATAATTGAACCTTTTCCAAAGTTCTTCTCTAATTTATCTAACGTCAGCTGTAACGCTTTTAGTTTATCTGTGTTGCTCATATTTTTAGTATATATTTCTCAAAATTAAAAATTAAAAATCATAAACCAACTATTATTCACTAAAAAAATTAGCTTTTTATTTCTAGCTTATCCGAAACACTTTTGATACGATGATTTTTTTCGAAATATTTGCACATATAAGTGATCGGGCATTTCTCGCAGCGTGGTTTTCGGGCTAGACAGATGTATCGTCCATGTAAAATTAGCCAATGATGCGCAATCGCGATCGTGTCTTTAGCCAAATTTTTCACCAACTGTTTTTCTACGGCCAACGGCGTTGTGGCGCGATAGGTTAGGCCTAAACGATTTGCTACACGAAAAACATGTGTGTCTACGGCCATCGCTGGATTATGATAGACGACAGAAGAAATGACGTTAGCAGTTTTTCGACCGACACCCGGAAGTTTCACAAGATCCTCGATTTTTTCCGGCACTTTATTGTCGAACTGCTCAAGCAGCATTTTAGCCATGCCGACAAGGTGTTTAGCTTTGTTATTCGGATAGCTTACCGATCGTATATAGCTAAATACTTCTTCTACGCTAGAAGCTGCCAAACTATGTGCATCGGGGTAGCGCTCAAACAATTTGGGCGTGACCTGATTAATCCTTTTATCTGTACACTGTGCAGATAAAATAACCGCAACAAGTAATTCAAATGCATTACCATAATTGAGTTCTGTCTGTGCATCAGGACTATTTTTGGAGAAATAATCTACGAAAGCCTTGTATCGTTCTTGTTTTAACATTGCTTCAAAACTAGCCAAAATTTCCATCAAAAAAGAAATTTTGGAATGCATTACATGGGGAATAATCTACCCTTAGATTACAAGGTGCAAAAAAACTGTCGCTGGTTTAGACCAATTGCTACTAGCGATGTAAGTTTAAAAAAGAAAGGCCTAATCTCGAGATTAGGCCTTTCTTTTTTCCAGTTGTTTAGAATATGCGAGTATATTCTTAATACATCTTTTGCTTGGATGAAGCAACATTTTTGGTAATTGAAGTTTCAATTCATTTTCAATGTCCTCGTCTGTCATTACCTTTTCATTTTGGGTGATCAAATTTTGAACTTCGTTTTCTGATTGGGTAAAATTTTCTACCATAAGCATCTTGTGTTTTGTCTCTGTAAGTTAAATAATTAAACGGACAAAAGATGGTTTTGGTATAAAAAACGAGAAAATATTTATTTTTTCTTTCTATTGGTATATTCCTCTGCTTTAATAATGGCATTATAGGCATTGACAATACCTCCAGTGACGGATATATCGGCTAAGCGAACCGTTTTTGTTGCATCTTCACCAACTTTCACGCGTACCAGTTGGTCTGGCTTTTCCACAGATTCCATAATAATCTTTTTGGTCTCCACAGCATTTAAAGTTGGATAATAAGAACGGATCATTGCGGCTAAACCGGCAACAACGGGAGCAGCCATACTAGTACCCTGTTCTTCTTTATACTTCGAATCCGGTATGGTTGAATTGATGCGCACACCAGGTGCAAAAACATCGACAGTTTTTTTGCCATAATTGGAAAAATCCGCAAGAAGTTCGTTGTCCAGGTGGAGGCCAGTTGCACCTACTGTGATCCAAGCATTGGCAGCTCCGGTTGTATCCCCTTTTGCATCAGTATAATATTTCATCGGAAAATTAGGTTCAATATCGTTATCTTCACTGTCATTCCCTGCAGCATGGATCATCAATACATCTTTTGATTCAGCATATTTGATTGCATCATCTACCGTCTGTTTATTATAGGCGTAACCCTTTCCGAAGCTCATATTAATTACTTTTGCGCCGTTGTCTGTTGCATAGCGAATCGCATTTGCCACATCTTTATCGCGCTCATCACCATCAGGGACAAGTCTAACGGTGAGTATCTTAACATTGTCTGCTACTCCGTTAATACCAATGTTGTTATTACGTTTTGCACCAATAATTCCCGCTACATGGCTTCCATGTAATGCGTCTGGCCCTTTCACATCGGCATTACCATAGTATCGCTCCGAAGCATCCTCGTAATCATCACCAACGATAGGTCGAGAATTGTACGTTTTATTTAAATGGTAATCTACCTGGTTATTGAAATATTTTGCGCCTTCGGTAATATCATCGAAAAATTTGGCAAAACCACCATTTTGTATTTCATCTTTTGCATAGCCAAGTGCAATCCGTTGGGTGCTCGAGGTTGCTTTAAAATTGTCTATATCTTCTTGCGTGATGTCTTCGGGTTTCTTACCGATTTCACGCACGACAGCATCTATATTGCGTTTAAGCGCATCATATGAAAACTGTCCCATCTTCGCTTCTTCGAGTTTGTTTTTATATTCAGCAGTCATCTTTCGATAGTTGGCGAAGGCTTTTCGGCCTACGTCATTGAGCTCAGATGCAGCTGTGATGTTAGCAAATTTTTGATCCAATGCCTTAAGCAGCCTTGTCAATTCCAAGTTGTCAAACTGAACATTCTTTCCATCAGCGTTTCCGATAAAATTCCAGCCGTATTTATCGTTGATATAACCATTTCCATCATTGTCCACACCATTGGAGAGACTATCTTTCGTATTGATCCACACCACATCTTTGAGATCCTCATGATGAATATCCACCCCACCATCCAGTACACCAACAATGACTGGGATAGATTTTTTTCCTTTCAACAAAGTTTTATATGTTTTTTCGGTACTGATTCCCATTACCCCGTCCGTTTTATAATCCAGATTGAACCAATTTGCTGGAATGGTATCCGACTGCCCGAAAGAAAAGAGGGGTAAAGCGCCTAAAGTAATGAGATATAGTGATTTCTTTAAATTCATATGCAAATAATTATTAATAAGGTGTCTGCACTCATTTTTTTCATTGAAGCTATGACACATGATAAGCTATTGTGTTTATATTAAATTTTCTTCCTGCGCATGTTCTTCCTACGCAGGTAAGTGCAACAACGCCTGACTGAAGTAGGATAGCAAAGATAATGCTAATGGCTCTTCTGAAACTGTTAATTTTTATTAAAAGTGCTTATAATCTATCCCTTCACGCCGAACTGTTGAAGAAATATCTTAAATTCAACCCATTTATAAACAAATTCTGTTTTACTCCAGTGAAACAGTCCGTTTCCTAAAAATAGTTCATCAAAATAGCATATTAAAAGAGCATGCAACACCATAAAAAAATATATTGGCCTAACTTGATGGTCCCAAAAGCAGCTGTTTATCCCCATATCAGAAAGGTACATAATGATACTGTTCAAGATGATTATTACTGGATGATCGATTACTTTAAAAAGGGAGAAAAAGCGCAAGAAGTGATTGATTATCTAGAGGAAGAGAATTCTTATACCAACTTGATGCTTGAAGATACTGCGCACCTGCAGGAAGATCTATTTCATGAACTTAAATCCCGTATTAAAGAAAAAGACGAGTCAGTGCCTTATTATAAAAACGGCTACTATTATTATAGCCGGACAGAAGAGCGAAAACAATATTTTAAATTCTGTCGGAAAAAGGGTACACTCGATGCCGAAGAACAAGTATTGCTAGATGTCGACCAGCTTGCTCAGGGACATGCATATTACACAGCAAAAGGATTTTCAGTGAGTCCGGATAACCGGTTGCTTGCTTTTAGTGTAGATACCGTTTCCCGTAGAGAATATACGATATATGTGAAGGATCTGGAGACTGGAGCAATTTTCCCCGATCAGATAAGGAATACCGAGGGGGCGGCAATTTGGGGAAATGATAACCTAACCCTTTTTTATACCGCAAAGAACCCTATTACGTTGCTCAGTGAAAAGATTATGCGGCATACATTGGGAAGTGATCCGGCTTCGGATGTGGCTGTTTATGAAGAAAAAGATAACACAAATTATATTGCAGTTGGTAAATCGAAAAATGGAAAATATATCTTTATCAACTCGGAGGGAACATTATCCTCGGAAATCTGGTTATTGAATGCGGATTTCCCGCAGTCAGCATTTCGTGTTTTTCAGCCTAGGATTCACGATGTTCTTTATTCTGTTGTTGTATTGGAAGATCGGTTTTTAATTCTTACGAATGATGGGGCTATTAATTTTCGAATCATGCAATGTCCATTGGATCGCACCGAGCGTATTCATTGGCAAATATTCTTAGACCATCGACCAGATGTATTGATCAGTGATATCGAAGAATTTAAGGATTTCTTGGCGATTGCTGAACGGAAAAATGGATTGACTCAATTAGCGATTTACAATTTAAACAGTCATCAACAGCACTATTTGGATTTCGGAGAAGTTGCCTATACGGTATACCCGGGTATTAATGTTGAATACAACAGTGATAAGTTACGATATGGTTATACCTCTTTAGTGACGCCAAATTCGGTTTACGAGTATGATATGGCCGAACAGCGTAAAGTTTTATTGAAGCAACAGGAAGTTTTGGGGGGGTATGACCAAGCAGCCTATATTACCGAACGTATCTTTGCTATTGCAAGAGACGGTGTTCGGGTACCTATATCTATTGTATATAAGAAAGGAACCAAACTGGATGGCACAGCCCCTTTATTGCAGTATGCATATGGCTCCTATGGGGCTTCGATGGATCCTACTTTTTCAAGCAATAGGCTGAGTTTACTGGATCGTGGATTTATCTACGCCTTGGCACATATTAGAGGTGGAGAAGAAATGGGGCGTCAATGGTATGAAGAGGGAAAAATGATGCACAAGATGAATACCTTTTATGATTTTGTGGATTGTGGTCAATATTTGATTGACCAGCATTATTGTATATCGGAACATCTCTATGCGCAAGGAGGTAGTGCCGGAGGTCTGCTAATGGGAGCAGTTGCTAATATTGCACCCGAGCAATACCATGGCATTATAGCTCAGGTTCCTTTTGTGGATGTTGTGAATACGATGCTGGACGATACAATACCGTTGACGACAAATGAATATGATGAATGGGGTAATCCAAATGATGAGGAGGCTTATTTTTATATGAAAAGCTATTCGCCTTACGAGAACATTGAACCGAAAGAGTATCCAAATTTGCTTGTTACCACAGGGCTACACGATAGTCAGGTGCAGTATTTTGAACCGGCTAAATGGGTGGCCAAACTGCGTGCAACAAAAATTGGGGATGCGGTTTTACTTTTGAAAACAGATATGGATTATGGCCATGGTGGAGCCTCTGGTCGGTTTGACTATTTAAAGGAAATCGCATTGGAATATGCTTTTCTCTTTAAATTGGAAGGAATTATTCCAGACTATGCAAACGAACAATAAAAAAAGCGGTATTAACCGCTTTTTTTATTGTCGAGCATGATTAATACTATCCTGTTGTTTTTGTAAACGCTCTTCTCGTTCGATTTCTCTCGAATCGATCTGATGCTGTTGATAATTGTCCATTGCCACTTTACTGGCTTTCTGCGACACGTAGATAGCCAATATGGCAACGATAGTAATGATTGCTATCCCCCAGGCATACTTATGCTTGTCTTGTTTAACGAGCCAATACATAAATACAATGTAAGGGACCGCAAAAATAATATAGAAAATTAAACTCGGTGACATATTATTCTCCATTAAATGATCCTTACAAAAGTATCGTTTTTGACTAAAAATAACGAACCTATAGAGAAAACAACAATTTCAATTGATAAAGCGTTAAACCTTTATCTGTTTTATTGTCAAATTAACATCGCTAATATGTGCAGTATAGTCCCGTATTGTTGCGGATTAATCGCTTGAAAATGAAGCTTACATAGCAGCTTTTGTGTTAGATTTTGAATTTTTAATTTTTGCAAAAAATCAATAAGAATATTGTGGAAAAGAAAAAAATATTTTTATACATTTGCATCGTCAGAAACAATTGACAGATCATAAAAAATGAAACAGAACAAAAAGAAAGATTATTCTTATACGCAAACTTTTGAAAAGTTTATGAAGAAGGTCTTCTGTGCTTTCATTTTCGTAGAAATACCTGTTTTACGCTTCCGACGACCCATACTACCTCGGGCTTGATTTGAGGTAGTGAATCTTTCCAAGTAAGACCATGATTGTCCGATGGTTTTGAATCCGTTATTTTAATTTATTTAGTCAACAAAACACGGCGGTAGTTGTTGTTTTATTATTAGGGTCGTAAGTCAATGACTATATCAGATTTTTTAATTATCCCGGCTAAACCTGAGCATGCACATTATGCAGAGGTTATTTGCGACGAAATGTTCGAGTCTGCAAAGGCTCGTGGCACTGGTATTGCGCGTCGTAAACCAGAGTACGTTGCCAACAAAATGAATGAAGGTAAAGCAGTGATTGCTTTACATAAAGATGGCCGATGGGCAGGTTTTTGTTATATAGAAACTTGGGGACATGGTGATTATGTTGCCAACTCCGGTCTGATTGTAAATCCCGAATTCCGAAAAGTAGGTTTGGCCAAAGCAATCAAAAAAAGAGTCTTTGACCTTTCTCGTGAAAAATACCCCAAAGCAAAGATTTTTGGCTTGACAACGGGATTCGCCGTAATGAAAATCAATTCGGAATTGGGTTACGAACCGGTTCCATATTCCGAACTGACTACAGATGATGAATTCTGGAAAGGCTGCCAGAGTTGTGTCAACTATGAGATCCTGATGAGTAAAGACCGTAAAAATTGTATGTGCACAGCCATGCTTTGGGACCCGGAAGAAAAGGAACGTGAATTGCGTGAGAAGATCCAGCGTAAGCATGAAGCCAAGGAACGCTTGGAAAGAATTACACAAAAACAATCTTTGTTAAAACGTATACAGGCGAAGTTCTGGAAATCGGCAAACAAGTTTGCGTCTATCAATTTGTCTAAGCACAACAAAGTCGCAAAGGGATTTTGATAAGTTTAATAGGAGCGATTTGATGTCATACATCGTTCTCCACAATTTCATACATAGTATGTCAACTGGCTTAGCAGCCAGTGAAAATAAATAATGAACAGTGATGAAACAGCAAGCTTCAGGCTTAATTAGAGCCGGTCGCTTAAGAAGAGTTTCAGCATAATAAAAAAACAATTTATCTCAATGAAAAAAGTAGTTTTAGCATTCAGCGGAGGATTAGATACTTCGTTTTGTTGTATTTATCTTACGCAAGATTTAGGTTTAGAGGTTCATTCCGTCGTTGTAAATACAGGTGGTTTTTCGGATGAAGAATTGAAGAATATTGAGGCACGTGCTTATGCATTAGGTGTAAAATCACATACGGCGATTGACGAAACAGCAGACTATTACCGCGAAACTATTAAATACTTGATCTTCGGTAATGTGTTAAAGAATGCGACTTACCCATTGTCAGTTTCTGCGGAGCGCGTATGTCAGGCTACTGCTATCGCAAACTATGCAAAGCAAATCGGCGCTGAATGTGTCGCCCACGGCTCTACAGGTGCAGGAAATGATCAGGTTCGTTTTGATATGATTTTCCAGACATTAATCCCAGGGGTTGAAATTATTACGCCTATCCGCGATCTACAATTGTCCCGTGAAGCAGAAATAGAATATTTGAACAAACATGGGGTTGAATATTCCGCCGAAAAAGCGAAATATTCGATCAATAAAGGCCTTTGGGGTACCTCTGTTGGTGGAGCAGAAACATTGACATCCAATCAATATCTGCCAGAATCGGCTTGGCCGACTCCAGTGACATCTTCAGAACCACAGCAAATTACAATAGATTTTGAAAAGGGCGAGCCAGTAGCTTTAAACGGAGAAAAAATGGCTTCTGTTAAGGTCATTCAGGAATTGCAAGCTATTGCTCAACCTTATGGAATCGGTCGTGATATTCATGTCGGAGATACCATCATCGGTATCAAAGGGCGTGTGGGTTTTGAAGCCGCAGCTTCAGTGATTCTAATTAAGGCACATCACACCTTAGAAAAGCATACCTTAACCAAATGGCAATTATCCTGGAAAGATCAGATCGCTGCTTTCTACGGTAATTATATGCACGAAGGGCAGATGCACGATCCGGTTATGCGCGATATCGAAGCATTCTTACAATCCTCACAAGAGACTGTGACTGGCCGCGTGATAGTTGAACTTCATCCATATCGTTTTGTGGTTATCGGTGTGGAGTCTGAGCATGACTTGATGTCTAATAAATTTGGTAGTTACGGTGAAATGAATAAAGGTTATACAGGTGACGACGTGAAAGGTTTCTCCAAAATTTTTGGAAATCAAACGATCATTTGGCACAAAGTGAATCAAAAATAAACCATGTTTTATGCAATGTATTTTTCCCTATGACGAAATTAATAGAAAAAAATGCATTGCATAACATTTTAAATCATACCTAAATACTAAATTCAAGAAAATGATAAGAGTTGGGATAATTGGTTCGGCAGGATATACCGGTGGTGAGTTATTACGTGTGTTGATTTACCATCCTGAGGTGGAAATCGTATTTGCCAATAGTGCTTCTAATGCCGGAAATAAGTTATATGAAGTACACAATGATTTATTCGGAGATACGGAATTGACGTTCTCCTCTGATTTTCACTCTGATATTGATGTCTTGTTTTTATGTGTTGGCCATGGCGATGCACGTAAATTTTTGGATGCAAATGCAGTTGATGCATCTGTGAAGATTATTGATCTTTCACAAGATTACCGGCTCCGGGCAAATACGGCTTATCAAGGACAGCAATTTGTATATGGGCTTCCGGAATTAAACAAAGAAGCAATCAAGATCGCACAATATATTGCAAATCCAGGATGTTTTGCAACAAATATACAGTTGGCGCTGTTGCCATTGGCTAGTAAAGGTTTGTTGCCAAATCAGCTTCATGTCAATGCAACTACTGGGTCTACGGGAGCGGGACAGAAACCAGGAGCGACGACACATTTTTCTTGGCGCAACAATAATCTTTCGGCCTACAAGTCTTTTGAGCACCAGCATTTGCAGGAAATTTCCGAGTCGCTGGATCAACTTCAAGCGGGGTTTTTACCTGTGTCCAGCAAGTCATTACTGGAACGTGCCGCTGAAAGAATTAATTTTGTGCCGCAGCGTGGTGATTTTGCCAGAGGAATTTTTTCGGCAATTTATGTTGATACGGACTTGTCCGAAGAAGAGGCTTATGAAGTGTATGAGACGTATTATGCAGCCCACCCTTTTACGCATGTCAGCAAAAAAAATATCGACCTCAAGCAGGTTGTCAATACGAATAAAAGTATTATCCACCTCGAAAAGCATGGAAACAAGTTGCTTATTTTAAATGCAACAGACAATCTGCTGAAAGGGGCGTCTGGACAGGCGGTGCAAAATATGAACTTAATGTTCGGTTTAGATGAACGTACAGGATTAAATTTAAAGAGCGTTGGTTTTTAACTAATCAGCTCAGTGATAACCTTACAATCGATGTAATGTTATTAACATAGTTATTAACATCATGTGGAAAAGTGAAGAGTCAAGCCCTTCACTTTTTTTATGCATTGGTCATTTGTAGTACAAATCTTGGTGGTTTGATACGTTTTATCTCCTTTTCTCATCAATCGATTACAGCTGGAATCTTCTTCTTTTTATGGCTGTTTTTTTACACAATCGATTGATATACATTTGATTTCTTTTTCTCTAAATCTAACCCTTATCTTCATCCAATAATCCGGCTCAGGAACCGATACCATCCTTATTCAATAGTAAAGTGAAGGATAGCTTATACGTCAAATTTCAGAACGGATATAGCAGTTGGGCGATGTGAGGGCTTCGGGTATAACGGTAGCTTAAATTCATGGAAAGCATGAATGACCAAGTTGGTATACTAATCTGTGCATATATACATTGATAAATAAAATATGAAAAGAAAACACTTTATCCAGTACTTCTTTATGGGGGCCTTATTCTGTGGGTCAATTTCGAGTATCGCGCAGACAGCGCAACAGACTTTTACAGTTCCGCTTGCAGGCAATGCTTTCATTACCGCAGGACAAACTGGTAATGCAGAGATTTCTGGTCGAAATGGTCTTGTGAGATGGTCCAGCGAAAAAGAAGTGGCATCGGTCTATTTTAGAGCACAAAAAGCAGGCAAGTTAACACTAAAGCTGAAAGCAAAAAATGATGGTGGTAGATCTAAAATCGAAATCGCAGCATTGGGAAAAAAAGCGATCGTAGATGTAGAAAGTACTGAACTATCGGAAACAGCTGCTTTATTAATTGATATCAAGGTTCCAGGTTATGTACAGGTCAACTTAACAGGAGTAAGTAAATCAGGTCGTCGCTTCGCCGATGTAACAGCATTAGTTGTTAGTGGAGAGGCTGCATCCAATGGTCTTATCTACTCGAGTGATCCCGAATATTATTACTGGTCCAGAAGAGGGCCTTCCTGCCATTTAAATTACACAGTACCTACAGCAGGCAATGTCAGCTACTATTATAATGAGGTGACGGTTCCTCCAGGAGAAGATAAAGTTGGTTCCTATTTTATGGCCAACGGTTTTGGAGAAGGATATTTTGGTATACAGGTAAATTCGGAAACAGAACGACGTATTCTTTTTTCAGTATGGAGTCCATTCCATACGGATGATCCGAAAAGTATTCCGGAGGAACAGAAAATCCATTTGCTGAAAAAAGGAAAAGAGGTGCATTCCGGAGAATTTGGCAACGAGGGTTCTGGCGGACAGAGTTACCGCAAGTATTTTTGGAAGGCGGGGGTAACCTATAAGTTTCTCTTGAAAGGAGAGCCCGATGGAAAAGGAAATACTGATTATACCGCTTGGTTTTTTATTCCGGAAGAGAATGCCTGGAATGTGATTGCAAGTTTCAAACGCCCACAAACGAATACCTATCTGAAGCGATTCCACAGTTTCTTGGAGAATTTTAGCCCTAATCAAGGGTATCTAGGTAGAAAGGTTGAGTTTGGCAATCAATGGGTATATGATGGGCAGTGGAAGGCTGTTCAAGAGGCGTCATTGAGTGTCGACAATACGTATCGTGCTAATCAGCGAATTGATGCAATTGGTGGTATAACAAAAAATGGTTATTTTCTGAAAAATGGTGGTTTCTTTAATGAAATCGTTAAGCCAGGAAGCAAATTTGAATTTGTCAATAAGGGAAAAGCTCCAAAAATTGACTTTGATAAATTACCTTAAAACTTATGTTTAATTTTCTTTTAAATATTTAGCAATCAATGGTCGTGATTGCATTAAAGTTGAACAGGGGATTTTTACAGGAGCGTTGGATGCCCAATATCATTATAAATATGATCTGCAATTTAGAGATGGCAAAATTCGATTTGAACCCATTTTTGATTGTGTAAAATATGGCTCCAGTATAACGTTAAGTTTAGTTGGAAAGAAAACATTCGGATCAGGGGCAAGCGGTCTTTTTACTGAAGAAGGAAAAATAATTAGTAAAAGAGAGGTGCTGCTAATTGACAAAAATGTAAATGAATTTATTCATTCGTTGAAAGAAAAAATTGCATCAATTACTAGTAATAATTGGTAAAAAATAAAAGAGTCGCATCAAAATGCGACTCTTTTATTTTTTTAACTCTATTTCTCAATGAGCTTAATATCTCGTTCTACCGAAACATTATCACCTGTAATTGCATTACCTTCTTTGTCTACTAAAGTCAGTTTTACTTTAGTATCGCCTAATGGTAAGCCTTTTATTTCATAAGGACCCCATTTATCCAATGTAAATGTCTGCCCGTTGATATCCGCTACGACCTTATTTCCATCTGGTGCAAGTTTAGTATTGACCAAGTAAAAATCCAACAATAGATTTTTTGTTTCATCACCCTTGTACTCACCTTTAGGTCGAGAATAGAATAGCGACGGTTCCTTTGGCATCGCATCCGTTGTCAATTTACCTGTGGCATCAATTTTAAATTTTACCAACTTAGACGCTTCAGTAGTTTTTATGGACTCATGATACGATCTCGATAAAAAAGAGAGTAGATAATGCTCCGAATTTAACGCCACAGTCACGGAGTGCTCTGGCTTATAAAGAGCCGTGTAAGGTTTATTATCTAAAATAAAATGAATGTGTTGTCCATCGTGTGAGTTTGCCATGTGAGTAGCATGGGCATCATCGGTCATTTCAGTCAACTTGAAATTTTTAATTGCATATTTTACCGATACTTTTGCGGAGTCAGTACCTACCTTTTCCGAACTGATCGATGCGATCTGTAGATCAGCTCCAGGAAATTCTTTGGAGTCTGCAATTGGGCTAACCGTGATAGCGTCCATTTTTTGTGCGGTATTGGTATCAATACTGCTGCTTGAGTCAGCCCCATCTGTACTTTTTGTAGAAGAGTTGTTACATCCGATAGCGCCTGCCATCAACGCTAATGCAGCAGTAATACCTGTAATTCTGTAATACTTCATAATTTTTCTGTTTAATTTTTTAATCACTCAGCATCTTAAGTAACAGTTGGTATGCATGTTTTGTTTGTAATAAGGTTAAAAATAGGTCTTTTTCAATACCGATTTAGGAATAATCTACTGTGAAATAAATAATCTTAAAAAAATAGTCATATTAGATGTAATAAATCAATATGCTGAAATGTCTTGATGATATAAAAGGCGGAGGTGATATTGAGATGGTGCAAGAGCCGATTAGAAATTAAAAACAGAGTAAATCTCAATATTGATGATAGCATGAACCAAGAGCAATTTAAAAATACCGTTTTCATCCATAAGGATAAGCTATTTCGCTTCGCGAAACGGATCTTGGTCGATGATGATGAAGCTTTTGATGCAGTACAGAATGTGATGATGCGGTTGTGGCAATTGAAAGATCAGTTGCTTCAATATAAAAACATGGAAGCTTTCTGCATGCAGAGTGTAAAAAATGAGGCATTAAATCGGATTAAAAAAGGTAAGGTTAGATCGAATTATGTCAATCAATATCAGGCGGTTTCGACAACAGAGTATACTATTGGAAATACAAAGGAAATTATTGTCAGGATGATCAATTCACTCCCAGAAAAACAACGCCTTGTCATGCATCTGCGCGATGTTGAGGACTATGACATTGATGAAATTGCTGAGGTATTGGAGATGGGCGAGTCGGCAGTGCGGGTTAATCTGATGCGCGCAAGACAAAAGGTGAAAGAGCAGCTGACAAAATTATTCGATTACGAAACCGCACGTATTTATTCCGACAGAAAATAGCTGTTATGGTTTCCAAATCAATGAACAATAAGATATAGAGTGATGGAAGATAAAAGGTTAAAGGAATTGAAAGACAAATACTTTAATGGGCAGTCGTCATTAGAGGAAGAAAAAGAATTGAAAAATTCGGAGGATTTCTTTTTTCAATCATTGAACGAAGAGAAGAATCTTAAGATGGAATGGTCCTTCGAGGATTTTGAAAGCAACATCAACGAAAGTAAAAAGGGGAATATGTGGTGGAATGATAGCTGGATAAAATACGCAGCAGCGGCAGTGCTTTTGATGAGTATTGGGTTAGCATTATTTCTAAACCAGCAATCAGCAATACAATCGCCTTTGCTCGCGAAAAAGGAAATAAATGATCTCAAACCAGCTGACAATGGGCCGGTCGGACATCAGCGCACAGAAATAGTGCATCCTCATACTGAGGATAGGATCCAGGTAATTAAACGTACTAAAACATTACAGACAGCTGAGACAGTCAAACGTCCAAAAATTGGAAAACAAACCGAAAGTCGGGCAGTGAAGAAGGAAGTAGCAACTGAAAGTTTGGAATCGGAAACGTCCTATCAGGCAGATTATGTTGTCTTGAACGGTAAGCCTGTCGCTAACGAACAGGAAGCCGTCGAATTGACGTTAAAGTCATTAGGCCTGCTGGCAAACAACCTGGAAAATGGCGTAGATAAAGCAATGAATATAAAACAAATGTCAATAACGATTAACTAAAATAATATGAAAGGTTTTTTAATAGCTTGCCTTCTACTTGTAGCAAGTATGGCAAATGCACAAATTTCAAAATTGGATAAGCTCTTTGAACAATATCAGGGAAAGAAAGGTGTAACAACACTTAAAATCGGAGCACCGATGTTCAAACTGTTGGGCAATTTAAAAATAGACGATGATGATATGCAGACCATCAGCCCGCTGCTAAAGAACGTTAAATCGCTGCGTATGCTCATCGTTGAGGATGGTGAAGATAAAGCCTTGACAGATATTATTCGGGGGGCGGTTTCCAACTTAAAGTATGAGGAACTCATGTCGCTCAATAGCGAAGGTCAGGATATCCGGTTTATGGTGGAAAATATGTCTGTAAATGCCGATATTTTAAACAATCTTCTACTCACAATCAATGGAGATGGACAAAATCTATTTATGATCCTTGATGGGGAAATACCGTTGAAAGACGTAACTAACTTGGTCAATGAAGGCAATAATAAAGCTAATAAGAACAAAGGCGATAACGAGAAAAAATAAGAATTATGAAAAGATTACTAACCTTGTTATGTCTCGTTGGCGTTCTATTGTCCATGCAGTCCTGCATGATAAAAAAAACGTCCAATATGGATTTCATCAGTCGGTCTAATGTCTCTGACAAGGCCGAGATTGTTGCCATCAATTTACCGATGTGGTTAACAAAACCCTTTATGAAAAAAGCGTTAAAGGATGAAAGCGATGAAGACGCTCGAGCCATGGCCGCGATTGTAAAGAACTTAAAAAAGTTCAGGATGCTGACGCTTTCCAATAATGATAAAACGAAGAACGCACGCATTTTGGACGACTACCATAAGTTTTTAAGGAAGAATAAATTTGAGGAACTTTTGGTTGTCAATACCGATGGACAAGAAATATCATTGAACGCCCGTATTGATAAAAACAATGTCATTCAGCGTGTTTCCCTACTGGTCCACGACAATGAAGACGAAAGTGTATTCATGGATATCAAAGGCAAGTTTTCATTGGATGAACTTATCGCCGGACTGAATAAGATGAAGTCTAAAGATAAGAAGTTGGCCAACAAACTTTAATAAGGCCGCTGATTCCATAATCCATCCTTACTCATCTATAAAAAAATGCCCTCTNNAGAGGGCATTTTTTTATAGATAGCAAAGTCTTTATGCGCTGAAAACAATATCCAAAGCATCAAAAATATGTTGTTTTGCCTGGTCAAGGTCTGCTTTCGTATGTGCGTCAGAGACAAAACCAACTTCATATCCAGATGGACCAAAATAAACACCACGATTTAATAATTCGCGATGCATTACTTTATACGATTCCATTGATTTAGGATCGATCTCACTTGCTTTTTGAATTTCTTGCTGTTCTGTAAATGCAAACCAAAAAATAGAAGCTACGTGGAAAAGTTGAACTTTATACCCTTTCTCGGCAATGTAAGCACGCATATCATTGACGAAAGCTTCTGTTTTGGCATTTAAATTTGTGTAAAAATCTTTTTGAGCTAAGATGCCCAATGCTGCAATACCGGCAGCCATGGCAACTGGATTGCCAGATAAAGTTCCGGCTTGGTAAACGGCACCGTCAGGAGAAATACAAGCCATCAACTCTTTCGATGCACCATAAGCTCCAACAGGCATTCCGCCACCAATAATTTTCCCGTAGGTGATAATATCCGGTTGTATATCATAGTAAGCTGAAGCACCTTCAAAGCCGATGCGGAATCCGGTAATCACTTCATCCATTATCAACAACGCACCATTTTCTTTGGTGATCTCACGCAAGAAGTGAATATATTCCTTGGACTGCAACAATAATCCATTGTTTGCAGGGATACCCTCAATAATAACTGCTGCGATCTGATCTTTAAATTCTGCAAATGCAGCTTCTAAAGCTTGCTTATCGTTTAATTCAATAACGATGGTTTCATCTGCAAATGCTTTAGGAACACCCGCTGAGGATGTCTCGCCAAAGGTGACCAAACCCGAACCAGCTTTCACCAAAAGGGAGTCGGAGTGCCCATGATAACAGCCGTCAAATTTGATGATCTTATCCCGTTTTGTGTAGCCTCTAGCCAAACGTATGGCAGACATTACTGCTTCAGTTCCCGAACTCACAAAGCGAATTTTTTCAATAAATCTATTGTTTTCAATAATCAATTCAGCCAATTGGTTTTCCAATGCCGTAGGAGCGCCAAAGCTTAATCCTTTGCCTAGTTGCGCGGCTACAGCCTCTCGAACCTGCTCATTGTTGTGCCCTAAAATTAATGGGCCCCATGAGCAGCAAAAATCGATAAATTCATTCCCATCAGCATCCCAAAGATGTGCTTTATCACCACGTTCAATAAATAATGGGGTACCATATACAGATTTGAAAGCCCTAACGGGAGAGTTTACGCCTCCAGGGAAATATTGTTTTGCTTTTTCGAATAGCTCAGCAGATTGTGCTCTTGATATATCAGGTGCTTGCATAGTCTAAATAGTTGAATGCGGAATAAAACCTTTCTCCAATACTTCCTTGGAGTGGTAAGATAGGATGGCAGTGGCGCCGGCACGTCTGAAACTTAATAACGTTTCTAGAATGACACGTTCGTCTAACCAGCCGTTTTGAATTGCGGCTTTTAACATCGCATACTCTCCGCTCACATTATACACTGCAATCGGAAGATCGAAGTTGTCCGCTAGAAGTTTAACGATATCTAAGTAGGGAAGTCCAGGTTTTACCATCAGAAAATCAGCTCCTTCTTGTGCATCAAGCTGGGCTTCGATAAGCGCTTCTTTTGCGTTTGCAGGATTCATTTGGTAGGTCTTCTTATCCCCATGTTTAGGCGCAGAACCTAAAGCATCTCTAAAAGGGCCATAATAAGCCGAAGCATATTTTGCCGTATAAGACATCAAAGAAACTTTGGTAAAACCATTATGGTCCAGTAGCTCACGGATGTAACCGATGCGGCCATCCATCATATCCGATGGAGCGATAATATCAGCCCCCGATTGTGCATGTGCCAAGGCCATTTTACCCAATACTTCTAATGTCTCATCGTTTAGGATTTCACCGTTTTCGACAATGCCATCATGGCCATCGCTACTGTAGGGATCCATGGCAACATCTGTCACGATGCAAGCCTCTGGAAAATTTTTCTTGACAGCGGCAATTGCACGTAGGTATAAACTTCCGTCACGGTAGCTTTCTGTAGCATACTTGTCTTTTAGTGACTCTTCAATATTTGGGAAAAGATCAAATGAGCGTAAGCCCAGTTTTAAGCAGCTTTCTACTTCTTTCAATAGATTGTCTATAGAATAGCGATAGATGCCCGGCATCGATTTAACCTCAGTTTTTTGATTTTGCCCATCAACAATAAAAAGAGGGAAAATCAAATTTGACGCGTCTAAACGTGTCTCTTGAATCATGTCGCGAATCACGGCAGATTTACGATTTCTTCTCGGACGTTGTAACATTATATTAAGATTATTTATGATCTAGTGTTGTTTAAATGCAAATGCGGTAAAACCATTAGCTCAGTTTGACGTACGAACGGCTTTATCCAATCACTAATACTCCAATCCAAAAACGGCTTCGGAAAGACCAATTTCATCCGGAGAATAAGGAAGTGTATAAGAAACATTCATCGCATCAAATTTTGCGCCTGTAGAACGACCAATACAGATTACTTTCTGGCCAGGTTCCAATAGATTGTCCGCAAAATAAGCTTCCACATTGCTTGGGCTCGTAAACACCAAGACTTCCGCATTCGATGGATCTACATTTTCTTCTAAAACAGTTTCATACACCGGCATGTTGATGATTTTCGTCTCAGCACTCAATGCTTTTTGGATTGTTTCCAGAGACTCTTTTGCCCGTGGAATAAGTACGGTACCACCATTCGCCAGTTCTGCAAATTTCTTTGCAATTTCTTCCATATTAATCCCCTCGCTGTCACCAGAAAAGTCCGCGACGCGATCATACTTGCGTAAAACCTCTTCTGAGCCGCGACCGATGACACCGATCTTAGTCTTTTTACTCAAACGAGGTTCCAAATTGAAGAAGTGCTCAATACCATTTTTACTTGAAAATATGATCCAATCCACGTGTTTCAAAATGAACGGATCCAATTTATTGATGATAGGAAATATTTTAATCAACGAACGGCCTTCAATTGCAATATTATGTTTGGCCATGGACCTTGCGAAATAGGAATTCTCGTCTACCTCCCGGGAAATAAATACAGACTGCGGCAGTCTTCTGTCCTTTGAATATTTGCTGAAGATGCGCTCTGCTAAACGTGTTGCGTCGGTATCTCTCAGGTAAACCCGGTCAGGGAAGTCTTCACTTGTTTCGGCAATAGAAGCCCAAGCTTCGTATTCATCACCGCTTTTGCGGCAATAACAGCCAAGCGGAGCATGACAGCCTGCGTCAAATTTATTCAATACCAAACGCTCTACAGCGATTGTTTTGGATACTTCTTCATTATTCAATGGCTGCAAAGCGTCAAAAAGCTCCTGATCAACTTCGCGAATCTGGATCGCCAACACTCCCTGCGCTGGAGCGGGGATAATTTCAACAGGAGGGATTTCTTCTACATGGAAATCACTGATATCCATTTCAATACGGCTAATCCCTGCCTTTGCAAGCACAATAGCGTCATATTGCTCGTCCCGTAACTTTTGCATCCTCGTCTGCAAGTTACCCCGGAGATCGTCAAATTCCAGATCAGGGCGAAGCGCTGATATCTGAGCTTTTCTACGGTTGGATGATGTGCCAACAGTCGCATTGTGCTTCAATGAAAGACGCTTTTTAATGTCCACACAATCTTTGTGAATAATCAATAACTCCGACGGATCTTCGCGCTCAGAAACCGCTGCAATAATCAATCCCGGTGGGTTGACTGTAGGTAAATCTTTGTGAGAGTGAACAGCTAAATCGATGGTCCCGCTTAAAAGTTCTTCTTCAAGCTCTTTGGTGAAAAATCCTTTGCCTTCCAATTTATCCAAACGAAGGTGTTGTATGATATCACCCTGTGTTTTTACGACTTTTAATTCTGCTTCAATTCCAATTTCTGCCAATCGATCTTTTACAAAATTTGCCTGCCACATGGCAAGAACACTTCCCCGGGTACCAATAATTAGTTTTCTATTCACGTTAATTTTACTTTACCTATTAAAACGATCACAAAAATGTTCTGCCGATAGCTACAAATGCTTTGCGCACTGGGCGCGTTATTGATTCAATTCAGCTTCGGAAATGAACAGTTTCGGAAAATTTGTTTAAAACAATTTATCTGAACAAAAATAAATAAATAGAAGGAATATGTTGACACGTTACTGTCATTATATGTCAGGAAATAGTTGATAAACCGAAATTTAAAGGAAACAGCCAACGATTGGCCCCACTGGACAGAAACAGAATCTACTCAAGAATTACAGGGTAAGTCAAGCACAAAAACTTCGGGGTGGGAGTGCTAGTTTTTCTCGGTTTCGGGAGTTTTAACCAAAATTTCTTTCGCCATAACCATCGGAACCTTAATGTATTTTTTTTCCATATAGTTGATTACTTTTTCCAGCACCGCTCGTGCCTCTGGAGTTAAGGCTTGCACTTCTTGGGCAAATACCTCATTTAAGGCGAAAGATTTAATTTCTTTAATCTTTTCAGGAACCTCACGCATCGCAACTTCCACACGGCGTTGTTTGATTAACGGTAAAAACTCCTCAATATTGTCCTGAATGATCTTCTCCGCACTCTCTAATTCATTATAACGCTCTTGAATATTTTTCTCTGCAATTGCTTGTAAGCTGCTCACTTCGATATAGTGAATCGGATTATTTTTGAGAACTTCAGCATCAATATCATTCGGAACGGCTAAGTCAATGATAACTTTCTTATCCGTCTCACCATTTAATAAGGATTGATAAAGTGCATTGTCGACAATTGAGGTAGGGGCGCCTGTGCAGGTTATCAGAATATCGAAACCTTCTTTATATTGACCAATGTCTGCTAAAGGAAAAGCTTCAGCATTCAATTCTTTGGCTAAGGCCTTGGCATTCTCCACAGTACGGTTGAAAATAACAAACTTAGCTTTTTGATTCTTTTGGAAATATTTCGCTAAATTCTGATTGGTTTCTCCAGAACCGATGATGACAATTCTAGGGTTTTCAACCAGTTTTAACTCACGTAATTTGCGGTAAGCAAGAGAAACAACTGAGATGGGATTTCTGGAAATTTTAGTATAGGTGTATACCTCTTTAGCTGTTTTTACAAGACGATCCATCATTAGGCGTAAAAAATCTCCCGTAAAACCAGCTTCTCTACAACGATCATAAGCCCGTCTTACCTGTGCCAGAATTTCTTTTTCACCAACGACAAGACTTTCAAGTGAGCAGGACATCCGAAGTAAATGATTTAAAGCATCCATTCCCTCATATTTATTGACCTGTCCTAAGTAGCACTGTAGCCTTTCTTGAGGTACGCAGAAGTTTAACTTACCCATAAAATCGGCGATAAATTCATGGGTCAATTCATGAGCACCATAAAATACAAACTCTACTCGGTTGCAAGTACCAATATAAAAGATCTCCGGAATATCTAAGCTATGCTTTAGATTGATGAGCCGACTTTCTAAATCCTCATTGCAGATTACTAGATTACCTAGATCTTTTAGTTCGACATGTTTATGAGTAAACGCTAATACTTTAAGATTTTTCAAAGCTCTAATCCCTCGCTTATATTTAACGGTACAAATGTAGCTTAAAAGCTTTGTGCTTGTGTCAAAAATCTGTCAAAGGGATTAATTTAGAAAGATTTTAAATAGCTATTTTTAATTTTTAACTCTTTGTTTTACAGGTTGTTGTATTTTTTTTTGTGACCAAATGATTTTCGTCATGATCGGGAGTGACGAGAATTTTGAACTAAAAAATGCAATCCCTACTCGTTAACATCCGAATTAATACCAACAGAATCCACGGTGACATCTTCCAATTCTTCCACATATGGTGTCTCTTCTGAGGCCGTAGCTTCTTGAATTTCACTGTCACTATATTGGTAATAGCTGTCAAAAGTTTTGCTACTTTTATTGTAAATCAATGCGTATTTGGAGTTCTTATTCTTAACGATAATCCCGTCGGCAGGAGCAGGGACCAACTTCATTTCATCCATAAAAATCTTTTGTCCCTTTTTGAAACTGTTGATCAGCGGCAATTCACTGGAATATTCCTTCCAGAAGAGAATATCACCCTTTGCTGAAATGATCCAGATCGCACTGCTTTGGTAATCATTTTTTTCAATCAAAAATGCCATTTCCTTATTCCAACTATCTGAATCGTTGCGATCGGTGAAGTTTCCATAACAGAAAACAGATTTAGCGCGGTCTTTTATCCGGGTAAATTTGTATATGGGTTTATCCTCTACAGGTTCAAGATAGTTGTTGCCCATGAATATCTTTGTAATACCCCTTCTATAACGCAAGGGAATATTGTCATATTCCGGTATAGTGAAGATGGCATTGTTCCAGTGCTGATAGTCTTCCAATGAACTCCAACCATCAGCGTCTTCTAGGTCTTTGGGGTCTGCGTTCTCATATCCGATAGCAGCGGTGGCAGTGCTATCGACCTCCAATCCATGGATCGCTTGTCGCTGGTTATAATTGTAATAGCCGCCGCCAGCCAGGATAACCAATAGGACGACACCGATAATGATATAGACTTTTTTCTTTCTGTTCGGCTGTGCCGGTTGTTCTGCGGCTATTTCCTCAACTTCTCTTTTCATGTTTATTATTCGGCTTAATGCTACAATTTATTCTCCCATTTATATTCATCACCACAGTGAAGCCCTACGCCATGTGCTCTTGATTAGCATCAATGTGGCTAACACTGAACTAGAATTGTCTCTAAAAATAGAATAATTTTTCAAAAAGCGAAAGACAAGTTATATAAGTGTCAATATTCAACTTATATTCGTACGAATTTTAAAGCAATTTGAATTATGATTATTATCAAAAAATACGTTGCCATTGTCGGACTGGTGATCTGCTTTTTTTCCAGTATGACGCCGTTTTTAAAAGTACCTATTAAGGGAAATTGGAACCTCTATCAGGTAGATGCTTATTTGTTCTTTATTACCCTGCTGATTCTGGGGGTGACTGCGCTTTTGTTTTTTGTTCGTGCAGTTCGCGCTTATCAATGGATGACGCGATTGGCGGCCTGCTGGTATATTGTGAGTATCACAGCGGTCTGGTTTAAGATCAATAATTATTTCGGTTGGGGCTTTGCTGATAAATTGCTGTCTAAATCCCTGCATATGCGCTGGGGCTGGATTGTCTATCTGGTAGGCATCTTATTGTTGGTGTTGAGTACCAAAAAGGTTGTCGCGTCGGCAGCGTAGTGAAGGCTTTTGCAGAAAAAAATAAGCTAGATGAAAAACACCTAGCTTATTTTTTGTTTGGACGATGCGGTATAAAATGATTTTTCAATTTGTCCAGTCCTAAATCTTCTTCGATCTTATCCAATTCGTATGACCATATCTTTTCATCCAAAATTTCGTTAAGAATTTTAGGGTTAGTGAGGTCTACCGGACGCACACGCTGTTCTTTGTTGATTGGCGGGGTCAGCTCCTGCAAAATGCTGCTATGGCGTAAGATCTGAAAACGGAAGGTCGGCCATTTTCCAACATTTGCAAAGTTTCCTGTATAAAACTGAATCGAATCATGTGGAGGTATCTTATTGCTGAAAATACCTTTAACTTTATTCGCTGTTGCTTCGGATATGGATATCAGCAGCTCAAAGCTTGTTTCATTGATGATATGCAATTTGGCTAGCCCATCTTTGTGATCTCCAGAGATCGCCAATAGTATTCCTTTCTCGATAAATCGATGTGGTGTCAATGGTGTTGCATGCTGGTCGAGCTCATCATCCGCGCGACGCATATTGCCGAAGACAAGAGTGATTTTATCCATCGGTACTGGTATTTCAAAACCTGTATCGTCTGTGACGCCGACAATATCGTCGGGCTGCATAGATGTAATATGTCCCTCAATGGGTTCATCAACAAACCGTACTAAGTCTCCTATTCTAAATTTCATGTTTATTTTACTTTGGTGTCAATAATATATAATAGCCTTTCAAGATCCGAGTGATCGTTGTATAAATGAAATCCAACACGGATTCCCGAACCTCGCGGAAAGCATTTTATGCCTTCATCCAGAAAGGCTTGATAATAGTCGTGGTCGATCTGTATATTAAAAATATTACTCTGCGGATGCCTATTGGTGATACTGTCCAACAACAGATTTCTGTCGGAAAGCTCAGCACGGGCATCCGCGATCAATTTTTGCGTATAGTTCACTGTTTCTGAAAATCCCCACTGCTCCAATTGGATTAGAGACTGCTGCAACGTTCCGTGTGACAACGTATCCAAATGGCCGGGCTCGAAACAGAGTTGTACCACAGATTTATTCATCCATTGGTTGTTGAGAAAGCTGTAGTTTTCCTGAATACTCGCATAGAGCATCGCTTTGAGTCTTTCGCTTAAGAGCACAAAACCATTGCCAAAGCCAGCCATAAGCCATTTATATCCACTTGATAATACAGCATCAAATCCAGAAAGTGTGAAATCAAAAAGGTCTGTTCCAAGAAATTGAGTGCCATCACCCACAATCAGTAGTTCAGGATGTTGATGCTTCAATTCCTGTATGAAGGATAGATCTATTTTTAATCCCGAAATATATTGAACAATGGAGAGGATGAATACATCGGGCTTAAATGTAGCGATTGTATCCAATACATTTGCTTCCAGTTGTTCGTCCATCGTCACAAACTGATGTTCAAAACCACTTAAAATTGTTGGGAAATTAACGGAAGGATAATCATTATTCAGTAGCAGAACCTTAGATTGCTTAGGTAAACCGGCCAACAGTGCATTGAAAGCAAAGGAAAAACAACTGGATAAGAATACATTTTGGGAAGGACAATTGAAAAATGTACCTATTGTAGCCCGGCAGGCATCCAACGTCGCGCCCTGCTGTTCACGTAAGTTCGAGTTTGAATCAAAGAAATCTTGGTCTCTCTTGGCGCGCCACGCCTTTGTTTCACGTGAAAGTAAGCCCGATCCCGGTGTTGTTAGGTAAGTGACCGCTGGCGCGATGTCAAAATGTTTGCGATATGGACTACTCATCGTTGTGCTTTTTTGTTAATATAGCTAAATAATCTGTCAGCGAAAGATATTCTCCGCCCATACTTTCCAGATGACTGGTATGAAACTGGCAATCAATTAGATGTAATTCGATTTCTTGGGCAAGGTAAATCAGCGCTGCCTTCGATGCGTTGGCGACTTTAGAAAACATGCTTTCGCCACAAAATACACCATTGATTAATACACCGTAAAGTCCGCCAACCAGCAAATTGTTTTGCCATACCTCCACCGAGTGGGCATAGCCCAGTGAAGCAAGTTTGCTATAGGCATCTATCATGTCCGCCGTAATCCAGGTGCCTGCCTGATCTTTTCTATTCATAGTCGCGCAATGATGAATGACTGCATTAAAGTTGCGGTCTATCGAGAACGAAAATATATTTTTCCGAAGGACGCTCGCCATGCTCTTGCTGATTTTTATTTTGCGCGGATCGATCACGAATCGAGGGTTTGGGGCATACCAGAGAATAGGACTGAGCTCGTCAAACCAAGGGAAAATTCCGTTACTATAGGCGAGTAGCAGGCGATCGACGGAAAGATCCCCACCTACAGCAAGTAAACCATCTCCTTCTGCATAGCTTGGGTGTGGAAATTCAAGTTTTTTAGTATCCAGTTCAAATACCATTGTTGTTTAGCATACTGCGAAAGAGGATGTTATTCGGGTTGACGTGGCTCTTTACTGATTTCATCAAATAGTTTGTCCATGTGTTCAACATACTCGTTGGTATCGTCAAGGAAAAATTCCAATTGAGGAACGATCTTTACTTGGTTCTTAATTTTTGCACCTAGTTTGTAACGTATTTCAGCTGTTTTGGAACGAATGGCCTGAATACCTTCCTGTGCTGTCTTGGTGTTTAAAAAGCTCACGTAAACGCGTGCTATCGCCAAATCTGGCGTAACACGAACACGTGTAACCGTAATAAATGCTCCGGGAGCCCATGAATTACCATCGCGCTGAAATAATGCCGCTAAATCCTGTTGAATCACCCCAGCAAAACGTTGCTGTCTCTTGCTTTCTGTTCCCATCGTATACGTTTTATGTATTGAATATGCTCAATTGTGTCAAACAAAAATAGCCAAAATTTCAATTAAAAGAGAACTTTGGATTGACCTCTTGTCACTTAGTTGACAAAAAATACCGCGATAACGCGCCAGTTCGAAAAGAATGGAGAATACGGATTGAAAAATAAAATAAGCCAAAAAAGAAAAAAGGCACATCTTGGTTCGACGTGCCTTTAAATTTCGATTCACAATTGGTTAGGTAATTTCTTTCAAGTTTTAAGACTTTGAGGTCTATCATATTTGGTTTGAAATTTCGGTGTATTTAAAGCGGTAAGTATTTACTAACCCTACCATCTTCTATTTTTTCATCTCCCTTACACTACAAACATAGGAATACTTAAAAAACTGACAAAATAACTTTTAAAAATAAAGTGAGTGATCACTTATAATGTGTGTTTATCGCGATTTAACAAACTTTTAACATTTTATTTTTTTTGTAATAGCCTATTTTAACGACGCTATTTTTCCATTTTTTAACGAAGTCATCCAAAAAATGTATGCAATCTTTGCATTGATATAACCATTTGCAATTGGTATTTTTGTAAAAATCGGATGTCATAAAATTATCAGGAGCTTCAATCCATCCTAAACCTGCCATAAGCTTTTGATCAAAATAGCATTTAAAAAATTAGAAGAATGAAAATCTGGCAAAAAAATATAGATGTAGATTCTTTTGTAGAATCGTTTACTGTGGGCAATGACCGGGTCATGGATCTGCAACTTGCTGCTGCAGATGTTTTGGGCTCATTGGCTCATACACGTATGTTGAACAGTATAGACCTCATGACGGATGAGGACCTGGCGCTCGTACAGAAAGAGCTAAAAAATATCTATAGCGAAATCCTTGCTGGAGATTTTCGCATTGAAGAATCTGTGGAAGACGTGCACTCGCAGGTTGAAATGCTGCTTACACAGCGTATCGGTGAAGCAGGGAAAAAAATCCATTCCGGCAGATCCCGTAATGATCAGGTATTGGTCGATCTAAAGTTATACTTTCGCTCCGAAATTCAACATATCATCCACAATACAGAAGCGTTTTTTAGCGAATTAATAAAACTCAGCGAGCAGTACAAGCATATCCTCATTCCTGGTTACACCCATTTGCAGATCGCCATGCCTTCATCGTTTGGGTTGTGGTTTGGTGCTTACGCCGAAAGCCTTGTTGATGATCTGGAGATGATGCGAGCAGCCTGGAAGGTTTGTAACAAAAATCCGTTGGGATCCGCTGCAGGTTATGGATCATCTTTCCCTTTAAATAGGACCCTGACCACGCAATTGTTGGGGTTTGAGGATCTCAATTATAATGTGGTCTATGCGCAGATGGGACGTGGTAAAACCGAACGTATCTTGGCACAGGGGATGAGTTCAATAGCCGCAACCCTAGCTAAGTTTGCCATGGACGTCTGTCTTTATATTAACCAGAATTTTGGCTTTATCTCATTTCCTGCACATTTGACCACAGGATCGAGTATTATGCCGCATAAGAAAAATCCTGATGTCTTTGAGTTGATCCGATCGCGCTGTAATAAGATTCAAGCATTGCCAAATGAGATTGCATTGATGACAACAAATTTGCCATCCGGTTACCATAGGGATCTTCAGTTGTTAAAAGAGAATTTATTCCCGGCTTTTAAATCACTCAATGAATGTCTTGAAATTGCAACCTTCATGTTGGAAAACATTTCCGTTAAAGAGAATATCCTGGACGATCCAAAATATGATTATCTGTTTTCCGTAGAAGTGGTAAACAATGAAGTCCTTAAAGGGGTGCCATTCCGTGAAGCCTATCGTACTATAGGCATTGATATTGATGAAGGGCGCTTCAAGCCATCGAAAGAAGTAAATCATACCCACGAAGGGAGTATTGGAAATCTATGCAACGATCAGATTCAACGTATGTTTGAAGAGGTCAAAGCGACTTTCTGTTTTGACAAAGTTAATTCTGCAATAGACGATCTTCTAAAATAAAAGGTGCTGTTGTCTTCTTGGAAAAAGACATCACATAGCAAAATAGACCGGCCGGTCTATTTTGCTATTTTTTTATTGAGAACTTAAAGTGTGTCTCGGAGTCAAATGACTCTCCGGCTTTCAACAAAGTAGAAGGAAAGTCTGCTTGGTTGGGCGTATCCGGAAAATGCTGCGTTTCCAGACAAAATCCGGCATAGGGGAGGTACTTATGGCCTGTTTTACCATAATCATTTCCCGTCATCCAGTTTGCTGTATAAAGCTGTACACCTGGTTCAGTGGTGAAAACATCCAGCTGAATGCCTGTATTTTTCGAATATGCTGTCGCACAGGGCAGGGAGATGGGCTGATTATTGACATAACAATGGTCGTATCCTTTCGCAGCAATTAATTGTTCATTGTTAGCTGCGATGTCCTGAACAATAGGTTTCGGGATGCGGAAATCAAAAGCTGTGCCTTCTACGGGTACTATTGCATTCGGTATCTGATTCTCGTCTACAAATAAAACTTCATCTGAATTGATCTGAAGGATCTGCTGCAATACGTCACCGCTACCTTCCCCGTCCAGATTGAAGTAGGTATGGTTGGTTAAGTTGATATGTGTATCAGCATCCGATTGCGCATGATATTTAATAATGATCTCATTATTTCGCGATAAGGTATAGGAAACCATCACTTTTAGGTTCCCAGGAAAACCTTCCTCACCATCTGGAGAAACATAATAAAATTCGACGTGCGATTGATAGGTAACCCTTCTATCCCAAACCTTGTCATGAAAACCCGATATACCGCCATGAAGACAATTATTGCCATTGTTTTGAGGAAGTGTGTAATGCTTCCCGTTGATTTCAAATTTACCATCTGCAATGCGATTTGCGAAACGCCCTGCAGTACAACCATGGTATTTCTCGTCTGAATCGAGATAGGCTTGAATAGAATCAAAACCCAGTGCAACGTCTACCAAATTTCCTTTGTTGTCAGGAACCAAAATACTGACAATACGTGCGCCGTAGTCAGTTAAGAGGACTTGCATGCCCCCTTCATTTTTTAATAAGAGCAAATGCGTGTTTTTGCCGTCAATTGTACCTTCAAAATGTTTTGGAATAAGTGTTTGATATTTTGTCATGATTGATCCCTATTGGTATTGTAGCATAAAGATACAGAATATAACCAGTATAAAAATGACTTTGATCGCGGGCATCTATAAAATTTGCTACCATTCAACCGAGAATTCTGGTATAAAAATCGCAATTTAATAAGGAAAGAAAGAAGTCAGCAGTGAATGTGGGCCAAAGATGTTTAGGGTAATTTTGGGGCAGTGCCGCAAGGATTATAATTGTATTTAAGTGCAAATTTATCTAAGTTTGCGCTATGTCTGAAAAAATGAATTGGAAAGATTTGCTCTCCGCAAAGCGCTGGGGTTACGAAGATCGGAGCGTAGATAGCTATCTCGTGGCGCGGTCGGAATTTCAACGGGATTACGATCGTTTGATCTTTTCTTCCCCATTTCGAAGATTACAGAATAAAACACAGGTTTTTCCGCTACCTGGCGCTGTATTCGTTCACAATAGATTGACCCATAGTTTGGAAGTAGCCAGTGTTGGACGCTCTTTGGGACGTATGTTTTATGCGAAGTTGAAAGAGGAAAACCCCAATCTTGATGCGGATTATCCGTTTCTTCAGGAAGTCGGCAATATTATTTCTGCAGCATGCCTTTCACATGACTTGGGTAATCCTGCCTTTGGCCACTCGGGTGAGTCCGCCATATCGACTTACTTCACAGACGGAGACGGGCGTAAATACCAAGAGCAGGTTACGGCTGAGGAATGGGCCGATTTAACCCATTTTGAAGGAAATGCAAATGCCTTACGTATCCTGACACATGCCTTTCAGGGCAAAGATCCCAAAGGATTTGCATTGACATATACTTCCTTGGCTTCCATCGTGAAATATCCATGTCTAGCCATTGATGGGCATCTTAAGAAAAGTCATCACCGCAAGAAGTATGGCTTTTTTACAGAAGAGCAAAAAGCATTCGAAAAAATCGCCAATGAATTGGGCTTATTAAAAGATCCTTCTAATCCAAAAGGCTATCTGAGACATCCGTTGGTTTATCTGGTGGAGGCTGCAGATGATATCTGTTACAATATTATAGACTTGGAAGATGCTCATCATCTGAAGATTTTGTCCTATCAAGAAGTGGAAGAGTTGCTATTGCCGCTATGTGGTAAAGAGAATCTTCGCGACAGACTCGACGGTCTGCTGGATACGCCGAGCCGAGTAGCATTGTTGCGGGCCAAAGCTATCAACACCTTGATTAAAGGATGTGTTGACGTCTTTGTACGTGAACAGGACAAATTCTTGTCTGGAACATTCGGATCCGCGCTAATGGATGCACTTGATGAAGAAATTGTTGCACAGATGAACAAAATCTCGAAGATTTCTATCGCAAAAATCTACAATGCTCCCACGGTTGTACAGATTGAGATTGCTGGCTATCGGGTGATGGATGCACTTTTAAAAGAATTTGTTCCAGCGTACCTCAAGAAGAATAAGAATAATTACGATAAGAAACTTGTCGCTTTAATTCCTGAACAATTTTATACAGAAAAACAAGATTCGTATTCGAAGATCCGTTGCGTATTGGATTTTGTCTCAGGCATGACCGACGTTTATGCGATAGAGCTGTATCGTAAGATCAAGGGAATAACGATACCTTCGATCGACTAACATCTAACATCTAATATCTCATAGCTAAAATGAAGGTTGTAATTGCTGAAAAGCCCTCCGTGGCACGTGATCTAGCTCGGGTGATGGGGGCGAAGGAAGTCAAAGACGGGTATATTGCCGGTAATGGGTATGCTTTTACGTATGCTTTCGGACATTTGGTCCAACTCTGTACACCTCAGGCCTACGGATATAATTCGTGGACAATCTCAAACTTGCCCATCATTCCACAAACTTTTAAACTGGAGTCGAAAAAGGTGAAGCGTGATGGCAAGCAGATGGACGATACTGGAGCAGTAAAGCAGCTCAATACCATTAAATCCCTTTTGGATCAGGCCGAAGAAATCATTGTGGCTACCGATGCCGGACGGGAAGGCGAATTGATCTTTCGCAATATATATTATTTTTTAGGGTCTAAAGTGCCGTTTAAACGCTTGTGGATTTCAAGCCAAACGGATAAAGCCATTAAGGAGGGGTTTGCCAATTTGAAGGAAGGTACTGAATACGATAGCCTCTACATGTCTGCCCGCTCACGCTCGGAGTCGGACTGGCTGATCGGTATCAATGCAACGCAAGCCATCACGTTAGCAGCTGGTAATAAAGGCCTACTTTCTTTAGGTCGCGTGCAGACACCAACTTTGGCCATGATCTGTTCGCGCTATCTGGAAAATAAAGACTTTAAACCGCAGGCATTTTATAAAATCCAGGCCGGGTTTGAAAAAGACAATATCAGTTTTAAAGCTACCTCTGCTAAGATCGATAAAAAGGATGTCGCTGAACAAACCGTTGCGCGACTCACGGTTGGTTCCAATGCACGGGTGGCACGGGTAGAAGCCAAAGAAACAAAAGAGCAACCACCGCTGTTGTTTGATTTAACATCGCTGCAACAGGATGCGAATAAAAAATATGGTTATTCGGCCGATCAGACGCTCAGTATTGCGCAAACACTGTACGAAAAGAAGGTTATTACTTATCCGCGTACTGGTTCCCGTTATATTGGTGAAGATGTTTTTGAAGAAATTGGTACACTTTTTCAACATTTGGCAGATACAGCAGAAGAGTCCATTGCATCAATCGCAAAAAATCTGATCGGCGCGAAATTGAATAAGCGTTCTGTCGATGATAAAAAGGTAACGGATCACCATGCCCTGTTAGTGACGGATGAAAAGCCCGGACCCATGCTGAAAGAGCAGCAGAATATCTACAATATGATTGCCAAGCGCATGGTCGAAAGTTTTTCGGAAGTATGTATAAAAGATATTACTACCGTTACGATAGATGCACAAGGTGTTGAGCTCATTGCCAAAGGTACTGTGATCAAGCAATACGGCTGGCGGTTGTCTGCAGAGCAGATCGAAGCGCCGGATGAAGATAAGAACAATGAGGATCAGGACAACGAAAATGCGCAATTACCGAAGCTGTTAGCCGAAGAATTATTGCAGATTCTGACCCTCGAACTTGCCGAACGTTTTACCAAAGCCAGACCCATACATACCGAAGCCTCATTATTGAAGGCCATGGAAACTTCGGGAAAGGAAATTGAAGACGATGAAATGCGTCAGGCCATGAAAGACTGTGGCCTAGGTACCCCAGCTACACGTGCTGCAACCATTGAGACACTTTTTCAACGTGACTACATAAAGCGCGATAAGAAAAAACTGATCCCAACAGAAAAAGGACTGGCCGTGTATAACCTTGTGAAAGATCGTTCCATTGCCAAGGTAACCTTGACAGGTAAATGGGAACAGAAGCTGGAGGAAATGCGGGCCAATAAGGTTTCCTATGATGTTTTTATGAAACATATTAAGGATTACACCGTCAAAATTACTAAAGAACTTTTGACGCTGCGGATTTCACTTGCGCAGGAGGAAGTTAAACCCCAGCAGAAAGGAAAAATAAAATGTCCGAAATGTGAGAGTGGGTTAATTTTGCTCTATGATAAAGTCGCCCAATGTGACCATTATGCCCGTGGATGTGATTTTAAGATCTGGCGAACATTGAACGGTATCTTTCTTGACGAAAAGGAGATGAAGAACCTGTTGGAGAAAGGTAAAACTTCGGAGTTCAAAGGCGTGAAAAATAACGAAGGCACTATTGTTAATGCGCCGCTTGTATTTGAAAATTTTAAAGTTAACGTGGGATAAGCCAGTGTACCCCACGTTGTTATCTTTTCGACTGTTAACCAGGTTGCAGAATATCCTCCAGCGCACTCGAAATGGTAGGAAAGTTGAATCTGTAAGCATGATTTTCCAATCTTTCCGGTAATACCCAACGACTTTTCAAAAGGAGCTCTGTTTCCGTACCGATCAAAGCAGCTCCTATCTCCAGTAGCCATTTGGGAGAAGGTAGCCCAAATTTACGATGCATGATCTGGCGAAAGGTGTCCATAAAGGTTTTATTTGTAATCGGATGGGGAGCCGCACAATTGATGACACCACTAATGTTGTCATGGCTTTGTAAGAACTGGATGATCTGAAAAAGATCTTCGATATGGATCCAGCTAAAATATTGCCGGCCATTACCCTGTATACCACCGAGGCCAAAACGGACCAGGTTTTTAAAAGGATGTATAACGCCGCCATCCGGCCCCAGTACAATGGCCATACGGAGTGCTACCTGTCTAGTCTGCGGTAATTTAAAATCGAAAAAGGTTTTTTCCCACAGCATGGCAACATCAACGGAAAATCCTGTTCCGATTTCACCCGAACTTTCAGTCATCGGACGGTCCTCAGCGTGACGGTAAATGGTGGCAGTGCTAGAATTTAGCCATAATTTTGGTGGATTGGTACAGCCTGCTATTAGCTCACCGAGAATCGATGTCGTATCTGTTCTCGAAGAAAATATTTCGGCTTTATTTTTTTCAGTGTATCGACAGTTGACAGATTTTCCAGCTAGATTGATTAGGATAGCCGCATTTTCCAGAGCATCAGAAATACTGGAGTGATCAGTCCATTGAATAGTGCCCCGTCGTCGCCCAATCACGACAACTTGAAAACCTAAAGTTTGAAATCTCTTGGAAAGATATTGTCCAACAAAACCTGTCCCTCCAGCAATGACTATTTTATCCATGGTATTTCTATTTGAGAACTTTTCAGATTAGCTATCGTAAGTAGTATCCAATGCTCTTCTTTGTTTAGCGATTCGTTTGCCCCTAAAGAAGAGAAACATATTGAGGAAAAGCATCACACCAAGATATATGCTAAACCCACCGATTTTATAGCTCAGGCGCTCAATGAGTTGCTGAACACTTGGCTTGTAAAGGCTGATTTCAAGGATATAAAGCGCAAATCCCAAATTCATCAGGTAGAATCCGATGCGGAAAAGATTATTAGTCGCATGGGCTACCTCCGGCCTGCCGGCGAAGATATCATCCATGTACACTATACTATTTTTGAAAAGCACGTAGGCGACATAATAGGTTAATCCTAGTGCAATGGGTAGGTAAATAAAGTACCCGATAACGGTTAAATTTCCCATGATATTAATGTTTAATGGTTAATGAATTTTTTCTTTTTCCGAAGAAATAAATAGCGAGCATATTGATGTAATGTAAGCCAACAAGGACAAAAAGCAATCTTCCTGTTTTGAATGCAATACTGCTGATTAGTTCATCAAATGATGCGATTTGTTTCCAGTAACTAAATTGTAAGATGGCATAGCCAATGTTGAGCAGATAATATCCTAGGAGCAATAGATTGTTAGTCGTATCGGCCAAGTTGATATCCAGTCGAAAGAGCGATAGGATAAAAATCCGGCCGTTTCTGTGGAATAACCGCCCCACCCAAATGATGATATAACAGGTGAGTAGGCCATAGACTGTGTAAGCTAAGATATTAAAGTTCATAATGCTACATCATTAGTTTGATGAATTTAATCAATAAATCTCCGCCGCTTGTATTGAAAATTTTGTTGGCAATAGTTTCGAGTTGATCCGTCAGATTCTGGATGTCTTTGACCGTTTTGTGAAACTCTTTGCCCTCTGCTGTCTGATCTTTTTCCGTATTTCGGCTTATATCTTTTAGAATGTCCATGACAGGGTCGAGTTCTTTCTGCTTACGCATGACCGCAATTTTCATGGCCCATTTTAAGACTTCTTTCTCCGCAACAAAATATTCTTTCCTGTCGCCGGCAATATGTTTTTTGTAAACTATCCCGTAGTCGATCAATTGTCGGATACTCATATTGGCGTTCCCCCGCGAGATAACCAACTTTTCCATAATCTCGTCGGTAGACATGGGGTTACTTGCCGAGAGGAGTAATGCATGAACCTGAGCGACAGATTTGTTGATGCCCCATTCAGAACCTAAAGCTCCCCATGTGTCTATGAATTGTTGTTTTGCTTCTTGTAATTCCATTAAGCTTTCTTTTTGTTCGTATTTAAATTTTTCCTTAAGCGATTCTTACGTTCAGCTTATTTACAGCATCCTGTGAATTTGTTAGACCAAAGTTATTTAAAGTTTTTGAATTTTCAAAAATTTCTGAAAATAAAATAAGTTGTACTCTACGAGTCACCCTTTCGTAATAAGAATTTGCTTTTCTTGTGGACTTTTCGATTTGTTTTAACTTTGTCCGCATTATGGCGACAACTTTGTATAATCCTTTCAAACAATTTCAGTTTGATTCAGATATTTGTTTTTTAACAGGAAGTAAGCTTCAGTCGGAAGAAGAATCCATTCAGGTCTTTCCAGTGTGGATGATGAAATCCTTTCAATTGGAAGATAAACCTTTTAAAATGCTAGATGAAAATCTGGTGACTTACAAATCGTTGAAACTACCTTGTTCCATGGCGGCGGCAGCGGCTATTGAGCAAATGGAACGGTTGGTAGAGCAGTCATTTGAGCAGGGGTATGAGGCGGTTAAGCAGTTGGATCCGCTACTGTTGTTTCAATGGATGACAAAAATTATTTATGGCGTAGTTTTTAATGAAATTCTTGCAGGAATTCGCCAACAAAAAGCTTCGGGAGAGGAGATGAATTTTTCACAGGCGCTTGCACAGCGTTTTACAAATTTGCATGCGATGTTGCAATCATTGGTCGTACCAATGGAGTTTGAAAACACGTTTCCATTTTCACTGGTTGTTGTACCTGTGGAGAATGCGCCCGATACATTTATGTATCGGGACGAAATCAACACATTGATCTTCTCTATTCGTATGAAAGACTTTGCCTTAGTAGCCTGTCTGCAAGATAATGCTACAAACAATATTTATCATGAAGATATCCTGAAAATCATTTCGGGTAAAACATTGCACCCTATCCAATTTGAGGAATTGTGTGCGCGCTATTTTTATTCAGCCTACTTATTTAATCGTTTGCCAGATTATACTTACTTAAATACACCACAGAAAGTATATGTAGAGCCGATGCCATTAGCTGATATGTCGATGAAACCTATTTTTGATCCTTGGCAAAATAAAACCTATGGCCAGGTGCTGGAAAATTTTTGGAAACCCTGGGGATTGACTTTGTTCGAGATTATTAAGAATCCGGAGCATCCCATTAGCTTTCTTGTTAACGAAAACGGAGATTTTGTTGCTCATGTTGATATGCCACTGAATTAATAGTGTATTGCTTCACGCAATAAATGATCGTATGCAAGCGTTAAATGGTACGATTATGGTTAGTATAGGTTATGTATTTAACAGGCTTCAAAACTTTTTTTTCGATTCTACTTTTCTTGTTCGTATGTACTTCTGCAAGTGCGCAGGTGATTGCTAAGCGTGATATCCCGGCCGACAGCATTGCACAGGACGTTGATAATTTTCCTTATTTTAAAGGCGGGGCAGTGGCATGGTCCAGGTTTTTGCAATATAATCTAGACTTATCACGAACTGTTGGAACAATGGATAGTGTGGCCTATGCAAAATATGGCCCCAAACAGACAGCCATTCTCAAATTTATTGTATGTGAGGATGGGTCTATCTGCAATATCGAAATCGAGAACCCAGAAAAGGTTAGCCCTGAGTTTGCAAAAGCTGTATTGTCCGTTATGCGAAAATCGCCGCAATGGATGCCAGCACAAGTTAATGGAAAACCAGTTAAAACAAGATTTAGACAGCCTGTAGTAGCTGTAATTGAATAAAATTTGAATAGAAAAATAATCGCTTAAATTTTCACCATTTATAAGATACTATGACATTTTGGGATAAAGTCAAAAAAATTATGAGCAGTGGAGCGGAAGAATCCGCGTCTGAAAAAAAGGATCCGGAAATTACACCGGGGGGATCTACCGTATACCGTTATGAAGATCAGTCTGAGGATAACGATCCGAAGAACTTATTTCCGGAGATCCAATGTGTCTATCTTGATGAAATAGAGGAACACTTGACAAAATATATTGCCGAACCCGATATGGTGTTTCATGAAATTGTCTCCGAACTAGTCCATATTGATGTGCATTGGATTAAACCAAGTGCAAACTATCCATACCATATATTGGTCACTTCAGGTATGAGTGATTTACCGATGCAGGTTCCGGATGAGGTGGAAAATAAGGAAACTTATGAACGTGCTGAGTTAATGGTTGTGTTGCCTGCAGATTGGAAAATAGGGGAAGAAGAATTTCAGGACGATAACAATTATTGGCCAGTATATTTTTTGAAAAGATTAGCGCGGTTTCCACATGAGTACAAAACCTGGTTAGGTTATGGACATACCATTCCCAATGGAATGGAAGCCGAAGATATCGCAAATACCGGGTTTGGTTGTATGTTACTGCTTCCGCCTATGCTAAGTTTTGATGAAGATTTTTTGGAGTTGAAAACTAAAGATGGAAATATCATCAATTTTTATGCGATGATTCCAGTATATAGAGAAGAGATGGATTATAAACTTGAGGAGGGCACCGATGCCCTTTTAGATCGTTTTGATGAATACGGAATTTCGGAACTGGTTGATGTTGATCGCCCTAATGTCTGTAAAGATAGATAGGTTTTAAAAAAAGATATGCAATGCTACAGGCACCGAAACAGTATAGCATTGCATATCCTTTAGGAAATACTTTTTTCCATAAGGGTTATCGTCTTGTCGATATCCGTATAACTCACATTAAGATGCGGTCTAAAGCGAACACTTTTCTCACCACAACCTAACATGATAAGCTTATTTGCATAGGCATTCTTGATAAATTCATTGCGTCCGCTTTCAGCGTCAAAATCCAATGCAACAAATAGTCCCTCGCCCCTTAAATTAGACAGCTGTGTTTTTTTTGCGATCAACTTCTGGAGCTCCTCTTGGAGGTAACGTCCTTTTTCGGCCGCATTTTGAACGAGATTTTCCTGTTCTATGACTTCAAGAATTAATTTAAAGCGGAGCATATCCATAAAATCGCCACCGAATGTGGAATTGATACGACTTGATTCTTTGAAAACATGATGTTCCACTTGATCAAATTTCTCTTTGCTGGCCAGTATCCCACATACCTGTGCTTTTTTGCCAAAAGCAATGATATCAGGAATTACATTGTAATGTTGGTAAGCCCACATTTTACCAGTGATTCCCAATCCAGTCTGTACTTCGTCAAAGATCAATAGAATCTGATTTTCGTCACAGATTTTACGGAGTTGTAAGAAAAATTCCATCCGGAAATGATTGTCGCCGCCTTCACCCTGAATCGGTTCAATTAAGATGCAGGCGATATCATGTGGGTTCGCTGCAAGGGCTTCATGTATTTCGTAGACAGCTTGTTTCTCCAAAGCAATGGTTTGATCAATATGTTCCTTTGTTAAGGGGTAGCTCAGCTTCGGATTGGTAATGCGTGGCCAGTTGAACTTGGGGAAATAGAGGTATTTTCTGGGGTCTTGTGTATTTGTTAAGGAAAGTGTATAGCCAGATCTACCGTGAAATGCCTGTCTAAAGTGAATTACCTGGCTCGCTTCTTTTTGTATTCCTTGGGCAAAATTCAGTCTTGTTTTCCAGTCGAATGCAGCTTTTAAAGCGTTTTCCACTGCGAGAGTTCCTCCCGAGATGAAAAAGGCATAGGAAAGTTCTTTCGGTATGGCCACACGATCAAATGTGTCAACAAAATCAGCAAACTCTTTCGTGTAGATATCCGACATGGCAGGTTTATTGACTGCCATTTTACCTAAAAAATCACGTTGTTTGACCAAATGGGGGTGATTGTAGCCCACGGCCATCGAGGCAAACATGCTGAACATATCAAGGTATTCGTCACCATTTTCATCTACGACATAAGAACCATGGGATTTTTCCATATCCATAACCAAAGGAAACCCATCGGCTAATATATGTTTGCTTAATCTTTCATGTACGTTGTTCATAGTTTTGTGTGTAAATGGTTTATAAATCAAATTTGATCCCTTGTGCCAAGGGCAGATCAGTCGTGTAATTGATGGTGTTTGTCTGACGGCGCATGTAGGCTTTCCATGCATCAGAACCAGATTCCCGACCGCCACCGGTTTCTTTTTCGCCTCCAAATGCTCCTCCGATTTCGGCCCCTGAAGTGCCGATATTGACATTGGCAATACCGCAATCAGAGCCTGCAGCACTTAGAAACAGCTCAGCTTCCTGCAGATTGTTTGTCATGACCGCAGAAGACAACCCCTGGCCAACACTGTTCTGAAGATCTATAGCGGCACGGATATCACCCTTATATTTGATCAAATAAAGAATCGGGGCAAAGGTCTCTTGCTGTACGATTTCATAATGGTTTTCCACTTCTGCAATGACTGGCTGCACATAACAGCCGCTTTCATATCCCTTACCTTCAAGAACCTTTCCCTTAATTAGCAATTTTCCTCCTTGTTTTTTAATGTTTTCCAGTGCGTTTAAGTATGATTTTACGGCGTCTTTGTCGATCAATGGTCCTACATGATTTTTCGTATCTAAGGGGTCTCCAATTTTTAGTTGACCATACGCTTTAGTCAGTTGTTTTTTAACCTCTTCATAAATGCGCTCATGGACAATAAGTCTTCGTGTGCTTGTACAACGTTGTCCAGCTGTACCTACAGCTCCAAAGACGGCGCCGATAATGGTCATTTTTAAGTCTGCATCGGGCGTCACGATGATTGCATTGTTACCGCCAAGTTCCAAAAGAGTCTTACCAAGACGTTGCGCTACAGTAACGGCGACTTCTTTTCCCATACGGGTAGAGCCTGTGGCAGAAATTAAAGCAATGCGATTGTCTGCGGTGAGCCACTCTCCGGCTTGCCTGTCGCCTATAATAAGGTTGGATATTCCTTCAGGTAGTCCGTTGTGATGTAAGATTTCTGCAAGTATTTTTTGGCAAGCTAGCGCACATAATGGCGTCTTTTCGCTTGGCTTCCACACCACCGTATTTCCGCAGACTAAGGCTAGCGCAGTGTTCCATGCCCAAACGGCTACTGGAAAATTGAATGCGGTAATAACACCCACCACGCCCAAGGGGTGATATTGGTCGTACATACGGTGCCCCGGGCGTTCCGAGTGAATGGTGTTGCCATATAATTGGCGGGATAGACCCAAAGCGAAGTCGCATATGTCTATCATTTCCTGTACTTCGCCCATACCCTCCTGATAAGATTTACCCATTTCATAGGAAACTAACTTTCCGAGGATGGGTTTCAGTTCACGAAGTTTGTCTCCCAACTGGCGAACAATGTTCCCTCTTTTCGGAGCGGGCAGTAGACGCCATTGTAAAAAAGCATCAGCAGCCTGCTTAACAACTGCTTCATAGTCTTTACTATGACTGCCTTTTATCTTCGCGATGAGTTTTCCGTCGACAGGTGAAAAGGACTCGAATTCTTTGCCTTTGGAAAACCATTGCTGTCCAGTTGATGACCCTAAATTTTGAGAAGATATCCCAAGTGTTTTAAGCGCTGATTTTATCATAATGGTTTATTTTATTCGCTGAATTATTTAAATATATGAAATAAGTTTTTTGTTGTCAAGTTTATACTGAATATTGTTCAGTGAAAAAATTTTCTTTATCTTAGATAAGCTAATGTAGACTATATGATGACTAAACAGATCAATACCGATTATTATCAAGTGGATGATTTATTGTCCGAAGAACATAAACTGATACGGCAGTCTGTCCGCGATTTTGTGAAAGCAGAGATTAAGCCTTTTATTGAGGATGCGGCACAGGAGCATCGTGCTATTGCTGGTTTGATGCCTAAATTAGGTGCTATTGGAGCCTTGGGTCCTTATATTCCGACTGAATATGGCGGAGCCGGTTTGGATCAGATCTCTTATGGCTTAATCATGCAGGAACTGGAAGCTGGTGACTCGGCCATTCGGTCGGCAGCTTCTGTGCAATCCTCTTTGGTGATGTTTCCGATTTACACCTATGGTAGCGAGGAACAGCGTGTTAAATATTTGCCGCGGCTGGCGTCGGGGGAGTTGGTCGGCTCTTTTGGTCTTACTGAGCCCAATCATGGGTCTGATCCCGGTGGAATGGAAACTAAATTAACCACCAAAGGTGATGGCTTTTTATTAAATGGAGCCAAGATGTGGATCACAAATTCACCCGTATGTGATATTGCTGTGGTCTGGGCGAGGGATGAGTCCGGAAAAGTAAACGGGGTGATCGTTGAGCGTGGAATGGCAGGTTTTGAAACGCCAGAAACCCTACATAAATGGTCGTTGCGCGCCTCGAAAACAGGTGAATTGGTTTTTCATGATGTTTTTATCCCAGCAGAAAATGTGCTTCCAGGTGTAAATTCAATGCGGGGACCGCTTTCCTGTTTGAATTCAGCCCGCTATGGGATTTCATGGGGCGTTATTGGAGCAGCAATAGATTGTTATGAAACTGCCGTTCAGTACGCGCAGGAACGTCATCAGTTTGGTAAGCCAATTGCTGGTTTTCAATTGCAGCAAAAGAAACTTGCAGAATTCCTTACGGAAATTACTAAGGCGCAGTTGTTATCATGGCGTTTAGGTGTACTCAAAAATGAAGGACGCGCGACACCACAGCAAATCTCCATGGCCAAAAGGAACAATGTCAATATGGCGCTGCAGATTGCACGAGAATCTAGACAGATCCTTGGTGGAATGGGGATTGTCGGTGACTTCCCGATAATGCGGCATATGATGAACCTGGAGTCTGTAATTACCTATGAGGGAACTCATGATATTCATTTATTGATCACAGGTCAAGATATTACGGGTCTAAACGCATTTTCATAATGTAAATTTGGTTACGCAAAAGGGTTTTGTGTTCCTTTATCCTGCGCACATACGCGTATTTGTTTCTTAAAAGCTATTTTTCGGCATGGATAAGCTGAGGTTTGTGCTGCGGTTGGACTCGTCTTTGACCTGGGTGTTATCCTTAGTTATAGCAGTGTCTTAATCCCTAAAAAATACACATTTACTACTTTCTTATCCCTTAATATGGTTTTTGTTTACCTATAGCTTAGCCTTAAGTTAGGTTTAGTATAGCTTGTACCTATACTAAACCTAAACTAACCTATGATGTG